>CAJYXO010000279.1 GCA_913778765.1 uncultured Massilia sp. | reverse complement strand
ATCCCGCGGCCAGCGCCAGGGTTGCTGCGATCATCCAGTGTACGAGTCGTTTCATTTTTATTCCCTCTTTTTGATCAATGTTGAACGTGTCACTTGAGCCCGGCGACGCCACGGTCGAGCGCAGCCTTGTCGTTGGCGTTGGGGTTGGCGGCGGCCCCGTTCGGCGCCTCGGCCACCGGGGACGCATCCGCGCCTGCCACCGCGCTGGTCGGTGCGCCGCCGGCCGGCAGCGCCGGCGACGACGGGTTGGCTTTCGGGTCGGGCATCATGGACTTGTTCAGGTACTCGATCTTGGCGTCGGCGCGCAGGCGCTGCAGCTCCGCCGATGCCATCTCCTTGTTCTTCTTGTTCACCAGGAACTGTTCGATCTGCGGGGCGGCCACGGCCAGCGTGACCGGCGCGTCCCTGACCTCGTTGACGGTGATGAACATGGCGCGCGGGCCTTCCTTGACCACGAACATCTGCCCTTTCGGCATGCCCAGCAGCTTGGACGACAGCTGCGGCGGCACGTCGGCGGTGCTGCGCGTGATCTGGGTGCGGCCGTACTTGATCTTGTGGGCATCCAGCCAGACCGCGACTTCCTCCAGCGACTTGGCGCTGTCGGCCGCGCTGCGGACTTCGGGCGTCAGATCGTTGGCGCCGATCACGAGTTCGCTCATGCTGAATTGCTTGCGGTTCGAGAAGAATTCCGGATGCTTGTTGAAGTAGTCTTCCACCTCTGCCGTCGTGGGCTTGCCGACATTGCCGACGCGCTTTTGCAGATAAGCCTGGGCAATGATCAGCGACTTGGCGCGATCGATCGCCTGCATCACCTTGGGATCGCGGTCCAGGTTTTCCTTGGCCGCCGCCTCCTGCAGCAGCTGGCGGTCGATCAGGACCTGCAGCAATTGCTTGCTCGCCGTGTCCTGCTGGGCTGCCGTGACGCCGGCGCGCTGCAGCTCCTCGTTCAGCTGCAGCACCGTGACTTCTTCGCCGTTGACGCTGGCCAGCGCCTGTCCCGGTTTCTTTTCCTTCGCCTTGTCGCCGCACGCGCTCAAGCTTGCCGCAACGAGAATCAGGGCGGCGCACAGGACGCGCTTCGGCGTGGAGGGGGCGGAGGTCGTTTTCATGGCAGCCAGGTGGTATGTGTTCACATTAGTTTCCTTGGGTTGGTGGGAACTCTTTTTATGCCGAAGTTGTCTTAAGCTTCAGTCTGCTACTGATGCATTCTGGGTGCCGCACGCTTGAGGCTCTGTTCGTCGGTTAACACTCAACCCTCGCCTCGCGTGCGGCTTTCCGGTCAGGCCGCGGCCCGATTCTGCGCCGCCTCGGTCAGCTCGACGAAGGCGGCGTAGGCGCGCTGCAAACCCTCCTGCAACGGGGTGCTGGCCTGCCAGCCGAGCTGCTTCAGCTTCGATACGTCCAGCAGCTTGCGCGGCGTGCCGTCGGGCTTGCTGGTGTCGAAACCGATGCGCCCGCGATAGCCCACGGTCTCGCCCACCAGCCGCGCCAGCTCGGCGATGGTGACGTCCTGACCGGTACCGACATTGATGTGCGAGTGCATGGGGTCGGTGTGCGCGGCGTAGGTCGCATGATCGAGATTCATCACATGGACGCTGGCCTCGGCCATGTCGTCGACGTAGAGGAACTCGCGCATCGGCTTGCCGCTGCCCCAGATCACGACTTCCGGCGCATTGCCGAGCTTGGCTTCGTGGAAGCGCCGCATCAGGGCCGGGATCACGTGGCTGTTTTCCGGGTGGTAGTTGTCGCCGGGGCCGTAGAGATTGGTCGGCATCACGCTGCGGTAATCGGTGCCGTACTGGCGGTTGTAGCTCTCGCACAGCTTGATGCCGGCGATCTTCGCCATCGCATACGGCTCGTTGGTCGGCTCCAGCATGCCGCTCATCAGGTACTCTTCCTTGATCGGCTGCGGCGCCATGCGCGGATAGATGCAGGACGAGCCGAGGAACAGCAGCTTCTGCACGCCGTTGACCCGGGCTTCGTGCACGACGTTGGCCTGCACCATCATGTTGTCGTAGATGAAGTCCGCCGGATAGGTATTGTTGGCGTGGATGCCGCCGACCTTGGCGGCCGCCAGGTAGACCTGGTCGATCTTCTCGGTGCGAAAGAACTCGGCGACCGCCGCCTGGTCGGTCAGTTCCAGTTCCTTGTGGCTGCGGGTGACGATATTCGTGTGGCCCTGGGCGCGCAGGACGCGCACGATGGCCGAGCCGACCAGGCCGTGATGGCCGGCGACGTAGATGCGAGGCTGAGTATTCAACGTTCACTCCAATGAAATTGCAACGTTGTAACCATGCGAGGCCAGCAGCTTGTGGCGGCGCGCCGTATCGAGGTCGCTCGCCACCATCTCCTGCACCATCGCTTCGAAAGGCGTGCGCGGTTCCCAGCCGAGGCGCTCGCGCGCCTTGCCCGGGTCGCCCAGCAGCGTCTCGACCTCCGTCGGGCGGAAGTATTGGGGATCGACCGCGACGATCGGTTGCCCTATCACAACCCCTGGCGCTTTATCGCCGGTCATGGAAGCCACCACGCCGCGTTCGTCGACGCCCTCCCCCTGCCAGGCGATCTCGATGCCCAGCTCGCGCGCGGCGAGCTCGACGAAATAACGCACCGAGTATTGGCGCCCGGTCGCGATGACGTAGTCTTCGGGTTTGTCCTGCTGCAGCATCAGCCACTGCATTTCGACGTAGTCGCGCGCATGCCCCCAGTCGCGCAGCGCGTCCAGGTTGCCAAGGAAGAGCTGCTGCTCCAGGCCCTGAGCGATGTTGGCAAGGCCGCGCGTGATCTTGCGGGTGACGAAGGTCTCGCCGCGGCGGGGGGATTCGTGGTTGAACAGGATGCCGTTGCAGGCATACATGCCATAGGCTTCGCGGTAATTGACCGTGATCCAGTAGGCGTACAGCTTGGCCACCGCGTAGGGGCTTCGTGGATAGAAAGGCGTCGTTTCGCGCTGGGGGGTTTCCTGCACCAGGCCGTAGAGTTCGGAGGTCGAGGCCTGATAGAAGCGGGTGGTCTTTTCGAGGCCCAGGAAGCGGATCGCTTCCAGCAGGCGCAGGGTGCCGATACCGTCGACGTCGGCTGTGTACTCCGGCGATTCGAAGGACACCGCGACGTGGCTCATGGCGCCCAGGTTATAGACTTCGTCCGGTTTGACCTCGCACATGATGCGGTTCAGGTTCGAGGTATCGGACAGATCGCCGTAGTGCAGGAAGAAGTTCTTGTTCTCGACGTGGGGATCCTGGTAGATGTGGTCGATGCGCTCGGTATTGAACAGCGAAGCGCGCCGCTTGATCCCGTGGACTTCGTAACCTTTCGCCAGCAGCAGCTCGGCGAGATACGAACCGTCCTGTCCGGTCACTCCTGTGATCAGCGCTTTTTTCATGTTCTTGCTTGCCTTTCAGGTAGCAGGCCCAGATAGGGTCTGCCCCTTAAAAATTGCAATCTCATCAATTATTCTACGCAGCTCACCCGGTCCCGCAAGCGGGAATCCGATTGAACGCTTCCCTTTAAGTCAACTTTAAGAAGACTTAATTTCCGCTAAAACACACTTAAAACGCGTTCTCCCGCGTCAACACCACCTTCACCGTCCTGAGCACGATCCACAAATCCAGCCACAGCGACCAGTTGCGCAGATAGTCCAGGTCGTACTGGACCCGCGCTTCCATCTTGTCCAGCGTGGCCGTTTCGCCACGCAGGCCGTTCACCTGGGCCCAGCCGGTGATGCCCGGCTTGACCTTGTGGCGCAGCATGTAGCCCTTGATCACCTTGCGGTACTGCTCGTTGTGCGCCACCGCATGCGGACGTGGACCGACGATGCTCATCCTTCCCTGCAGCACATTGACGAATTGCGGCAGCTCGTCCAGCGAGGTACGGCGCAGGAAACCACCGATCTTCGTGATGCGTCCGTCGTTTCTTTGCGCTTGCACCACAGTAGTGCCGTTTTCCATCACCGTCATTGAGCGGAACTTGTAGACGATGATCTCTTCGCCATACAGGCCGTAGCGGCGCTGCCGGAAGATGACCGGACCCGGCGAACTCAGCTTCACGGCCAGCGCCGTCGCCAGCATCAGCGGCGCCAGCAGCAGCAGGATCAGCGCAGCCAGCACGATGTCGGAGGCACGCTTGATGGTGCTGTTGAAGCCCATGAAGGGCGTCTCGCAGATGGCAATGACCGGCATGCCGCCGACATTGTCGAAGCGCGCCTGCATCAGGTCGAAGGTATACACGTCGGGCAGGAAATAGACCGAGGCCGTGGTGTCCTGCAGCTCGTCGATCAGCTTGCGGATGCGCGGCTGGGCCGAGATCGGCTGGCTGACGAAGATCATCTTGATGTTGTGTTCGCGCACGTACTGCGTCAGCTCGGACGTCTTGCCCAGGATCGGCAGCTGCATGCCGGCTGGAACGCGGTCGTCGGTGCGGTCGTCGAAGAAGCCGTGCACCGCCATGAACAGGTTCGGGTGTTTCTCGACCACGCGCGCGAACTTCAGGCCGACGTCGTTGGCGCCGACCACCACCACCGAGCGCACTTCCTTGCTGCGTCCGGGCGAATTCGCCAGGCGCGCGGCGATGTGGCTGGTGAGCAGGATCGCAGGGGTGGCGATGGCCCAGGCGGTCAGCACGCGCACGTCGTAGAACCAGCGCAGGCCGCTCGAATTGCCGAGGAACCACAGCACGGCCAGGGTCACACCCCAGCCGAAGATGGTGTCGCGCGCATACGCCCACATGCGCCCGCTGCGCCAGGTGCGGTAGGGATCGATGTGCTGATACACGGCCGACGAAATGAAGAAGGCCAGGATCATCAGCACCAGCATGTAGCCCGAGAACGGTTCGTGATACACCAGTGCCGACAGGTACAGCGTTCCCATGATGATCAGGGGATCGAGCACCCGCTGGAAAAACGATATCAGTGGTATGTCGTTGACCGTCATAGGAACCCGATAAAAACTGCCTCAGAACTGGGCGTTGGCGTTCAGCGTCACGCTGTTCGACTTGAAGCTGCCCGTTCCGAGCGCCACGGAACCGCTGCGCGACTGGTGCGCCAGTCCCGCCTGGACCTGGATGGTGGGGCGCGGCATCCAGGTGGCGCGCAGCGTTGCCGTGCGGACCGAATCGCGCAGGTCGTCGGAGCCCGGGAAGTCCGTGCGCGCGCTGTAGCTGCGGCGTTCATAAATCGCGTCGGCATTCACCGAGATCTTGGCCGTGGCATCCCATTGTGCGCCGATACTCGCGCCTTTGTTCAGGGTGTAGCTGACGGTCGTGCTCTCGATCGGCGCGAAGTCGCGCCAGACCGAGGCTTTATAGGTCATCTTGCCGAGCGGCTGATAGGTGGCGTTGATCTTGCCGGCCACGCCGCTGGTCTTGCCCGAGCCGAACGAAGGCTGCTCGCGGCGCGTGTAGCCGACCAGGGCGTCGATGGTGGTCGAGCCGGTCGCCAGCCATTTCACGCGCGCCTTCAGCTCGTCCTGGTTGAAGCCGCTGTTGACGTCGAGCGGGCCGACCGGACGCGGGTAGGGGTAAGTGCCCTTCACGTGGCGCGCCACCAGGCCGACCGTGCTGCCGCTGCGCGCCAGGTAGTCCAGCTCGAGTTCGCTGGCATCCTCGGTGCGGTTGTTGAAGCGGTTGCTGACCGCTTCATAGGTGTATTTGTCCTGCTGGAAGCCGGCGCGGACCCGCCAGGCCGAATGGAAGCGCCATGCGCCTTCCGCATACTGGCTACGGGTCTTGCGCAGGTTCCGTTCGTCGCTGCGGAAATCGGTGTACGGCGCCAGCACCTGCTGGTAAGACGTGCCGATCCGGCCTTCCAGGTGGTTGCCCAGTTCCCAGTGCCAGTTCGCCTGCAGGTCCTTGCCGTCGTAGTCGAGCTGCTTGAAGTGGTCGAAGTTGGTCTTCGACAGCTTGCCGACGAGCGTGATGCGCTGGCGGCTGTAGGTCTTGTCGAAGATCAGGCCGGCTTCCCGCGTCCACCACGAATCGGCGCGGGTGCCGTCGAAGGCCGGCTGGTCCTCGGGCACGCGCAGCAGGTTGTCGTCGTGGCCGTAGGCGACGCCGCCGTACACGTGCAGCGCATCGCTGGGACCGGCGCCGGCCGGCACCGCGGCAAATGCGGAAAGCATCATCAAGGCAAGGGGACGCACGCGGGAATTCAACATGATTGTTTGTCTTCTTGAAGTTAAATGCGCTGGACGGGATTACCAGTAAGACCAGTTGCCGGTCCGGACCACCCAGATCCCCAGCAGGCCGTTGGTGACGGCGTGCGCGAGGATCGGCGACCATAGATTGCGGTGGCGCATGTACAGCAGGCTGTAGGCCGCGCCCGCGACGATGCCGGCCAGCCACAGGTTATGCTCGACGCCGAACAGCAGGACGGTAATGACGAAGCTTTTGAAACCGAGTTGAGATAGCTCAACCGTTTCGAAATCAGCGGAGACGATCCAGCGCATCAGGAAGGAGCGCCAGAACAATTCTTCCATGAGGGGGACGACCAGCGCCGCGCCGGCGATGCGGATCGCCACCAGCAGCCAGTCGATCCGGCCTTCGCTGCGCGGATCGAAGCCGGAGGGGGAACCGATGATCATCCAGTCGGCGTTCAGGCTGACCCAGAGGACCAGCACCAGCACGCCGGTGGCCAGCGCAGTCAGGGTCTGCGCCGGGGAAAGACGGAAGGACTTGAGTTCGTCGTACTGGCGCCAGAACAGCGCCAGCAGCAGGGCGACGGCCGCGATCTTGGCGGGATAGAGCCAGCGCAGGACCTCGGGCGCCACGCCGAGGCGCTCGAGGACATCGCCGGCGACGATGAAGAACAGATAGGCGGCAAACGGCAGGATGCGCGCCCAGGCCGCATGGTTGAACATGGGAGCATCGGCCGGCAGTGCTGCCGCCGCGGGTGAAGCGATGCGGTCGTCATGCTCAGTCATGTTCCTCCATCACGGCATCGCTACTCTCCCCTGACGCGCGCCTCCAGGCGTTCCCAGCGTTCCAGGGCATCGAGCAGCAAGTCCTCGATCTCCGCGAAACGGGCGTTCATTCTGCGCGCATCGGCGGGATTGGTCTTGTAAAAGTCTGGCGCATTCAGCTGGGCCGTGATCGCCGACTGCTCATCTTCAAGGCTGGCGATGAGCTGGGGAAGTTCCTCCAGCTCCCGCTGTTCCTTATAGGTCAACTTTACCTTCTTGCCGGAGGCGTTCTGTGCGCCAGATGACATTTCGTTCGCTTTGGGCGGACTCGTCTTTACAACTGTCGCGGACGCCGCCGGCGCCGCCTTGGCGGCCTCGTTCTTCACGCGCTCCCAGTCGCTGTAGCCGCCGACGTATTCGCGCCACATGCCCTGCCCTTCGGACACGATGACTTCGGTAACGACGTTGTCGAGGAAGGTGCGGTCGTGGCTGACCAGGAAGACGGTGCCGCTGTAGTCGGCTAGCAATTCTTCCAGCAGTTCCAGGGTGTCGATGTCGAGGTCGTTGGTCGGTTCGTCCAGCACCAGGCAGTTGGCCGGCTTGGCAAACAGGCGGGCCAGCAGCAGGCGGTTGCGCTCGCCGCCCGACAGCGACTTCACCGGCGAACGCGCGCGCTCCGGCGCGAACAGGAAGTCGCCCAGGTAGCTCATCACGTGCTTGCGCTGGCCGTTAACCTCGACCCAGTCGCTGCCCGGCGAAATCGTGTCGGCCAGCGAGGCTTCTTCATTCAGCTGGGCCCGCATCTGGTCGAAGTAGGCGACGTTCAGCTTGGTGCCGAGCTTGACGTTGCCGCTGTCGGCGGTTTCCTCGCCGAGGATGATCTTCAGCATGGTGGTCTTGCCGGCGCCGTTCGGGCCGATCAGTCCGACCTTGTCGCCGCGCAGCACAATGCCGCTGAAGCCTTCGATGATCACCTTGTCGCCGTAGCGCTTGGCCACGTTCTCCAGTTCCGCCACGATCTTGCCCGAGCGTTCGCCGGTGCCGACGTCGAGCCGCACCTGGCCCTGCTGGTCGCGGCGCGCCGCCCGTTCCAGGCGCAGCGCTTCGAGGCGGCGCACGCGGCCTTCGTCGCGGGTCCGGCGTGCCTGCACGCCCTTGCGGATCCAGACTTCTTCCTGGGCCAGCACCTTGTCGAACTTGGCGTTCTCGATCTCCTCGATCGCCAGCAGTTCCTTCTTGCGCTCCTGGTACTTGCTGAAATTGCCCGGGAAGGACAGCAGGCGCCCGCGGTCCAGCTCGATGATGCGGGTGGCGACGTTATCCAGGAAGCGTCGGTCGTGGGTGATGAACAGCACCGAGCCGCGGTATTCGCGCAGCAGGCCTTCCAGCCACTGGATCGACGTGAAGTCGAGGTGGTTGGTGGGCTCGTCGAGCAGCAGCACGTCCGGACCGGACACCAGCGCGACCGCCAGCGCGACGCGCTTCTGCATGCCGCCCGACAGCGTGCCCATCTGCGCCTCGCCGTTCAGGCCGAGGCGGCCGAGCGTGGTCTCGACCTTGTTGCCGATGTTCCAGGCGTCCGTGGCGTCGAGCTTGTGCTGCAGCTCGTGCATGCGCTCCATCACGGCATCGTCGTTGCCTTGGCCGAACTGCCCGGTCAGCGACTCGTACTCGGCCAGCATCGCCTTCTGCTCGCCCATGCCGCCGGCGACGGCGTCGAACACCGTCATGCCCGGGTCGAAGGTGGGCTCCTGCTCGACGTAGGCGATCTTGAGGCCCTGCTGCATGACCAGCAGGCCATCGTCGAGTTTCGAGCGGCCGGAAATGATCTTCAGCAGCGAGGACTTGCCGGTGCCGTTGCGGCCGATGAGACCGACGCGTTCGCCGGCTTCGATGGAGAAATCGGCGTGGTCGAGCAGCGCGACGTGGCCGAAGGCCAGTTGCGCGGAAGTGAGGGAGATGACAGCCATGATCGTGTGCAGCGAATGAGAGAAAGGCGCATTGTACCGACTGGCGGGGCCGGACTTCCAATATTGCCTGAATCATCGGCTATAATTGCGGTCGGTTCACGATCCCGGCCTGTCTACAGGGTCCGCTCGCCGAACCATGAGTCCTCCCCGTAGTACAATGGATAGTACGCGCGCCTCCTAAGCGTGAGATACAGGTTCGATTCCTGTCGGGGGGACCAATGCCTCGGTCAACCGCCTGAACGCGACCACCCACACCAGGGGATCGGCGTCCCAGCTCCCCACCCCATTGATCCGCTCCCACACCGCGCGGTAAGCCAGCACCGGATCGACGTCGTCACCGATCGGCCCAAGCCCTTCCGCCAGCGCATCCCCCGCGCCGATTTCCCGCAGCCGCTCGATCCGCACCTCGACGATCTCCAGCACGATCCGGCTCGCCACCCGCGGCATGAACAGCGCCGGCCGCTTGTGCCAGGCCGGGGCCGCATCCGCTTCGCGCCGCGCGTGAGGAGCCGCCCCGGGCCCGCCATCCGCCTCGTAGCGGTAGGCAAGGCCGGAAGCCAGCGTCATGTCGGCGAACGCCCACTCCCGCCGCTGCTTGCGCGCGTTGAAACGCGTTTCCCAGCGTCCGTAGGCAAAGAAGGTCTCGCGCACCCATAACAGGTCGCCGGGCTCGCCGAAGCGGTTGCGCGCGGATGCCAAGGGGCCGTGCATGGCGCGCCGCGTCTGCGTTTTCACGCCCGCCAGCAGCGCGCGCACCATCGGCCCCGAAAACAGGATGCTGCGTCCGGCCGGCCGGGCGCCGGCATGCGGACCGCGATTCAGGCCGGCACCTCGTCGGCGGTGCCGCTGTTCGCGGCCGCGCCGACGGCAGGCGGCGCGGCCAGCATCGCGCCCACCTTCTCGGCCAGCGCCGTCATCGCGAACGGCTTGGTGAGCAGCTCCATCTGGGCCGGCAGGGTGTCGTTGCGCATCACCGTGCTTTCGGCGTAGCCGGTCACCAGCAGCACCGGCACCCGCGGCCATTGGGCGCGCACCTGGTCGGCCAGCTGGCGGCCGTTCATGCCGTTCGGCAGGCCGATGTCGGTGACCAGCATGTCCGGGCGCCGCGCGGCGCCCCTGCTTTGTCCCATCTCGTGCAGCTGGCGCAGCGCCTGCGGCGCGTCGGCCGCTTCCAGCACCGTGTAGCCCTGCAGGCGCAGCACCTCGGCCATCACGCCGCGGATCTCGGCTTCGTCGTCGACCACCAGCACCGTGCCCTTGCGGCCGGCGGCAGGCAGCGGCGCTTCGTTTTCCGGCGCGGCCGGCGCCTCGGCGTCGGCGGCCAGGCGCGGCAGCAGCAGGCGCACTTCGGTGCCCTGGCCCGGCAGGGAATCGATGCGGACCTGGCCGCCCGACTGGCGCGCGAAGCCGTACACCATCGACAGGCCCAGGCCCGTACCCTGCCCCATCGGCTTGGTCGTGAAGAAGGGGTCGAAGGCGCGCGCCAGCACGTCGGGCGGCATGCCGGCGCCGCTGTCGCGCACCGTCACCAGCACGTATTCGCCCGGTTTTAGATCGCCGTAGCGGCCGGCCTGCAGCGGGGCGATGACGGCGTTCTCGGTCTCGATCGCGATGGCGCCGCCTTCCGGCATGGCGTCGCGCGCGTTGTTGGCAAGGTTCAGCAGCGCGCTTTCGAGCTGGTTCGGGTCGCACAGCGTGGTCCACAGCGCCGACTGCAGGCGCGTGCGGACGGTGATGGCCGGCCCGGCGGAACGGCCGATCAGGTCCGTCATCGACATCACCAGCGCGTTCACGCTGGTCGGCTTGGGATCGAGCGCCTGGCGCCGCGAGAAGGCCAGCAGACGGTGGGTCAGCGACGCCGCGCGCTGGGTCACGCCAAGGGCGGCGTCGATGCGGGCCGGCAGGTCGCCGGTCTGACCCATGCGCAGGCGCAGCTTCATCAGGTCCAGGTGGCCGGCCACGCCCGCCAGCATGTTGTTGAAGTCGTGCGCCAGGCCGCCGGTGAGCTGGCCCACCGCTTCCATCTTCTGCGACTGGCGCAGCGCGTCCTCGGTCTGGCGCAGGGCGTCGGCCTGGTGCTTCTCGGCCGTGATGTCGCGCGCCACCCCGTACAGCAGTTCGCCTTCCGGGGAGATCGTCCACTGCACCCAGCGATAAGAACCATCCTTGTGCAGCACGCGGGTCTGGTAGCCGACCAGCGGCGTGCCTTCGGCCAGGATGCCCATGTGGCGCGCCACGTCGTCGCGGTCGTCCGGATGCACCATCTCCATGAAGGGCCGGGTGGTCGCCTCCACGGCGCTCCAGCCGAAGGTCTCGGTGAAGGCCGGATTGACCGTCAGGAAGCGCCCGGTGGACAGTGAGGCTGCCGCCATCACGTCCGGCGAGATCCGCCACAGGCGGTCGCGGTCGGCCGCATGGGCCGCCACCTGGTGGCTCAGGCTTTCGTTGACGTCGCGCAGCTGGTCGATCGCCTTGACCTTGTCCGTGGTTTCGAACACGGTGCACAGGATCCCGGCCACGCCGCCGTCCTCGTCGCGCACGGGGCTGTAGGAGAAGGTGTAGAAGTGCTGGGCCGCGTAGCCGAAGCGCTCGCTGGTCACGGGCAAATCTTCGAAATAACTGGCCTCGCCGGCCCAGGCGCGTTCGGCGATCGGGCCGACCGTGTCCCAGGCTTCGCCCCAGACCTCGCGGAAAGGCCTGCCGAGCGCCGTCTTCAGGCCGAGGATGGGGATGTAGGCGTCGTTATGAAAACTGATGAGCGCCGGGCCCCAGCACAGGAAAGTGGGAAAACGCGAATTCAGCACCGTGCTGAGGGTGGTGCGCAGGGCCGCCGGCCAGCTTGACACCGGCCCCAGCGGGGTGGCGCCCCAGTCGTGGGCCGCGATACTGTCTCCCATCCGGCCGCCGCCGAGGAGAAATCCGAAAGAAGGTGAAGCGCTCATCCGGGCTATTTTAATAAGATTGCTTTGCCGGGCGGCGCGCAATTGGCACAGCCCGGCTGGTGGGTCTGTGCGGTAACACTCTTACAACATCGTGAGGCGGCGCGCCGCATCGGTCTGGCGCAGCACGGTGGCGCAGGCGGCGTCGAGTTCGCGGACCGCCGTCGCGGCGGAGGGCGGCAAGGCGGCCTGGGTGTCCAGTGCGGCGGCGGCGTCCAGCAGGCCGAGGGTACGGCAGCCTTCCGCCAGGCGGCCCAGGTGGGCCCGGGCGGCGTCGGCCTGGCCGGCTTCCAGCAGCCCCTTGACGTCGGCGCCGGCGCCGGCCAGCTGGCGGTGCAGGCCGCCCAGGTAGAGCAGCAGGCGGGTGGCGTCGATGCCGAGGCGGCGCATGGTCGCGTCCGCGCTTTCATTGGCGCCGCCCAGGTTGGCGAGGTAGCCGCGCACCTGTCCGCTGTCGAAGGGTTTGACGATGTAGCCGTCGGCGCCCAGGCCGATCGCCTGTTCCATGGTGGCGCCGTCGGCCGCCGCGGAGACCAGCACGAACGGCAGTCCGGCGAAGCGCTCGTCGGCCTTGACCCGGGCCAGCAGCTCCATGCCGGACAGGCGCGGCATGCGCAGGTCGCAGAACAGCATCGCCGGGCGCGGGCCGGCGTCGAGCTGGCGCCAGGCTTCCTCGCCGTCCTCGGCTTCCAGCACGTCGTAGCTGCCGGCGCTGTCGATCATGTGCATCAGCATCATGCGCGACACCACGTCGTCGTCGACAATCAGGACTCTCATCGCGTCTCCGCTATTGTTCTCCGGCAAATTATACAGAGAGTCCCGGCGCGCACGATTCAGGCTGTGGTTTCTTCGAAACGCGCCAGCATGGCCAGCAATTCGGGCAGGCGCGCCCTCACCTGCTCCAGGCCGCCGTCGTCGGCAGCGCGTTCGAGCTCCGTGCACAACTGGTACAAACCGGTCTCGCCGAGGTAGCCGGCGCTGCCGCGCATGCCGTGCAGCAGGCGGCCGCAAGCATCGAGGTCGCTTGCCGCCAGCGCCGCATCGAGTTCGCTGCGGCGGCGCGGCAGGTCGGCGGCGAAGGCGGCGCGCATGCGGCTCTTCAGGTCGCCCGAGCGGCGGCCGAAGTTGGCGCCGCCGTCCACCGCCGGCGCCGGGCCGGCCTGCGGCGGCCCGGTGAACACGCCGAACATCGCGTCGAGGTCGGCGGTGCTCGGCGTCGACGCCGGCGCGCGCGTCTCGGGGCGCGGCATCGGCTGCAGCTCGACGCCGCGCTGCAGCTGGCGCTCGATCGCGCGGCTCAGGTGGAAGTGCAGCTGGACGTCGTCGATCGGCTTGGTGAGGAAGGCGTCCATGCCGCAGGCCAGGTAGCGCGCGCGGTCTTCCTCGCTGGCGTTGGCGGTGAGCGCGACGATCATCAGGTGCTGGTCCAGCACCGGCGCGTCGAGCGGGCCACCGGCGCGGATCAGGCGGGTGGCGGTGGCGCCGTCCATTTCCGGCATGCGGCCGTCCATCAGCACCAGGTCGTAGCGGGTGCGCGCGCAGGCCGCCACCGCAAGCAGCCCGTTCTCGACCACGTCGACCTGGTGGCCCAGCTCTTCCAGCATCATGCGCACGATGATCTGGTTGGTCGGGTAGTCCTCGGCGCACAGCACGCGCAGGCGGTGGGTGTGCGGCTCGCGCGGCACCTGCGGCGCCACCGGCGGCTGCACGCCGTCGGCCAGCGGCAGCACGAAACTGAAGGTCGAGCCCTCGCCCGGCGTGCTGGCGGCGCCGATCGAGCCGCCCATCAGTTCGACCAGCTGGCGGCAGATCGCCAGCCCCAGGCCGGTGCCGCCGTAGCGCCGCGTGGTGCCGGCGTCGGCCTGTTCGAATTTCTGGAACAGGCGCGGCAGCGCGTCGGCCTCGATGCCGATGCCGGTGTCCTCGACCGAGAAGCGGATCATGTTGCGGCCCAGGATATCGACCTGGTCGCCGGCGCGGCGTTCGACCCGCACCGTCACGGTGCCGCTCTCGGTGAACTTGAAGGCGTTGCCGACCAGGTTGACCAGGATCTGGCGCAGGCGGGTCGGGTCGCCCACCACGAAGCGCGGCAGGTCGTCGTCGAGGTGCACCGCGAAGCCGACGCTGTGGGCGCCGGCCTGCTCCTCGAACAGGGTGACCACGTGGCCGATGGTTTCGTCGAGGGCGAAGTCGATGTTCTCGATGCTCAGCTTGCCGGCCTCGATCTTGGAAAAATCGAGCAGGTCGTTGATGATCGCCAGCAGCGACTGGGCGTTGGCCTGGCCGCGCAGGATCTGTTCGCGGGTCGAGTCCTTCATCTGCCCGTCGCGCAGGGCGAAGCCGAGCATGCCGATCACGCCGGCCAGCGGGGTGCGCATCTCGTGGCTCATGTTGGCCAGGAACTCGGACTTCTGGCGCGTCGCGTCCTCGGCGCGCTGCTTGGCCAGGTACAGGCGCTCCTCGTTTTCCTGCAGGGCGCCGTTGGCGCGCGCCAGTTCGTCGGTGCGGCGCCGGACCTGGCGCTGCTGCTCGCGCAGTTCGGCGGTCTGGCGCTCGAGCAGGCGGTTCTGCTGTTCGATGCGCTCGGTACGGACGCTGACCTGGTGCTCGAGCAGGTCCTTCTGGCGTCGCAGGCCGTCCACGCGGATGCGGAACACGCCGTAGCCGATGCCGGCCACCAGCAGCGCCACCAGGCCGCGGAACCACCAGGTCTTCCAGTACGGCGGCAGGATCGTGATCTCGAAGCTGGCCGGGGCATCGCTCCAGACCCCGTCCTTGTTGGCGGCGCGGACCTGGAAGGTGTAGCGGCCGGGGTCGAGGTTGGTGTAGGTGGCGAAGCGCTTGCCGGCATCGGCGGCGATCCAGTCCTGGTCGAAGCCGGCCAGGCGGTAGGCGAAGCGGTTGCGCTGCGGCGCGGCGAAGTGCAGCGCCGAGAACTCCAGCGAGAACACCGAATCCGAGGCCGGCAGCGTGATCCCGGCGGCGCGCTCGATCGGCCAGGAGGCCAGGCCCGGATAGCGCTTCTGCACCGGTTCGCCGAAGATCTGCAGGCCGGTGATCACGGCGCGCGGCGCGATCAGGTTGTCGTGCAGCGCGCGCGGATGGAAGGCGGTGATGCCGTTGTTGCCGCCAAAGTAGAGCGTGCCGTCCGGCCCGCGCAGCGCCGAGGCGTCGAAATACGCGCCTTCGATGGTGCCGTCGGCGGCATCGTAGTTGCGCCAGCTGCCGCTGACCGGGTCCAGGCGCGCGACGTTGCTGGAGGTGCTGACCCAGATCTGGCCGTCGCCGTCTTCCAGCATGGCCGCCACCGCATCGTCGTTCATGCCGTCGCGGCTGGTGTAGCGCTGGAAGCGCGGCGCGCCGTCGCTGCCCACCACCACCTTGTTCAGGCCGACCGCGGTGCCGACCCACAGCGTGCCCTGGTGGTCTTCCATCAGGTAGTGGACTTCGTCGTGGCTCAGGCTGGCGGCATCGTCCGGGTCGTGGCGGAAGTGGCGGAACTTGCCGGTGGCGCGGTCGAGCAGGTCGAGTCCGTCGAAGGTGCCGACCCATAGCCGGCCCTGGCGGTCTTCCAGCATCGGGCGCACGAT
>CAJYXO010000278.1 GCA_913778765.1 uncultured Massilia sp. | reverse complement strand
AACGTGAACGCCTATCACAGCCGGATGCGGACCTGGCTGCTGCCGTTCCGCGGCGTCGCCAGCCGCTACCTGTCGCATTATTTCGGCTGGCGCTGGGCGCTGGACGGCCAGCGCATTTCCAGCGCAGACGCTTTCTTGAGAGCCGCGCTGGGCCGATTCAACACTTAGCGCGAACAGCGCCATTTTAAATGGAACCACAAGAGGGTCTACCGGATTTACCGTGAGCTCGAGCTGAACCTGCGCATCAAGCCGCGCCACCGCCTGGTGCGCGAGAAGCCGCTGCCATTGGCCGTGCCGACCGCGATCAACCAGAGGTGGTCGATGGACTTCATGCATGACCAGCTTGCCGACGGACGCAGCATCCGCCTGTTCAACGTCATCGATGATTTCAATCAAGAAGGCTTGGGAATCGAGGTCGATTTCTCGTTGCCATCCGAACGTGTTATCAGATCGCTGGACCGGATCATCGAATGGCGCGGCAAACCGGATGCGATCCGCTGCGACAACGGCCCGGAATACATCAGCGCTGTAACGTTGGGCTGGGCTGCCAGACGCGGAATCCGCATCGACTTCATCCAGCCCGGGCAACCGCAACAGAACGCTTACGTCGAGTGCTACAACAGGACCGTGCGCTACGACTGGCTGGCTCACCACCTTTTTGAAACGCTCGACCAGATCCAGGAATTTGCCACTCGCTGGCTGTGGACCTACAATCACGACGGGCCCAACATGGCGCTCGGCGGCATCACACCAAAACAGAAACTTACCCTTGCCGCTTAACCTCTACTTTTAGCTCGCTCTAAAAATGGGAGGATTACCCCGAGAGCGCTTGGGCCGTGAGCTCGACCTCTTTCAACCTGAAGATGAGAACCGCATTTTCTCTTTCGTCTATTCAAGTTCGCGGCGACAGATGGATTGGAAGCTCCACTTTGCTGACAGTCTTGATTTCGACGATGGAGAAGGTCTGCGTTTGTCAGAAAGACTTGCTGATACTAGATCGGACGACGCATGTGAGCAGGCTGAGAACTATAGCGCGCTTGCAAGCAGGTATTCCGAAGCATTTGCATATACGGTCGCCCTATCAAATTTTCGGAACGAACATGCGCTGCTAGCGGATCACTTGGGAATTGCATCGCCGACGCTCCGGACGCGAATGCGCAAGCTGAATGAGCACGCGGTGCGACAGCCATCGCTCTTCGATGGGAAATGGCACATGGATGAGAATTTCGTGCCCTTACCTGGCCGTTCAGCACGAACGCTTCCCAAGAAGCCCATAGCGGCTTGGGAGCATGCGCACTTGTTTTGACGTTCGAACCAGAAGCTCCCCCTCAAACAGCGCCAAAACTGCGCCAAAATTCTGGCAGTTTTTCAGGAACTGCGCCACAATGACGCTACCCTCTGCCCAACCGCGCCAATCAATCATGTCAACCGTCGCCGACTTGCTGAACAGTATTCAAATGTCCGGCACCGGCCGCACATTGGCTGAACTTCTCGCTCAACATCCCCATGTTGCCAGACGGACGGCTCAACGCTTGATCTCGCAAATGATCGAGCGAGGCCAAGTCACAGCAGTTGGCGAGGGCCGAGCTCGTCGTTATTTCAGCGCGAGTACACATGCTGACACGCACGTTCAAAATGCCGGTACGGATACCTTCCCTAGCTTCATCCCGCTCTCCGCAGACAGCGATGACATCCTTGCCTATGTCGATCAGCCCGTGGAAGCGCGGAAGCCGGTAGGATACCAGCGCGAATTTCTGGATGCTTACCACCCAAACGAGACTTGGTACCTGTCCGAATCATTGCGTCGCCAACTTCGTAAGATGGGGCAAACTGCCGACGTCGGGGCGCCTGCCGGCACGTACAGCCGCGCCATCCTGAACCGCTTGCTGATCGACCTGTCATGGGCATCCAGTCATCTGGAAGGCAATACCTACTCACGTCTCGATACGCGGGAGCTCATCGAGCACGGGACGGCCGCACTTGGTAAGGCAGCCATCGAAACGCAGATGATCCTCAACCACAAGACAGCGATCGAACTTCTTGTCGAAAATATCGATGAGGTGGAGTTCAACCGCTACACGCTGATGAACCTGCACAGTGCTCTGGCTGAGAACCTCCTGCCCAACCCTGCAGACGAAGGAAGAATCCGGCAGCATGCCGTCGACATCGGTAAGAGCGTCTATCGGCCCCTGCCCACGCCGCAACAGATCGAGGACACCCTGGACGCATTGCTACACAAGGCAAACCAGGTCAGCGATCCGTTCGAGCAGTCGTTCTTCATGATGGTGCATTTGCCTTACCTGCAGCCCTTTGCCGACATCAACAAACGCACCTCCAGGCTGGCCGCGAATCTGCCGCTGTTTCGCGCCAATCTGTGCCCACTTACATTTTTGGACGTACCCGAGCAGGCCTACAGCCGTGCCACCCTCGGGGTCTACGAGCTGACGCGTGTGGAATTGCTGCGCGACCTGTACGTCTGGGCATACGAACGCTCGACACAGGAATATCTCGCACTGAAGCAGAACCTGGCCGAACCCGACCCGCTCCGCCTGGCCTGGCGTGACCTGATCAAGCAGACGATTCGCGAGATCGTGCTCCATCCCGAAAGCGCACCGCTCGCCGACATCCAGCGATCCGTGGTGCGCCATGTACCAGAGCATGAACAACCCAGCGTGCAGGCACTCATCGTCGAAGAACTCAAGCGCCTGCATGAGGGCGTACTGGCGCGCTATGGCTTGCGACCTTCCGAATACGTAGCTTGGAAGGCGGTGCACAGGCATTGAAAACCTCACCCGCTGGTGTCGGCCCCAACATGCGAATTCGGTGAACCTTGCAAAGGTCCGCTACTCCAAATTTGCACCAGACCCGCGACCAGCCTCTATGAAAACCAGCCTTCCCCGGTCCAGTCCATCATGGGGGCGACGCTGAGTTTTCGCTTTTCGTATTTCATGCTTGAAGTCACGCAGGTGAACCCACGATTTTACCTCAACCGGCCCAGAATCGATTTGACTCCCTGCCAATCCTCAACCATACTCAAAGAAATGATTGCGTATTACATTTAGTGATACAAGCATGATAGCAACTGCCGGGCACAGCTCGCCAGTTGCATAACTATAACGAAGCGAGACGACATGAGTAACCTGGAACACGCATCCTCACGGCTGGGCGTGATGGAAAAGCTCGGTTACAGCCTCGGCGACCTGGCCGCCAACCTGATCTTTCAGACCCTGCTGACCTTCATCGCCTTCTTCTACACCGACGTGTACCAGATCCCGCCCGGGACGGCCGCCTCCATCATCTTCGTCGGCGGCATCGTCGGCGCCTGTTTCAATCCTCTCATGGGCCTGCTGGCCGACCGGACCAGCACCCGCTGGGGCAAATTCCGTCCGTGGATCCTGTGGAC
This sequence comes from uncultured Massilia sp., assembly GCA_913778765.1. GTDB lineage: Bacteria > Pseudomonadota > Gammaproteobacteria > Burkholderiales > Burkholderiaceae_D > Telluria. Next base: position 6,018 of record CAJYXO010000278.1, on the reverse strand, counting down.
CTCGATCCCCTTCGGCCTCACCGCGCTGCTGGCTTTCAGCACCCCTGACCTGGGCGAGAACGGCAAGACCGTCTATGCCCTGCTCACCTATATCATGCTGATGCTGGTGTACTCCGCCAACAACCTGCCCTATTCCGCCCTGAGCGGCGTCCTCACCGGCAGCATGGCGGAGCGCAACAGCCTGTCGGCCTACCGCTTCACCGCCGTGATGGTCGCCCAATTCATCATCCAGGTCCTGCTGCTGCCGCTGGTCCTGATCCTGGGCGGCGACGACAAGGCGCTCGGCTTCAAGAACATCATGACGGTCTTCGCGCTGGTCGGCACCGTGTTCTTCCTGATTACCTTCTTCACGACCCGCGAGCGGATCGTCCCGGCGCCGTCGCAGCGCTCGAGCATCCGCCAGGATATCGCCGACCTGCTCGGCAACCGCCCCTGGGTCATCATGCTGGTGCTGACCATCCTGGTCTTCGTGACGCTGGCCCTGAAAGGCGGCATGTACGTCTTCTATTTCAAGACCTACCTGAACGAGGCGCAGCTGGCCGCCTTCCTGCGCGAGATCGGCTTCGTCGCCTTCATCGACGGCCTGAACGGGCTGCTCGCGCGCCTCGGGATGACGGCCTTCCACTGGCCGCAGGATCCCGCCACCTCGGGCTTCAGCCTGTTCAACGCGGTCGGCATCATCATGATGATCGTCGGGATCGGCTTCTCCAAGCCGCTGGCCGACCGCTTCGGCAAGCGCGACGTGTATGGCGCCGCGCTGCTGGTCTCGACCCTGTTCATGCTGGGCCTGTATCTCTTCGCGCCGACCTCGATCCTGCCGGTGTTCGTCTGCCAGCTGCTGCACGGTTTCTTCTACGGGATCACGATCCCGCTGCTGTGGGCCATGATCGCCGACGTCGCCGATTACTCGGAATGGAAGAACAACCGCCGCGCCACCGCCCTGCTGTTTTCCGCGATGATCTTCGGCCTCAAGGCCGGCCTGGGCATCGGCGGCGCGCTGGTGGCCGCGCTGCTGTCCGCCTACGGCTACGACGCCGCACTGCCGGTGCAGTCGCCGCAAACCGCAAACGGCATCCTGCTGTCGGTCAGCGTGTGGGCTTCGATTCCCTTCCTGGCCGGCGTCGCCTGCCTGATGTGGTACGACATCCGCAAGACGACCGAGCTGCAGATCGAGCGCGAACTCGGCGAGCGCCGCGCCGCGGTCCAGCACTAGTCGACTCACCACCATCCAATCAGGCCAGACATGTCCGAGATCATCGACAAGGAACGCGTGCGGGAACTGAAGGCGCGCGCCATCTCTCAACCCCTGGTAAGCCATATCTACACCGCCGATCCCTCGGCCCACGTGTTCGATGGCCGCATCTACATCTACCCGTCGCACGACATCGAGGCCGGCATCGCCTTCAACGACAACGGCGACCATTTCGCGATGGAGGACTACCACGTCCTTTCGCTCGACCATCCGGGCGCGCAGGCCGTCGACCATGGCGTCGCCCTGCACGTCAAGGACGTGCCTTGGGCGCAGCGCCAGATGTGGGCGCCGGACGCGGCGCGCAAGGACGGCAAGGTCTACCTGTACTTCCCGGCCAAGCGCCCGGACGGCATCTTCCAGATCGGCGTCGCCGTGGGTGAGCACCCGGCCGGCCCCTTCGTGCCGGAAGCGCTGCCGATCGAAGGCAGCTATTCGATCGACCCGGCCGTGTTCGAAGACGGCGATGGCGCCTTCTACATGGTTTTCGGCGGCATCTGGGGCGGGCAGCTGCAGAACTACCGCGACAACGTCTACGACGCGGCCAACACGGAACCGGCCGCGCACGAAGAAGCGCTGGCGCCGCGCGTGGCGCGCCTGGCGGCCGACATGAAGCAGTTCGCCGAGGCGCCGCGCGCAGTGCAGATCCTCGACGAAGACGGCAAGCCGCTGCTGGCCGGCGACCACGAGCGCCGCTATTTCGAAGCGCCCTGGCTGCACAAGCACGACGGCAAATACTACTTCTCGTATTCGACCGGCGACACCCACCTGCTCTGCTATGCGGTCGGCGACAGCCCCTACGGCCCCTTCACCTACCGCGGCCGGATCATGACCCCGGTGATCGGCTGGACCACCCACCACTCGATCTGCGAATTCGAAGGCCGCACGTATTTGTTCTACCACGACAGCAGCCTGTCGGAAGGCGTGACCCACCTGCGCTCCGTGAAGATGACGGCGCTGCAGTACGATGCGAACGGCGACATCGTCACCGTCTCGCCCTACGGCGACGGCCAGGCCTGACAGCCGCGGGCCGTCAGGCCGGCGCCCTACAGCGCCAGGGCAGCCGGCGGCAGGCTGACGGTCAGGCTGCCGGCCAAGGCCGTGATGGTGGTCGCCGTCGAGAACTGAGGCGCGACCGGCATCCTCGGCCGACCTTATTCTTTCGGTGGGGTCGAGAAGATGTTCCCGCTGGCGAAGCGTTCGAGGTCGGCCTTCACCTCGGCCAGCGCGGCGTCCCAGGCGCCCGGCGCCGCCTGGCGGTACAGGCGCGCCGACGGATACCAGGGGCTGTCGCGGCGTTCGCGCAGCCAGCGCCAGTCGGCGATGGCGGGCAGCAGCACCCAGGCCGGGCGTCCGAGGGCGCCGGCCAGGTGGGCGACGCTGGTGTCCACGCTGACCACCACGTCCATCAGCTCGCACAGTGCCGCGGTGTCGCCGAAGTCTTTCAGCTGGTGCCCGAAGCCGCGCACGCGGCCGTCCGCGTCGAGCGCGGCCTGGTCGGCCGGGCGGACGTCGCGCTGCAGCGTGAAGAACTCGAAGCGGTCCGACAGCAGCGCCGTCATGCGGGCGAAATTGAGGCTGCGGTTGCCGTCGTTGCCATGGGTCGGGCTGCCGCTCCAGACCAGGCCGATGCGCGGCCTGTGCGCCGGTCCCAGCGCCGCGCGCCATGCGTCGACCCTGGCCGGGTCGGCGCGCAGGTAGTGGTTCGGCGCCGGGATCGTGACCAGCTCGGTGCCGAAGGCCAGCGGGAGGCTCATCATCGGGCAGCGCCAGTCGGTAACGGGCACCGGCTGGCCGCGCGGGATCACCTGCGCTACGCCGTCCAGGCGCGCCAGCAGGCCTGCCAGCGGCGCGTGGGTTTCCAGGATCACGGTGGCGCCGCGCTGCGCCAGCAGCGGCACGTAGCGCGCGCACTGCAGCACGTCGCCGAAGCCCTGCTCCGAATACAGCAGGATGCTCTTGCCTTCGATGTCTTCCTGGCCCAGCCACAGCGGGGCGTCGAAGGGGCGGATGTCGGGCGAATTCAGGAAGTGGGGGGTCTTCCAGCGCCATTCGTGGTCGCGCCAGCCGGCCTTGAAATTGCCGTGTTCGAGGTGCAGCAGGCTGCGGTTCCAGTACGCCACCGCCAGTTCCGGGTCCAGCGCGACAGCATGGTCATAGCTGGCGAGTCCCTCTTCATACAGGCCCTGCGCCGCCAGGACCGCGCCCTGGTTGAGCCAGGCCAGCGGATTCGCCGGCTCGAGTTCGATGGCGCGGCCGAAGCAGGCCAGCGCTTCGTCCAGGCGGTGCAGGTCCTTCAACACGTTGCCGCGGTTCTGGAAGGCGTTCGCCAGGCATGGGTCGAGCGCAAGGGCCTCGTCGTGCGCGGCCAGGGCTTCGTCATGGCGGCGCAGCTCGCGCAGCGACATGCCGCGCAGGTCGAGCAGGCCGGCGTCGCGCTCGCCGCAGCGCAGCGCTTCGTCGTAGCAGGCCAGCGCATCTTCGTGGCGCTTCAGGTCGCGCAGCACGTTGCCGGCGCCGATGTGCGCTTCCTGGTAATCCGGCGCCAGCGCGATCGCCGTCTCGTAGTCGCGCAGCGCGTCGTCGAGGCGCTTGCGGCGGCGCAGGATCAGGGCGCGGTTGTTGTAGGCCCTGGCGAGATGCGGGTCGAGGGCGAGCGCCTGGGCATAGGCGGCCAGCGCCGCGTCCTCGTCGCGGGTCTGCAGCACGCGCGCGCGGTTGAAATGGGTTTCGCCCGATGCGGCGCCGAGCGCCACCACGGTGTCGTAGCAGGCCAGCGCATCGTCGAAGCGCTGCATCTCTATATAGACGTTGCCGCGGTTGTTGTGGGCATCGGCATAGCCGGGCGCCAGCGCGATCGCGCGGGCGAAGCCGTCCAGCGCCGCCTCGAAACGGCCCTGCGCCTTCAGCACCACGCCGCGGTTGTTGCAGGCTTCCGGGTCCTGGGGATTGAGGGCGAGCGCGGCGTCGTAGTCGGCCAGCGCGGCATCCAGCCGTCCCAGCGCCTGCAGCGCGGTGGCGCGGTTGTAATACATGTCCGGATTGCGGGCGTCCAGCACCAATGCCTCGTCGTAGCAGCCGAGCGCGTCGTCGAAACGGCCCAACTCTTTATAGGCGTTGCCGAGGTCGCCGAAAGCGGCCGAGGACGGGATCACGGCCAGCGCCCCGCGGATGAAGCCGGCGGCGATATTGTAATTACCGGCCGCGAAGGCGATCAGGCCCACGTGATGCAGCGCACCGGCGTGGTTCGGCATCTGGCGCAGTACCCGCTCGTAGATCGCCATCGCCTGCTCGAGCTGCTGCTGGCGGTGCAGGGCCAGGCCCTGGGCGAACAAGGCGTGTACGTCGGCCTGCGGGAGCTGGACTGACTGCGTCATCGAAACGGCCTCTATATATGGATGTGTGTATTGGAACCAGTATACGGTTAATACTTGCCGCAGAGCAAAAAACTGGGAGGTGAGCTGGCTGTATCAACCGGGAGTGTGGCATTGGCCCGACAGGGGGATAGACAAACAGACCATGAAATCGAGGTCGAAAAAAAATTCAAAAAATTTCCATGTGGAATTTAATGAACCCGGGAAATTGGTCGTCTTGTACTTGTGAGAGCGCGACGAACCGCGGCTCCAACGACACGAACCCGAACAGAACACCCCATCAGGAGAGTAATCATGCTGAGCCTTCACACCAACAACGCCGCCCTGTCCGCTCAATCTTCCCTGTCGAAGACCCAGAGCTCGCTGACCACCTCGATGACCCGTCTGTCGACCGGTTACCGCATCAATTCGGCAATGGACGACGCTGCCGGCCTGCAGATCGCAACCCGTCTGAAAGCACAGACCAGCGGCATGGCCGTCGCCATGCGCAACACCCAGAATTCGACCTCGATGCTGCAGACCGCCGAAGGCGCGCTGGACGAAGTCAGCAACATGCTGGTCCGCATGAAGGACCTGGCAACCCAGGCCGCCGACGCCTCGTCGAGCACCGACGACAAGACCGCGATGCAGTCGGAATACGACAACCTGGGTAAAGAAATCCAGAACATCATGACGAACACCAAGTTCGGCGGCCAGTCCCTGCTGAAGTCGGGCACCATCTCCAGCTCGATCACCTTCCAGATCGGCGCCGACTCGTCGGAAAAGATGACCCTGGACCTGTCGTCGGACATGGGCGCATCGGGCGCCGTGTTCAACGCCCTGGGCAGCGCTTCGGCCTACGCCGGCGCCACCGCGTCGACCGCCGCATCGGGTACGGAACTGACCTCGACCGCCAACGCCACCATCAACCTGATCTCGACCGCCATCGACAAGATCAGCACCGTGCGTTCGAGCCTGGGCGCCACCGCCAACCGCCTGGACCACGTCTACAACAACCTGCAGAACATCACCAGCAACACCAAGGCTGCAACCGGCCGCATCATGGACGTCGACTTCGCGACCGAAAGCGCCGACATGACCTCGAACCAGATGCTGCTGCAAGCCTCGACCGCCATGCTGAAGCAGACCAACAGCATGTCGTCGATGGTCATGTCCCTGCTGCAGTAATCCCGGACTTCTAGCTCGCTAGATTCCAAAGGCCAGCCTTGCGGTTGGCCTTTTTACTTGCTACTCTGCATTTATCATGGCCTCCATTTCCTTCCCCCCGCTCGTTCCGCCCGTGACGCCCGCCGCTCCGCCGCTGCAGGTCGGGCCGGTGGCCGCCGTGGCGCCCGCCGCCCTGCTGGCCGAGATGGATGCCCTGCCCCTGCCGCAGCCCGGATCGCAAGCGGCGCA
>CAJYXO010000277.1 GCA_913778765.1 uncultured Massilia sp. | reverse complement strand
TGTTGATCATCGTTCCAGTCATGATTCTCATCATCTGGTTCGCCATTAAGTACCGTGCCAGCAATACCGAGGCCGCCTATGAGCCGGACTGGGACCACTCGACCAAGCTCGAACTCGTCATCTGGGGCGCACCGCTCCTGATCGTGATCGTGCTGGGCCTGGTGACCTGGATCTACACCCACAAGCTCGACCCCTACCGTCCGCTCGACCGCCTCGACGCCAACCGCCCGATCCCCGCATCCAGCAAGCCGCTGATCGTGCAGGCCGTGGCGATGGACTGGAAATGGCTGTTCATCTATCCGGAGCAGGGCATCGCGACCGTGAATGAACTGGTGGTGCCGGTCGACCAGCCGCTGCGCTTCAAGGTCAGCGCGACCTCGGTCATGAACGCGTTCTACGTGCCGGAACTGGCGGGCATGGTGTACGGCATGCCGGGCATGGAGATCACCCTGAACGCGGTGCAGAACCGCCCGGTGACGTCCTTCGGCATCTCCTCGAACTACAGCGGCGCCGGCTATTCGGACATGCGCTTCGCCTACCGCGGCGTGCCGCAGGGCGATTTCGACGCCTGGGTCGCTTCGGTCAAGTCGGCCGGCGGCGGCAAGCTGGACAAGGCGAATTACCTGACGCTGGAAAAGCCCAGCATCAAGGAGCCGGTCAAGCGCTACGCGGCCGTCGACGACGACCTCTACTATCGCATCCTGAACCGCTGCATCGCCGACGGCGTCGTCTGCCAGGACAAGATGATGATGGAAGACGCACGCAAGGCGCGCGAGATGGCGATGAACAAGATGCCCCAACACGCGGCAGCGACCCGCCTGGCCCAGGCCAACAACGGCGAAGTCTGCACCACGCCCGATGAATCTGTGAAGAAGAAGTAATCATGCACGAGCAATTTGACTTAGCGAAGTTGATCTTCGGTCGGCTCAGCTGGGAAGCGATTCCCTACCACGAGCCGATCCTGATCGGTACCTTTGCCATGGTGGTGCTGGGCGGCCTCGTCGTCCTCGGCGCGATCACCAAGTTCAAGCTGTGGGGCTATCTCTGGAACGAGTGGTTTACCAGCATCGACCACAAGAAGATCGGCATCATGTACATGATCCTCGGCCTGGTCATGTTCCTGCGCGGCTTTGCCGACGCGCTGATGATGCGCGCCCAGCAGGCCTTCTCGTTCGGCGATTCGCACGGCTTCCTGCCGCCGCACCACTACGACCAGGTCTTCACCGCCCATGGCGTGATCATGATCTTCTTCGTGGCGATGCCGCTGATTACCGGCCTGATGAACTACATCGTGCCGCTGCAGATCGGCGCGCGCGACGTTGCCTTCCCATTCCTGAACAACTTCTCGTTCTGGATGACCACCATGGGCGCGCTGCTCGTGATGGCTTCGCTGTTCGTCGGCGAATTCGCGCGTACCGGCTGGCTGGCTTTCCCGCCGCTGTCCGGCATCCTGGCCAGCCCCGACGTCGGGGTCGACTACTACATCTGGTCCTTGCAGATCGCCGGTGTCGGCACGCTGCTGTCGGGTATCAACCTGCTGGTCACCATCGTCAAGATGCGCGCCCCGGGCATGGACCTGATGAAGATGCCGGTGTTCACCTGGACCGCGCTGTGCACCAACATCCTGATCGTGATGGCCTTCCCGATCCTGACCGCCACCCTGGCGATGCTGGGCCTGGACCGTCTGTTCGACACCCACTTCTTCACGAACGAATTGGGCGGCAACGCCATGATGTACGTGAACCTGATCTGGATCTGGGGCCACCCGGAGGTCTACATCCTGATCCTGCCGGCCTTCGGCATCTACTCGGAAGTCGTCGCGACCTTCTGCAACAAGCGCCTGTTCGGCTACTCGTCGATGGTCTATGCGACCGTCGTGATCATGGTCCTGTCCTACCTCGTGTGGCTGCACCACTTCTTCACGATGGGTTCGGGCGCGAGCGTGAACTCGTTCTTCGGCATCACCACGATGATCATCTCGATCCCGACCGGCGCCAAGATCTTCAACTGGCTGTTCACCATGTACAAGGGCCGCATCCGCTATGAACTGCCGATGATGTGGACCGTGTCCTTCATGATCACCTTCATCATCGGCGGCATGACCGGCGTGATGCTGGCGGTCCCGCCGGCCGACTTCGTGCTGCACAACTCGCTGTTCCTGATCGCCCACTTCCACAACGTGATCATCGGCGGCGTGCTGTTCGGCCTGTTCGCAGGCGTGAACTACTGGTGGCCGAAGATGTTCGGCTTCAAGCTGGACCGTACCTGGGGCGTGCGCTCCTTCTGGCTGTGGTCGATCGGTTTCTGGGTCGCCTTCACCCCGCCGTACATCCTGGGCTTCATGGGCGTGACCCGCCGCCTGAGCCACTTCGACGATCCGTCGATCCACTGGCTGTTCCAGATTTCGCTGGGCGGCACCCTGATGATCGCGCTGGGCATCGCCTGCATGATCATGCAGTTCGCCGTGTCGATCATGAACCGCAAGAAGCTGCGCGACGTGACCGGCGACCCGTGGGATGGCCGCACCCTGGAGTGGGCCACCTCGTCGCCGCCGCCGGACTACAACTTCGCGTTCACCCCGGTCGTGTACGACAACGACACCTGGGCCGACATGAAGAAGGCCGGCTACAAGCGTCCGCTGTCCGGTTTCGTGCCGATCCACATGCCGGCCAACACCTGGGCCGGTCCGGTGATCCCGTTCGCGACCTTCGTGCTCGGTTTCGGCATCATCTGGCACATGTGGCTGCTGGTGGCCCTGTCCTTCGTCGGGACGGTCGCCATCACCATCTACCACACGTTCAACTACAAGCGCGACTACTACATCCCGGCGGATGAAGTGGCGCGTACGGAAGAAGCCCATACCCGACTGCTGGAAGCCCATGTCTGAGATTAATACCAACACCGTCAGCGCCACCGGCGCCGACATCAGCTCGCGCTACTACGCGGTCGAGCACCACCCGGAGAACGGCACGCTGCTGGGCTTCTGGATTTACCTGATGAGCGACTGCCTCATCTTCGCCTGCCTGTTCGCGACCTATGCCGTCCTGGGCCGCAACTACGCGGGCGGCCCGTCGGGCGCCGAGATCTTCGAACTCGGCACCGTCGCGCTGAACACGGCCTTCCTGCTGTTCTCGTCGATCACCTATGGCTTCGCCATGCTGGCCGCGCAGAAGAAGAACGTGAAGGGAACCCTGGTCTGGCTCGCCATCACCGGCGTGCTGGGCGCCTGCTTCCTGTACCTCGAACTGGACGAGTTCACGCACCTGATCCACGAGGGCTTCGGTCCGTGGCGCTCGGGCTTCCTGACCGCGTTCTTCTCGCTGGTCGGCACCCACGGCCTGCACGTCACCTTCGGTATCGTGTGGCTGGTCACGCTGATGTTCCAGGTCGGTAAGCACGGCATCAATGCCGCCAACTACCGCCGCCTCGCCTGCCTGTCGATGTTCTGGCACTTCCTGGACGTCGTCTGGATCGGCGTGTTCACCTATGTTTACCTGATGGGAGTTCTGCCATGAGCGATCACCACACCCACGCTCACGGCCACGCGCATGGCCACGGTCACGGCGTCGACCACGACGACCACATGGAAGCCCACGGCAGCGTCAAGGATTACACGATCGGCTTCATCCTGTCGGTGATCCTGACCGCGATCCCGTTCTGGCTGGTGATGACCCACCAGCTGGAGCCGAACATGACCAAGTTCGTGATCCTCGGCTTCGCCGCCGTGCAGGTCGTCGTGCACATGATCTACTTCCTGCACATGAACTCGACGTCGGAAGGCGGCTGGAACATGATGGCGCTGATCCTCACCGCGATCCTGCTGTTCATCGTCCTGACCGGCTCGATCTGGGTCATGTACCACATGAACGCCAACATGATGCCGAACATGAGCAACGAAGGTTCGTCGGTGCATGGCATGCACGACATGCAGTAAATGGTAGTAAGCGATCATGCAGAAGTGCCGGGGCCTGCCCGGCGCACACCGCGTGTCGTCGTGGCGGCCCTGGCGCTGCTGCTGATCGTGCTCTTCGCGGGTCTGGGAACCTGGCAGGTGATGCGCCTGCAGTGGAAACTGGACCTGATCGCACGCGTGGATGCACGCGTGCACGCCGCGCCGGTCGCGCCGCCTCCGATGGCGCGCTGGGCCGGCATCACCGCCGCATCCGACGAGTACCGCCGCGTACAGGTCGCCGGCACCTATCTCTACGAATACACGACCCCGGTCCAGGCGCTGACGGAGCAGGGCAGCGGCTACTGGCTGCTGACGCCCCTGTGCACGACCGACGGCCACGTCATCCTCGTCAACCGCGGCTTCATTCCCGCCGCGCCCGGCGAGCGCACCCGCTACGAGCCGCGCGCTTCGCGGGGCTATCCCTGCGCCGCGAACGCGGGCGGCGCCGTGCAGGTGACCGGCCTGCTGCGCATCAGCGAACCGAAAGGCTTTTTCCTGCGCACCAACGATCCGGCCGCGAACCGCTGGTATGCGCGCGACGTGCCCGCCATCGCCGCCGCGCGCGGGCTGCCGGCGGCGCTGACCGCGCCTTACTTCATCGACGCCGCCGCCGGCCAGAACCCGCCCGGCTCGCCGGACCAGCCGCAAGGCGGCCTCACGGTGGTGAGCTTCCACAACAGCCACCTCGTGTATGCCGTCACCTGGTATGCGCTGGCGCTGATGGTGGCCGGCGCCTGGTGGTGGACCGGGCGCGCCGGCTCGCCGGACCGCAGGGCGGAGACCGATGAGCACGACGACTGAGGACCTGAAGAACACCGCCGCCGACGTCGAATACGTCGCCGGCCACAAGAACATGCTGCAGCTGATCGAGCTGCGCTGGATCGCCGTCATCGGCCAGATCACCACCATCGCCGGCGCGATCCTGGTGTTCGGCGTGCGCCTGCCGCTGGTGCAGATGCTGGAAGTGCTGGCCTGCCTGATCGCCTTCAACGTCGCCAGCCACCTGCGCTGGCACGAACACCGCCCGGTCACCAACAACGAACTGTTCCTGGCGCTGCTGGTGGACGTCGCCAGCCTGACGATGCAGCTCTACCTGTCGGGCGGCACCACCAATCCCTTCGCCTTCCTGTTCCTGCTGCAGGTCATTCTGTCCGCGGTGCTGCTGGAAGCCTGGTCGACCTGGACCATCGTCGGCATCACGCTGGCCTGCCTGGCCGGGCTGTCGATCTTCGCCAAGCCGCTGCCCCTGCCTTTCGACCATGCGCGCGGCATCTCCAGCCTGTACGTGCAGGGCATGCTGATCTGCTTCGTGCTGAACGCGGCGCTGCTGGTGGTGTTCATCTCGCGCATCACGACCACCCTGCGCGCCAAGGCCGCCCAGCTGGCCGACCTGCGCCAGCGCGCCGCCGAGGAAGACCACATCGTGCGCATGGGCCTGCTGGCATCGGGCGCGGCCCACGAACTCGGCACGCCGCTGGCGACCCTGTCGGTGATCCTGGGCGACTGGAAGCGCATGCGCGAATTCAAGGAGAACCCGGACCTGCTCGAGGAGATCGGCGAGATGCAGGCCCAGCTCAAGCGCTGCAAGTCGATCGTTACCGGCATCCTGCTGTCGGCGGGCGAGGCGCGCGGCGAGTCGGCGGTGCGCACCACCATCCGCGGCTTCCTGGACGACCTGGTCGAGGAGTGGCGGGACAGCCGCCAGGTGGGCGAGTTCGTGTATCGGAACCGCATTGCGCACGACCTGCCGGTGGCCTTCGATTCGGCCCTCAAGCAGACCATCGACAATCTGCTGGATAATGCGCTGGAAGCCTCGCCCGGCTGGGTCGGGCTCGAAGCCGGCGTCGAGGACGGCACCCTGCTGATTTGCGTGACCGACCGCGGCCCCGGATTCGGGCCGGGGATGCTGGCCCAGTTCGGCAAGCCCTACCAGTCCAGCAAGGGCCGTCCGGGCGGCGGCCTGGGACTGTTCCTGGTGGTGAACGTGGCGCGCACGCTGGGCGGCAGCGTGTCCGCCTCGAACCGCCCGGAAGGCGGCGCCGAGGTCCGCCTGACCCTGCCGCTCAAGGCGATCGCACTGGAACAAGAATGAGCCAAGAACAGACCGACATGCCGGACGACGAACGACTGCTGCTGATCATCGAGGACGACGACGCCTTCGCGCGCACCCTCGGCCGCTCCTTCGAGCGGCGCGGCTACCGCGTGCTGCTGGCGCCCGGCCTCGACGAAGCCCAGGCGCTGCTGAAGGAGCACACCCCGGATTACGCGGTGGTCGACCTGAAACTGAAGGGCAACAGCTCCGGCCTGGCCTGCGTGCAGATGCTGCATGCGCATGACGAAGAGATGCAGATTGTGGTGCTGACCGGCTTCGCCAGCATCGGCACGGCGGTCGAGGCGATCAAGCTGGGCGCCGCGCAGTACCTGGCCAAGCCCTCGAACACCGACGACATCGAAGCCGCCTTCGGCCATGTGGCGGGCAATACCGAGGTCGAGCTCACCAACCGTTCCAGCTCGATCAAGACGCTGGAGTGGGAGCACATCCATGCGGTGCTGGCCGAGACCGACTTCAACATCTCCGAGGCGGCGCGGCGGCTTGGGATGCACCGGCGGACGCTGGCGCGCAAGCTCGAGAAGCAGCGGGTGAAGTAACCCGCGCTCCCGCAACCGTCGGCTTGTCCACCGCCGGCGGGCGCATGCTCCTCGATTTCCGCTGATGCTAGTCCAGCGCGACCAGGTCGTCCGCTTCGCCGCGCCACCCAGCGCGTCGCGGGCCGAGCAGCACGCGGCGGTAGACCTGGGGTTCGACGATGGTGCATTTGAAATAGGCTTGTCCGTGCTCCCACCCGAACACTTTCGTGAACATGAGTCCGACCTCCACGATATCCGCCGTCAGGCCGTCCCCGCGTCGCTCTTCCTTGCGCCAATACCAGCCTTGCTGCTCCAAAGATGCATCCAGCGCATCGGATAAGGGATGCGTCTGAAGGCAAGTCGGCTTCGGCCGATTCCTAATCCTGTCGGACGATGACCCGAGCGGCGCCAGTGCCGTATGCTCCCCCGATAGCGGTATCTGCCTTTCCGGCCCAGCGACGGCGGGTCGCGCTTTACGCGCATGCGGCTTGTTACGGCGACGCGAAGCGCTGCCCGGAGCGCCCAGACCCCATAGGCGCTGACAGATGGATCGACGTAAATGCCAGCGCGATCGCTGCAGTAGCCCGTAGAACGCGGCAATCATGGGGTGCAGTCACCCTTGAATCCGACGCTGTCGTAGCCTCCATCGGCTTGTCCGCGCTCGGCGAGTTGGCTTCGCAAGCGCTCAAGGGCAGCGTCGGCCAGCATCAGCACCAGCGACGAGTAGTGTACTCGCTTGGCTGGCGTAATCATGATGTCGAGTGCAATTGCCGTTATTTCTGGGTGGTCCAAAGGCCATGATGACAAAACTTGTTTTGACATAGCTCAACAGGATTTCTTTTAGTGGTTGAACGGGAGCAAACAAGTTTAGCCAGCGTGATTTTGTCCGAGGTTGTGGAATCTCAATAGATGAGGTGGCGGTATCCAAATCGCCTATTCTATGCAGGCAGGATGCGTCATTGTGCACGTGCACAAAACAGCCCATAATGTCAATGGAACACATTGATTTAAATCATGTGGTCAACGGCTGACTTTCATCGTGCCAAGCCATTAACATAGATGTTTTCCTACATCGTGTCCGAAAACAGGCGGAGGGAGGCAAATGATTCGTGTGGTGGTTGCAGATAAAAATGAAACGTTGCGCTTGGGATTACGTTCGCTTTTCGACCAGTACCACGCGAAGTTCAAGGTGTCGGAAGCCGCGGATCGGGCCGGCTTGATCAATCGCTTGCGGAACGACGATTGTCATCTGGTGATCATGGAGCCGCTGCTGTGTGCCGGCGGCGGGGAGGCCCTGATCCGTCAGATCAAGAGAGAGTCGCCGGGATCAAAGGTACTGATCTATACCGAACTGGACGAGAGGACGTTCGGGGCGCGCGCCATCCGCTGCGGCGCGCGAGGGTATGTGATGAAGAGCAGCCCTGCTTCCGAACTGCTGACCGCCGTGGAGCGGGTCGGGGCCGGACGGCTGCACATGAGCGAGGCGCTCGCGGAGGAAATCGCGTTAAGCATTGCGGATGACAGGGGGGATGCGCCGCACGAAACGCTCAGTGAGCGTGAACGAACTGTGTTTGCGATGCTCGTTTGTGGCCGGAAGGTCAAGGAAATCGCATCTGCGTTGAATCTGAGCAGCAAGACGGTGAGCACGCACAAAACGCGTGCGATGGTCAAGCTCCGGTGTAAAAGTTTCAGCGAACTGGTGCAGTATGCGATGTCGAAAGGCCTGAAAGATGATTGCGAGATGGTCTGTAAAGGATGGTGAGCACATTTTGCCGGCAGGATGGAAGGGAAAAGCGTGCCAACAGACAGGAGAAAAGTTCCGCTATTTGTCCAGGGTTTCTTATCTAGCCACGTCTCCATCGTCTGCCTCATTTTGTTATGGAATAATTAAAGAATGATTTGCAGGGGAAATTGTTATCTAGAAACTGGATTTATATTACAAAGTTCAATTTGGCGTAGCAATGTCCAACAACGAATTCTTTGACTTTTATCAAGCGCAATTATTCAGAACGCGTTGTGCGCTGCATCATTTGGACTTTTAGATCCTGTCGATTACCCGCCACAGCGTAAAGTCACCTTCATTTTGCTTGCACCTTCGAGGCGCCAATTGAGCGCGCCAGGGATTCCGGCGCCAGACTGTCAGCTCTACCGGTGGGGTGTTGGGACAGCCGGCGCCGGGCTCAGTGCCCGAGCCGGCTCAGGGCGAATGCCGCCAGGAAGCCGGCCACCGTGATCAGGCCCGCAAAGTCGTGGGCCACTTCGAAGGCTTCGGGGATCATGGTATCGACCAGCATCGCCAGGATCGCGCCGGCGGCAATCGCCGTGGTGGCGGCGACCACTCCGGCGGAAAAATTCTGGAACACGGTGTAGCCGACCAGCGAGGCGATGCCGGAGGCGAGGGCGATGCCGCCCCAGATGCCGAAGATGTAGGTGACCGAGCGTTTCGCCTTTTTCATGCCGGCCGCGCTGGACAGGCCTTCGGGCACGTTGGACAGGAAGATCGCGGCCACCGCCACGGTGCTGACCGCGCCGCCTTTCAGCATCGACAGGCCGATCACGATCGACTCCGGAATGCCGTCGAGCAGGGCGCCGACGGCGATCGCCAGGCCGCTGCCGTTGTCTTCGGCCTCCGAGGACTGCTGCTGGCCGGAGCGCTTGCGGTGCCTGGCGCCGCGGTGGTTCAGGTACCAGTTGGCCGCCGTGTAGACCGCGGCGCCGGCCAGGAAGCCCAAGGCGGTGGCGCGGAAGCCGCCCTGGCGGTAGGCTTCGTCGACCAGTTCGAAGGACAGGGCCGAGATCAGCACGCCGCTGCCGAAGGCCATGATGGCGGCGATCAGGCGCTCGGGCACTTTGAAGTAATAGCCGGCGCCGGCACCGATCAGCAATGCGGCGCCGGCGACGAAACCCCAGAACCCGGCCTGGGCCCACATTGGTATGTTGTCCATGGCCTCATGATAACCAGACCGCGCCTGGCGACGCGTCCGTTAGCGCGTCACCAGCTGTAGCCCACCTTCCCGTAGAAGAAGCGCCCGTTGAACCCGTTCGGCGCCCACACGCTACAGGGCGCCGTGCGGTTCACGGTGCAATATGCGGACCGGATAAGCCCATGCTTGCATTTCTGGAATGTGATAAGTTGTCCACTTTTTCCGGACGACCGCATGTCTTTCCACCGCCACTCCCTCCTGCTCCTGAGCGCGGCCGCGCTCGCCGCCTGCTCGCCGCTCCGCCCGCGGCAGGATGCCGACGGCCTGCAATCCGCCTATGTCATCCTCGCCGACGATGGCGCCGCGAGCGCGCGCGCCATCACCACGGCGCCGGCCTGCCCGCGGATAGCGATCGACGGCCGATTGGCGCGGATGGCGGTGCGCTCGCCGCTGTCGGCGATTCCGCCGCGGCCGGCGGCGGGCGGGGCGAAGGAAGCGGCAAAGCCGGCATCGTCGCCGGTGCAAAGCTGCGAGATGGCGCTGCCGCCCGCTGCGCGCAGCGTGACGGTGGCCGGGCGCGCATTGCCGCTGCCGGTGGCCGCGCCGCAACGCATCGTGGTGATCGGCGACACCGGCTGCCGCCTGAAGGGCAAGGAGTTCCAGGACTGTAACGATCCGGAAGCCTTCCCCTTCGCACGGGTGGCGGCCAGCGCCGCCGCCTGGAAACCGGACCTGGTGATCCACGTCGGCGACTATCACTACCGCGAAGACCCGTGCCCGGCCGACCGCCCCGGCTGCGCCGGCAGCCCTTTCGGCTACGGCTGGGACGCCTGGAACGCGGATTTCTTCGCGCCGTCGCGCACGCTGCTGGCGGCCGCGCCCTGGGTGGCCGCGCGCGGCAACCATGAGACCTGCGCGCGCGGTGGCCAGGGCTGGTGGCGCTTCCTCGATCCGCGCCCCTTGCGCCCCCAAACAGGCTGCGACAACCCAGCCAACGACGACATCGCCGATTACACCGACCCTTACGCCGTGCCGCTCGGCGGCGACGCCCAGCTGCTGGTGTTCGACAGCGCCAACACCAGCTACAAGGGGTTCGCGGCGGGCGATGTCCGCCGCGAACGATACGCCGATACCTACCGCAAGCTGGAGATGCTCGCGGCCAGGGCGCGCCACAACATCGCCGTCGACCACCACCCGCTGTACGGCTTCGGCGCCGAGCAGGACAAGAAGACGCAGGCGATCCGGCTGTTCGGCGGCGACGCCGGCCTGATCCAGACCTTCGGCGCGATCCAGCCGCGCCTGCTGCCGGCAAATGTCGACGTGCTGCTGTCCGGCCACGTCCACCTGTGGGAGCAGGTCAGCTTTTCCTCGGACCACCCGACCCAGTTCGTCAGCGGTTTCGCCGGCACGGCCGAGGACATCGTGCCGCTGCCGGCCGACGTTGCGCCCGGCACGACGCCGGCGCCGGGCGCGGTGGTGGAGTCCATGAGCTCGTGGATCGACGGCTTCGGCTTCATGAGCATGGAGCGCAAGGGCGCCGACCGTTGGGAAGTCGTGGTCCACGACCGCGACGGGCGCGAACGTAACACCTGCATCGTCGAAGGACGGCGCTCGCGCTGCGCGCTGCCGCAGGTGGCGCGCGCCAACGCGCATTGATTGGTGCCTGATGGCGACTTATATTTGCTCAAATGTGATTGCCTTGAGTGCATAAAATTTGTTACAATAGAGATGTGAGCGGGCGGCTGTGAGTGACAGCCGGTCTTCGCGATCAGCGATGAGGATACTTTGTATCGTTCTGCTCCCGGCCCGTCCGGGAGCTTTTTTTTCCGGGAGGGCAAATGGACGAGCTGATCTCCGCCGCCGCCCAGCTGGCCTGGCCGCTGGCCCTGGTGGTGTCCTGGATGGCCGGCGAACTGGCGCACCGCTGGACCGGCATCCCCCGCATCAGCATGTATGGCGTGGCCGGCTTCCTGGCCGGTAACCTGGCCGTCCGGATGCAGGGCCCGATCGATCATTCCCCTTATCTATTGCTTGCGAGCCTGGGCTTCGGCCTGATGCTGTTCGAACTCGGCTACCGCATCAACCTGCGCTGGCTGCGCGCCAATCCCTGGATCCTCGCCACCTCCCTGCTCGAATCCGGCGCGACCTTCATCGCCGTGTGGCTGGCCGCGTCCTGGTACGGCGCGCCGCCGATCAGCTGCGGTCTGCTCGGCGCGCTGGCGATGGCGACGTCGCCGGCCGGCCTGCTGCGGGTGTTGAACGAGGAGGGCGCCGGCGGCCAGGTCAGCGAGCGCGCCATGCACCTGGCGGCGCTGAACTGCGTGTTCGCCCTGTTCGTGTTCAACCTGATCGTCGGCGTCAAGGTGTTCCAGACCTCGGGCGACCTGCTGCATGCGGCCGGCGCCACGCTGCTGGTGCTGGCCACCTCCGGCGTCCTCGGCGCCGTGTTCGGCATGCTGGTGCCGCTGTGGCTGAAGAGCATGGGTGGCAGGAATGCCACCCTGACCTTCGCGCTGGCGGTGCTGCTGCTGGTGGCGGCGACCCACGTGCTGAAGCTGTCGCCGGTATTCGCCGCGCTATGCTTCGGGCTGGCGGCGCGCCACCGCCGCAGCGCGCTCGGCGTCGCCCAGCGCAATTTCGGCGCGCTCGGCGATTTGCTGTCGGTGCTGCTGTTCGTGTTCGCGGCCTCGACCCTGAGCTGGGACCATGTGCGCGAGGGCCTGGTGCTGGGCGCGATCCTGGTGCTGGTGCGCATGCTGGCCAAGGTCGGCGTCTGCGCGGCGCTGGCGCGGCCGTCCGGCGTGTCGGTGCGCAAGGGCGCGTTGTCCGGCCTCGCGCTGGCGCCGCTGGGCGTGTTCGCGGTGCTGATGGTCGAGCAGACCCGGCGCCTGGGCGTCGATTTCAACTACAGCCTGGCGCCGCTTACCGCGATCGCCCTGCTGCTGCAGGTGCTGGGCCCGATCGTCACCCAGCGCGCGCTGGTCTGGGCCAACGAAGCCCACCAACACAAGGAGATCTGAGATGTCGCTGGGACCCTTTGCCACCTCCGAATCGCTGACCATGGGCGTGGAGCTCGAGCTCCAGCTGGTCAGCCTGTCCGACTTCGACCTGGTGCCGGCCTCGCCGGACATGCTGGACCTGCTGGCGCGCGCACCGTTCCCGGGCAACGTCACGCCCGAGATCACCCAGAGCATGATCGAGATTAACAGCAGCGTGCACACCGGCCACGAAGGCCTGCTGGCCCAGCTGCGCCAGATCCGCGACACCCTGCTGGCGGCCGGCCGGCGCCTGAACGTGGGCGTGTGCGGCGGCGGCACCCATGCTTTCCAGCAGTGGTCGGAGCGGCGCATCTTCGCCAAGCCGCGCTTCCATGAAGTGTCGCAGCTGTACGGCTACCTGGCCAAGCAGTTCACGGTGTTCGGCCAGCACGTGCACATCGGCTGCCGCTCCGGCGACGAAGCGCTGTACCTGCTGCACGCACTGAACCGCTACGTGCCGCACTTCATCGCGTTGTCCGGTTCTTCGCCTTTCCTGCAGGGCGCCGACACCAGCTTCCAGTCGGCGCGCCTGAATTCGGTGTTCGCCTTTCCGCTATCGGGGCGGGCGCCGTTCCTGCTGAGCTGGAACGCCTTCGCCGAGGATTATTTCGAGCGCATGGCCGGCACCGGCATCGTGCGCAGCATGAAGGATTTCTACTGGGACCTGCGGCCCAAGCCGGAATACGGTACGATCGAGCTGCGCGTCTGCGACACCCCGCTGTCGGTCGAGCGGGCGGCCGGGCTGGCCTGCTACCTGCAGGCCCTGTGCAGCTATCTGTTGGCCGGCAACGAGCCGCCGCCGCGCGAGGACGACTACCTGGTCTACAACTACAACCGCTTCCAGGCCTGCCGTTTCGGCCTCGACGGCACCCTGGTGCATCCGCAGCACCATGAACCGGCCCTGCTGCGCGACGACATCCTGGCGACCCTGCGCCGCCTCGAGCCGCAGTTCGCGGCGCTGGGCAGCGAGGCGGCCCTCGAACAGCTGCGCCGCGACATCCAGATGGGCAGCGACGCCGATTACCTGCGCCAGGCTTTCCGCGAAGGCGGGAGCCGCGAAGCGGTGGTCGACGCCGCGCTGGATCGCTTTGGCGAAGACCAGTCGGTGTGGGCTTGAGCGCGCCTGATCAAACCTTCATGGCGGCGTTGCACCGTCTCGCCGTACCAAGGTACTGTCTTCGACGATGCGCCTTGCCCTGAAGGTTTTCTTGGACGCTTTCAGAATGGCGCTACAGCTGTTGAGAAAGAGGTATCTTGGCGCTCGCTTCGTCGGCTTCCAGCAGCGCGATCAGCTTGCCGAGATCCTGCTCCAGCCGTTCGAGCGTGGCGGGATCGAGGGTCGACAGGGCGTCCGGCAGCACGCCCGCAAACGGCATCGGCGCGCTTTTCAGGACCGACTCGCCGTTGGCGGAGATGCGCAGCGATACGCTGCGGCGGTCCATGCCTTCGCGCGCGGCGGTGACCAGGCCGCGCTCGGTCAGCGTCTTGATGAGGTTGCTGGCAGTGGACTGGTGGATGTCGAGCTCGCGCGACAGTTCGGTGACGCCGATGGCGGGGCGCCGTTCGATCACGGACAGGGCCCACAGCTGGGCGCCGCCGACGCCCGCTTCACGCTCGACCTGGCGGAAGTGGGTCTTGACGGAGTTGAAGACCACGCGGAACTGGCGCAGCACGCGGGTGGCGGGCTGGGTGTCGGCGGCCTCGCCGGCGTTGGATGAATTTGTGGATGAGGACATACGGGAATGATAACGGATAAAGTGGGCGGAAGCCCAGTCTTGCGCTGGAGGATTGTTCCTCGATGAAGGCGCCGCGTAGTCTGAGGGAGGCCCTGCGCCAGGAAGTGGCCGACTGGCGGCTGTGGCTGACGCGCGCCGTGGTGGTCGGCGCCGCAGTGGTGGCCGGCTTGACCGTGGTCGGCTTCACCTGGCTGGCCGAAACCGCCGCCGACTATTTCGACGTGCTGTGGGGCTGGGCCTGGTGGGCGCCGCTGCTGTGCGCCCCGGCCTGCGCGGCGGCGGTGGTGTGGTGCACACGCCGCTTCGCGCCGGGCGCGGCCGGTTCCGGCATTCCCCAGGTGATGGCGACGCTGGAAAAGGAAGTCGGCGACGCCGAGCGCGGCCTGTTCGTCTCGCTGCGCCTGAGCGTGGCGAAGATCCTGCTGACCTCGGCCGGTCTGCTGGGCGGGCTGTCGCTGGGCCGCGAAGGGCCGTCGGTGCAGATCGCCGCCGGCATCATGCTGCAGGCGCGCCGTTTCATGCACTTTGCTTTCCCTGACGGCAAGGCGCCGGTCGGCGTGCACGGCCTGCTGGTGGCCGGCGGCGCGGCCGGCATCGCGGCGGCTTTCAATACCCCGCTGGGCGGGGTGATGTTCGCGATCGAGGAACTGGCGCGCGCGCCGGAGCGGAGAAGCAGCGGCCTGATCATCGCGGCGATCGTGCTGGCCGGCCTGGTGGCGGTGTCGGCGCACGGCAACGGCGCCTATTTCGGGGTCATCCACGCGCCGGCGCCGGGTCTCGGCCTGCTGCTGCCGGGCCTGCTGCTGGCGGTGCTGGCCGGCATCGCCGGCGGCCTGTTCTCGCGCCTGCTGATCGCTTCGCTGTCGGGCCAGGGCAAGGACCGCTTCAGCCGCCTGCGCGCGCGCCGGCCGGTGCTGTTCGCGGCCGGCTGCGGCCTGGCGGTGGCGGCGATCGGCGTGGTCACCGCCGGCGCCACCTTCGGGTCCGGCTACGGCACCACCCGCATCATGGTCGAGGGAACCGGCGCCATGCCCCAGGCCTACGCGCTGTTCAAATTCCTGGCGACCTGGCTGACCACCTGGTCGGGCGTGCCGGCCGGTATCTTCGCGCCCTCGCTGGCGATCGGGGCGGCGCTCGGCAACGACGTCGCGCTGCTGCTGTACGGCGCCCAGATGCCGGCCCTGATCGCGCTCGGCATGGTCGGTTTCCTGGCGGCCGCGACCCAGGCGCCGCTGACCTCCTTCATCATCGTGATGGAGATGGTGGACGGCCACGCGATGGTGCTCAGCCTGATGGCCTGCGCGCTGGTGTCGTACGCCGTGGCGCGGGCCATCAGTCCGCCGCTTTACGAAACCCTGGCCGGCTTCCAGCTGGCGCGTTTGCCGGCGCAGGATGCGCAGCCGGAACAGGACGCGGGCGGGGAGGCGGCCGGCGAACGGCCGGTGGAGCAGGCCGGCGCGAAATAGCCCCGTCCGCCAGCGGAAATCCACCGGTGCGGGGCGCCATCCCTGCTACCATGGGGCATGTCGAACTGGATCGCGCGCATTGGCCGCGTCCGTTTGCGGCCTCCGGACGTCGCCGCCGCCCTGGTTCTGCTGGGCGGCGTGGCGATCGCTTTTGCCCTTGCCATGGGCCTGCACGGCGCCGAAAGGGAAAGGGCGCGCTCGGAGTTCCTGCAGCGCGCCGAAACCCGTTTCTCGGCCGTCACCAACAGCTTCGGCGACGCCCTCGACGTGCTGCAGGCCAGCAATGCGCTGTTCGACGCGGTCGGCGAAGTGAACGCCGAACAGTTCAGCGCCTTCGTCCAGCCCCTCATGCAGAGCCACCCCTACCTGGAGGCGGCGGTGTTCCACCGCGTGGTCGACGCTGGCGGCCGCGCGGCCTACGAAGCCGCGCAGGGGCGCTCGCAGCCGGGTTTCCGCATCCTCGAACGCGGCGGCAGCGACGGCGCCATGCGGCCGGCCGCGGCGCGGGCGCGCTACCTGGTGGCCGAATACATCGAGCCGCTGTACGGCTACGAAGGCACGATCGGCTACGACGTGCTGTCGTACGCGCCGCTGGCGCGCGCCTTCCAGCAGGCGGTCGACAGCGGCCGCGCCGGCTCGAGTCCGATCCTGCGGCTGGCGCAATACCGCGGCCTGACCGGCGTGGTGCTGGTCAAGCCGCTGTACCGGCGCCGGACGCCCTTGCCGGACACCGCGGCGCGGCGCGCCAACGCGATCGGCGACACCGCCGTGGTGCTGGACGTGGCCGGGCTGGTCGGCAGCAACCTGGCGCGCGCCAACCTGCTCGGCCGCGCCGGCATGGCGCTGGAGCTGGCCGGCACGGGCGAGCAGGGCATGCAGACCGCCTACCGCTACGACCGCATGGCGCGGCGCGTGGCGCCGGCCTGGCACGGCTGGCTGGGCGAAGAGATCTTCACGGTACGCCGTCGCTTCGAGGTCGCCGGGCAGCGCTGGGAGCTGCGCATGGCCGGACGCTCGACCGACATGGCCAGCGGCGCCGCGCCGCTGGCCTCGCTGGTGCTGGGCTGCCTGCTGAGCGCCGCGCTGGCGGCCTGGGTGCGCAGCCGGATCGCGCGCACCGGCGCCATCGAAGCCCTGGTCGAGCGCCGCACCGCCGACCTCGAACAGGCGCTCGGCCAGATGAACCTCTACCTGCGCGCGATCGACGCCAGCGCGAACGCCGTGATCCTGGTGGACGCGAGCCGGCCGGGCTACCCGATCGATTACGTCAACCCGGCCTTCGAGCGCATGCGCGGCTATACCGCGGCCGAAGCGGTCGGCCAGCGCCTGTTCGACGTCGCCGAACGCGAGCCCGACCAGGCCGCGACCGCCGGACTGCTGCAGGCCATGCGCGAAGACCGCGAGGGCCACGCCTGCATGCGCCTGCGCTGCAAGAGCGGCAGGGAACTGTATGCCGAGGTCTACGTCGCCCCGGTGCTGGGCGCCGGCGGCCGGCCCAGCCACTTCGTGATCACCCAGTACGACGTCAGCACCGCCAAGCGCTACGAGGCCGAGCTCGAGGCGCGCGCCCGCTACGACGGCCTGACCGGGCTGGCCAACCGCGCGCTGCTGCACGACCGCATCGAGGCGGCGATCGCGCTGGCCGGCAGCGACGCCGCGGTGTGGGTGGTGGCGCTGGATCTCGACCACTTCAAGTATGTCAACGACACCCTCGGCCATGCCGCCGGCGACGAGATGCTGAAGGCGGTGGCGGCGCGCGCCCAGGCCGCGGTCGGGCGCGCCGACACCGTGGCCCGCACCGGCGGCGACGAGTTCGTGCTGGTGCT
>CAJYXO010000276.1 GCA_913778765.1 uncultured Massilia sp. | reverse complement strand
CCTTCATCGACGGCGTGCGGGTGCCGGTGGCCGGGCGGGTGTCGATGGATTCGATCACCCTGGACGTGACCGGGATTCCGGAGGCGCGGGTGCAGCCGGGTTGCGAGGTCGAGCTGCTGGGCGATGCGCAGACCGTGGACGATGTGGCGCGCGAGGCCGGGACGATCGGGTACGAGGTGTTGACCCGGCTGGGCAGCCGCTTTCATCGACGCTACCGCTAACGTCGTCCCCGCGCAGGCGGGGACCCAAGTTCTGCTCGCGCTGCGTTAGCGCGTGCAAACTTGGATTCCCGCCTGCGCGGGAACGACGGTGTCAGAACAAAGCGCCCTGCGGGCTGGTCAGCCGCCCAAAGCTATCCCCCAAAAACGGCAAGATCGCATCAGCCACCGGCTCCAGCTGCTTTTCGAGGTAGTGCGCGTAATCGATCGCCGACGCCATGCCGGCCTCGCGCACGTCGAGCGGCTCCGGCCCGGCCGTCGTCATCACGTAGCGGATCCACCCGCCATTCCGGTACTGCGCGGGCCGGCCCTGCTTGATGTGAAATTCGTCGGCGATGCGCGCCGCGCGCACGTGCGGCGGCACGTTGCGCTCGTATTCGTCGAGGGCGCGGCGCAGGCGCTTGCGGTAGACCAGCTCCCCATCCAGCTCGCCGCGCAGGGTGCGCGCCACGTAGTCGCGCACGTAGTCCTCGTAGGGCTGCTCCTTGAAGATGCGTTCGTACAGGCCCTGCTGGAAGGCCTGGGCCAGCGGGGTCCAGTCGGTGCGCACCGTCTCCAGGCCCTTGTAGACCATCTCGTCGCCGCCGCCGGCGCCGGTGGCCAGACCGGCGTAGCGCTTCTTGCTGCCTTCTTCCGATCCGCGCACGGTCGGCATCAGGAAGCGCCGGAAGTGCACGTCGTACTCGAGTTCCAGCGCGCTCTCCAGCCCCAGCTCCTCGCGCAAATGCGCGCGCCACCACCCGTTCACCATGTCGACGAGGTCCTGGCCGATGCGGCGCGCGTCGTCGTCGGCATGCGGCTTGCCGAGCCAGACGAAGGTCGAGTCGGTGTCGCCGTAGATCACCTGGAAGCCCTGCGCTTCGATCAGCTCGCGCGTGCGGTGCATGATCTGGTGGCCGCGCATGGTGATCGACGAGGCCAGGCGCGGATCGAAGAAGCGGCAGGCCGGCGTGCCCAGCACCCCGTAGAAGGCGTTCATGATGATCTTCAGGGCCTGCGACAGCGGCGCGTTCTTCTCGCGCTTGGCCGCCTCCCGTCCCGCCCATACGCGCGTGACGATGCCGGGCAGGCAGTGCCTGGTGCGCGAGAAGCGCCCGCCGCGGAAGCCCGGCACGGTATCCGGCTCCGGCTCGGCCAGGCCCTGCACCAGGCCGACCGGATCGATCAGGAAGGTGCGGATGATGGACGGGTACAGGCTTTTGTAGTCCAGCACCAGCACCGAGTCGTACAGGCCGGAGCGCGAATCCATGACGAAGCCGCCGGGGCTGTCTTCAGGCGGCACGTCGCCGATGTTGGGCGCGACGAAGCCCTGGCGGTGCATCAGCGGAATATAGGAATGCTCGAAGGCCGCCACCGAGCCGCCGCTGCGGTCTGCCATCAGCCCGGTCACGCTGGCGCGCTCCAGCAGGAAGGCCATCAGGCCGGTCTTCTCGAAGATGCGCGTGACCAGCTCGCAGTCCTTCAGGTTGTAGCGCGCCAGCGCCGGTTTGTCCTGGTTGAACATGCGGTCGATCGAGGCCATGCGGTCGTAGGGATTGTCGATGTCCTTGCCCTCGCCCAGCAAGGTCTGCGACACCGATTCCAGGCTGAAGGAGGGAAGACTCCAGGTGGCCGAGCGCAGCGCCTCGATGCCGTCGATGACGAGCCGGCCGGCGATGCCGCCGAACCAGACTTCTCCACTGCTGCGTTCGCGCCACTCCATCGGGCTGCCGTCGCGGCCCAGGCGCAGCGGGCGGCCCAGCGCATCCGCCAGCTTCTGCAGCACGCGCAGGTCGAACTGGATCACGCTCCAGCCGATGACGGCGTCCGGGTCGTGGGCGCGGAACCAGGCCTCCAGCCGGTCCAGCAGCGCCGCGCGGCTGTCGCAGACTTCGTAGTCGAAATCCAGGGCGGACGGGTCGCCGTTCGAGGGGCCGAGCATGTAGACCTGGCGCTGGCCGCAGCCTTCCAGCGCGATCGAGCGCAGTTCGCCCTGCATGGTGGTCTCGATGTCGAGCGAGACGGTGCGGATCCGTGGGCGGTAGTCGCCGTCGGGCTTCAACTGGCCGTCGAGCAGCAGTTGCGGATCGCCGTCCGCCGGCGTACCGGCGAGCAGCACCGGCGCGGTGATGAAGCGCTCCATCAGGTAGCGCTCGGGCGGGCGCACGTCGGCCTCGTAGACGTCGACGCCATGCTGGCGCAGGCGCTTTTCCAGCGCCAGCAGCTTGCGGTAATGGCGGCAGTAGAGGCCCAGGACGGCGCGGTGATGGAAGTCGGTCAGCGCCAGCGGACGC
The DNA here is from genome assembly GCA_913778765.1 of uncultured Massilia sp. GTDB lineage: Bacteria > Pseudomonadota > Gammaproteobacteria > Burkholderiales > Burkholderiaceae_D > Telluria. Next base: position 32,926 of record CAJYXO010000276.1, on the reverse strand, counting down.
AGTTCGACGCCCTTCTCGCCGCGCAGCACGAACTCGGCCGCCTCACGCTGTTCTGCCGGGATGAAGGCGACCGCGTTCTGGGCCGGCACGCGCACGCGGCGCGCCCCGTCCTCGGTGGCGAGCCAGAATTCCAGCTCGACGCCGGCGTCGAGGTCGCGCCAGTGCCGGGTCAGCAGGAAGCCGCGCATCTCAGGCCCCGAACGACAGGCTGTCGCCGCCGTAGCGCGCCAGCTCGGCATCGAGGAAGCCGGCGCGGCGCCTTGCCTCGACGTTGAACGGTCCTTTCAGCACCGGCGCCTTGTACTGCGCCGCCAGCGCCTCGTAGGTGGCGACCGGTTCCAGGCCGCGCTCGGCGCACAGGCCCAGGTACCAGCGGTTGCCGATTTCGACGTGGCCGACTTCGTCGCGCAGGATGATGTCGAGGATGTCGGCCGCGGCCTGGTCGCCGGCCTGGGCCAGCTTGGCGCGCAGCGGCGGAATCGCGTCCAGTCCGCGTGCTTCCAGGGTGCGCGGCACCAGCGCCATGCGCGCCAGGATGTCGCCGCGGGTCTTTTCGACCATCTCCCACAGGCTGTCGTGGCCCGGATAATCGCCGTAGGCATGGCCGAGCGTCGCCAGGTGGGCGTCCAGCAGCGAGAAGTGGCAGGCCTCTTCCTTCGCCACCCGCAGCCAGTCGGCGTAATAATCGGCCGGCATGCCGGGGAAGCGCCATACCGCGTCCAGCGCCAGGTTGATGGCGTTGAATTCGATGTGGGCCAGGGCGTGGACCAGCATGGCGCGGCCTTCCAGCGTGGCCATCGAACGGCGCCCGACCAGGCGCGGCGGCACCAGTTCCGGTTTCGCGGGCCGGCCTGGAATCGCGCCGTCCGGATCGAAGACGGCGGCCGGGTCGACCGCCAGGCCGCCGTCGGCGTGCAGGCGCGCCAGCCCGGCGACGCCCTCGCATTTGCGGCGCGGGTCCGTTTGCAGCAGGTGGATCAGTGCGCCTGCGCGCAGCTCGAGTGGAGCGGACATCGTGGAAGGAGATGGTGCAAAGCGTCCAGTTTACCAAATCCCCCCACCTTTCACCGGCTGTCCGGACAGGCCGCCCTGCCCTGCGGCGCGCGCCGGCTCAGCGTACGGCGTCCGGCTGCGCCAGCACCGCCTGCGCGCCGGCCTCGGGATCGGGCTGCGCCGCCCGCGCCTCCCTGCGCTTGAGCGCATAGCGGTTCAGCCCGGCCATGTGGACCCGGCACAGGTAGTCTTCCCAGTCGATCGAGCCGGCGTCGACCGGATACAGTTCGCGCTCGCGCAGGCCGAAGCGCCGCGCCAGCGCCAGCAGGCGGCCGTTGTGGAAGCGGCAGCGCGGCTGGGCGTAGAAGGCGAAGGTGATCGCCAGCAGGCGCGTGGTGCGCAGCTTTTCCATCGCCGGGGTCTCGCCCGGCTGGCCGGCCAGGCGCCGCACGCCGCTCCAGGCGAGCGCGCCCAGCGCCACCCCGGCCATCGCGAGCCGGAACCGGATGTTCCCGACCACGCGGAAGTCGTGCCTGGGTTCGCGGTGGAACAGCTTGTCGTACTGCCGCCAGTTGCGCTTCGATTCCGACTGCAGCAGGCGGATCAGGTCGCCGACCAGGATCGGGTTCGACGAACCGCTGCAGCACTGGTAGATCCGGTGGCCGATCGGCGCGTGCAGCGCTTCGCTTGCCGCCAGCAGGATCGCATTCGCCACCAGGTCGGCCGGGATCACGTCGATGATGCCGCCCGGACGCGCCGGGAAGAAGCTGGTGCGCCCGCGCGCATAGGCCAGGATCACGGCGTCGGCCACCTTCACGCCTTCCAGCCAGCCCGGCGCCGGGGCGCGCAGCGTGCTTTCGATGATCGAAGGCCGCACGATGCTCAGGGCGCGGCCCTGCATGCCGCGCAGGGCAAGCTGCTCGCCCATCCACTTGGTAAAGGTATAGGTGTCGTTCCAGCCGTGGCGGTTCGCTTCGCGGATCCCGAGCGCCGTCAGCGCCTGTTCCAGTTTGCGGGGATCGCGCACCCGCGCCCGGACACTGTCGATCCTGCGCTCCAGCCGCTTGACCAGGGCCTCGACCTCGTAGTGGCCGTCGGCGCCGCGCGGGATCGGCGTCCGGCCGGCCGGATGCGCCACCTCTTCCAGCATGTCGCCCTGGCGGTAGCCGTTCACGTAGCAGGTCGAGACCTGGACCAGCGGTGCGCCGGCCGCGCGGGCCAGCGCCGTCAGCTGGCGCAGGCCGAGGGTGTTGATCGCCAGCGCCTGGTCGAGCGGCTCGCGGAAATTGACGCTGGCGGCGGCATTGATCACAAGCCCGGTCCGCGCGGCCAGGTCCTGGAAGCGCTCGGGCCCGAGGCCGAACTGCGGCGCGGTCAGCTCGCCGGTCACGCACTCGATCCGATCGTCGAAGAAGCGCTCCAGCCACGCGCCGCGCTCGGCGCGCAGCGCATCGAAGATCGAGGAGCCGGCCACCTGGCGCCGGAAGCGTTCGCGCGCGTCGCCGCCGTCGCCGGCGCGGATCAGCAGGACCACGCCGCCCAGGTCGGGCACGGTGCGGATCAGGTTTTCGAGCACGACCTTGGCCAGGAAGCCGGTCGCGCCGGTCAGCAGGATGCGCTTGCCGGACAGGGCGGCCGGGACGCTGAGTTCTGGCGTGGTCATGGTCAGATGATGCGGGTCAGGCGGAACATCGCCGTCATCGCCAGCGCCGGCATGGCGCTGCGGTGGCAGCAGTAGGTTTTCTCGATGCGGCCCTGGAAGCGCGACTTGGCGAATTCCAGGCCCTTGAAGTTGTACAGGAAGTCCATGCGCTCGCGGATCACCGACATGCTGGCGCGCAGCAGGCGCGACTCCTGCGGCTCGATGCCGCCGCCCATCTGCAGCGGCACCAGGCCGAGATCGACGCAAGGCACGCCCTCCTCCCTGAACACGGCCAGCGCGTGGGCCATCAGCGCATACCACAGGCCCTGGCGGAAGTTGCTCGACGAGCGCGAGATGTTCGGCACGTAGCCGCTCACCCGGCCATCGCTGTAGATCGGGTCGAAGAAGATGAAGCCGACCGCCTCGCCGTCCAGGCAGGCGTAGAAATAGCGCGTGCCCTCGCGGTAGTCGACGATCATCGGCCGGATCAGGAAGCGGATCTCGTTGTTCTTGCAGCGCCGGGTGCGGATCCAGGCTTCCGAGATGCGCTTGACGTCGTGGTCGAAGCCGCCCTCGCGGATCTCGATGCCGCTTGCCAGCGCGGCGTTGACGGCGGTGCGGATGATCTGCTTGCGCGCGCCGCGCAGGCTCCAGCCCGGGAGATCGATCTTCGACTCGCTGCCGAACTGGGTGCCGTAGTAGCCATGGCGGCCGTGCAGGTGGTCGACCACGGCCTTGCCGACCTGGACGAACACGGCGCGCGGGTAGCGGGCCAGGAAGCGGTCCAGCAGCTCGCCGCGCATCGCCGGCGCGCACACCGGGTCGGCCAGCGCGAACTGCATGCCCCAATGCTGGGCGTAGGCGATGTAGCCGACCCCGGGCAGCTCGAAGTAGGACATGTCCGGCTGCATGGTCGAGAAGGACATCGCGTGGCTGCCGTACTGCTTGAGCCAGGCGGTGCGGCGCGCCAGGTCCGCATGGTCGGCGGCGCCGGCGGCCGGCCGCGTCAGCGCGAGGGCGGTATCGCTCATGGGGCGGCCGGTTTTTCGCCCAGCACCGACCAGTAGCAGTTCAGGAGCAGCAGCCGGTAGTGCTTCTGCTCGTGGATCCGCAGGCCGAGCGTCTTCATCCACTCCGGATAGTTATAGATGTTGTGGAAGGCGTTCCCGGCGAACAGCCAGAAGAAGCCCACCGCGCCGTACCAGTACAGGGTCTTCACGCCGCGGCTCAGGACGTTCCCGGTGGGGAAGGAGAAATCGCCGACCACCACCCGGGCGCCCGGCCTCCCGAGCCGGATCAGGTGCTGCAGCACCTTCACCATCATGTCTTCGTGGAAGACGTTGAGGAAGAAGTTGGCGACGACCATGTCGTAGCGCTCGAATTCCTCGACCTGCATGATGTCGCTGTGGACCTGGCGGATCGGGGCGTCGATGCCCTCCTTCGCCAGGTTGGCCTGGAAGCGCTTCAGCATGGTCTCGGACAGGTCGACCACGGTGACCTCGGCGCCGCGCTGGGCCGCATACACGGCGTCCCGCCCGTGGCCGACGCCGGCGAACAGCACCCGGTCGCCGGGCTGCAGGCGGTCCAGCATGGCGATCTTGCACTTGTGGATGGACTTGCCGCTGTAGAAGGCGCTCAGCCAGTCGTAGATCGGGCCGACGAACCGGTACTTGTCTCTCACGCTTGTCTCCTTGTTGTCTTTTGTTTAAGCGTAAGCGAAAGCGCCGACCCTCCCCATTTTTGTGTCTGCCTTTAGGAGCCAACTTCCTGACTTTGTAAGTCAGCCGTCGTCAGTGGACACGGCGGCGGCGGATGGTCGAAGTCCAGTTCTCGAGGTCGACCTCTTCGCGCATGTCCGCGCAGGCGCTGAGCAGCCTGGCGATCTCGCGCTTCGACAGCCCGCAATTCAGGGTCAGGCGCACCAGGGCGCGGTTCTTCGGCGTGGCCGGGGCGCAGAACACGGCGCCCTGGATGCCGCGGTTTTCCAGCGCCTTGCGCAGCACCAGGGTCTTCGGCTCGGTGCCCACCTCCAGGGCGACGATCTGCTCGCTGCCCTCGTCGACGCAGTAGCCGAGCCTTCCCAGGCCGGTGCGCACCTCGTCGGTAACGCGGCGCAGCGCGGCGCGGCGGCCGTCGGCCTGCTCGACGAAGTCGATGGCGGCGTCGAACCAGGCCAGTTCGTGGTTCAGCAGGCAGGAGCTGAAGATGGCCGGGCGCGACTCGGACAGGAAGTAGCCCTTGAAGCGGCTCGAACAGGTGATGATGCCGGCGCGTCCGGCGAAGGCCTTGGCAAGCGATGCGGTGCGGAAGTGCACGCGCTCCTCGAGGCCGGTCTCGATCACCAGGCCGGCGCCGCGCGGGCCGTGGGTGCCGAGCGAGTGCGATTCGTCGACCACCAGCACGCTGCCGCTCCGTTCGGCGATGGCGACCACGTCGTGCAGCGGCGCCAGGCTGCCGTCGGTGCTGTACAGCGCATCCACCACGATCACGCCTGCGCCGTGCTTGTGGATCTGGCGTTCCAGGTGCTCCATGTTGTTATGCAGGAAAGGTACGCCCTTGCCGCCGCCCAACTGCACACCGTCCCACAGGGAAGCATGCGCCATGATGTCGAGATAGACCGGCACGCCCGGCCCGGCGATGCTTTGCAGCAGTCCGACGTTCGCGGCCCATCCCGACTGGGCAAGCACGGTCTGCTCCGCGCCCAGGAAATCGGCGAATTTTTCTTCGAGCATGTGTTGCCGGCTGCCGGCCTGCAGGTAGACGGCCGACATCAGGTTCTGCCCGCCATTGCCCTGCATGGTGTGGATCTGGGCCTCGATCAGGGTTGGCTCGTTCGCCAGGCAAAGGTAGTCATTGCCTGCAAGCATCACCGCGCCCGGACCGGGCCGCTTCCAGACGTGGACGTGTTCGCCGCCCATCAATTCCTCGATCCGGGTGACGTGGTGCAGGTCCATCCGGCGGGTGACGAAGGATGGCATGCGCAGGGTGACGGGACGGGCATTGATGCGGGTGGTGAGGGTGGTCATGTTTTTCTCCAGAAAAATTTCATTGTGTCCATACTCAAGCGTTCAGCTCGCCACTTCGACACACAATTGACCGATATCAACTTGGTCTGAGCGAATTCCGTCAAGCTCAACCAATAATTGAGTGAGATCAATTTCGAATTGGCAAGTAATGAAAACAGACGGTCTACGACCGGGAGTCATTGCGTGAAGAATCTGCTGTACAGGAGCGTCGCGACCATGAGTGCGCCGATCAGGGCGCGCTTGCACCTGACCCGGCCCGCCCTGCTGGCATGGCTGCTGCGCCAGGACCAGCAGCGCGAGCACGCGATCCTGCGCCTGCATTTCCTGGCCTGGGTCGGCTGTCTCGGCATGCCCCTGTACTACCTCATCTGGACAGCTTGGTTCCCCCAAAAGTTCGAGAGCGGAACGCTTCGCGTGCTCGGTGTTGCGCTATGCCTGCCGGCATTATTGTTCCCGCGCAAGATCAAGGGAAATTGGCTGCGGGTTTACGAATTCGTCAGCGTCACCTACGTGATGCCCTTCTTCTTCAGCTTCATGTTCCTGATGAACCAGGGCTCGGCGGTGTGGGGCGAATCGCTGCTGCTGTCGCTGATCCTGCTGTTCCAGTTCGATTCGCTGTGGGCGCTGGCTTCCTGCAGCACCGGCGCCCTGGCCGCATGCATCCTGTATATGCTGGTCGGGTACGACGACGCCGCCGCGCGCGGCTTCCATGCGTTTCCGGTGGCGCTCGAGCAGGCCCCGATCTATGTGTTCACGATCGTCATCGTGGCGCTGACCAAGATCGGACGGCGGGTGCTGTCACGCGAAAAGCTGGCCGGCATGGCGCAGGCGCTGGGCATGGTGTCGCACGAGCTGCGCACGCCGCTGATCTCGATCGCCGCCAACGTGCGCGGGATCGAGCGCGCCGCCAGGGGCTGGGGCGATGGCGCCGACGGCGCCGGGCAGCAGGCCGGCATGGCGGATGCGCTGGCCCGCATCGGCTTCGAAGTGCGCCACATGAACCAGATGATCGACCTGTTCCTGCTGTCGGCGGCGGCGATGAACCAGCAGATGGCGCCCACCGAGCGGGTCTCGATGGCGGCGATGGTGCATGCCGTGATCGAGCGCTATCCCTTCGCCACCGAAGAACTGCGGCGCCAGGTCAGCGTGGTGGTGCGCCGCGACTTCAGCTTCATGGGGCGCGAGGAGCTGGGCGTGGTGGTGCTCCTGAACCTGCTGCGCAACGCCTTGAAGGCGCTGCAGCGCGCCGGCAAGGGCAAGGTGCGGATCGTCGTCGACGGCGCGCGCCGCCGTCCGCGCCTGCTGCTGATGGACAGCGGCTGCGGCATCGCGGCCAGGCAGCTGCCCTACATCTTCGAGCGCTTCTACTCCTGGCCGCCGAACACCGGCGCGGGCATCGGCCTGGCCCTGTGCAAGGACATCCTCCACGCCTGGCACGCCAGGATCCGCTGCCGCTCGCGCGAGCAGGTCTACACCGTTTTCGCGCTGGAGTTCCCACCCGCGCGCCGCATGCCGGCCGGGGACACCAGCGCTGCTCTACCGGTTCCGGGCGCACCCGGAACCACCGCTGACCGAGGCATACCATGAATCTCCCGATCTACCAGCATCCGACCATGACCGTCCTGGTCGACGACAGCCCCAGCTTCCTGCACAGCCTGCGCTTCCAGCTCGGTCCCGCCTTCCCCAGCATCGGCTTTTCCGACACCGGCGCCGCCATCGCCTGGCTGCGCGAGCACGGCGCCGCGCCCGCGGCCCTGGCCGGGCTGCTGTCGCCCAGCGTCGACACCTACACCCTCGCGCCCCAGCCCTACAACATCGCCCTGCACATCGAACAGGTGTGCGGGGTACGCCGCCATGCCCAGCGCTTCATGACGCCGTCGGTGCTGGTGGTCGACTACGCGATGCCGGGCATGGACGGCATCCAGTTCTGCGAGGCGGTGCGCGACCTGCCGTGCCGGAAGATCCTGCTGACCGGGGTCGCCGACGAACGGGTCGCGATCGACGCCTTCAACCGCGGCCTGATCGACCGCTACGTGCGCAAGAGCGACGCCCACGCCCTCGACCGCCTGGAAGCCGAACTCACCGAACTCCAGGAAGGCTATTTCCTGGCCCAGTCCGAGGCCCTGCGCATGCTGCTCGCGCTGCACGACTACAGCTTCGTCAACGACCCGGCCATCTGCGGCCTGGTGCGCGAGCTGGGCGCGCGCCACAGGATCGTCGAGCACTACCTGTTCAAGACCCCGCCCGGCTTCCTGATGTACGACCGCGACGCCCGGCCCTGGCTGCTGGCGGTGGAAACCGAGCAGACCATGAACGCCCAGTTCGAGATCGCGCTCGACGGCGGCGCCCCGCGTTCGCTGCTGGAAGCGCTCGAGCAGCGCCGCGTCGTGCCGAACTTCAGCGACGGCGACGGCATGTACTCGGCGGTGCGGCACAAGGAGTGGCACCGCTTCACCTCGCCGGCCCAGACCTGCCATGGACGCGAGCTGTATTACTGGGCCATGTTTTCGCTCGATCCGGAGCTGCTGGAAGGCCCGGTCGAATCGTTTGCATCGTTTCTAAAAAAGCGCCCCGGGAATGCGTAGAGCATCCAATACGGTCCCCATGGCCGCGTTGCACCGCCTCGCCCTACTGTTGAGTCGGCCTGCCCCGGGCGCGCTGGTGGCCGGGGTTTCGTCTTGTCCTTGCGCCGCTTGTCGGTTAGTTGCAAATTAACCGATCAAAAAAGCGCCCCGGGCCGTCACGCCCGGCGGCGCGCATTCCGGCTGCCGAGCACCAGCGCGATCCCGCCGATGACCGCCAGCGACGCCAGTCCCAGCCGCAAGCTGAAGGCCTCGCCCAGCAGCAGCACCCCGCCGAAGGCCGCGATCGGCGGCACCGACAGCTGCACCACGGCCGCCCGCAACGCGCTCAAGTGGCGCAGCGCCGCATACCACACGACATAGCCCAGACCCGAGGTCAAGGCGCCCGACGCCACCGCCAGCCCCACCCCGCGGGCGTCGGCGTGTGCGCGCGCCGCGAACAGCAGCGCCAGCAGGATGCCCAGCGGCGCCGCGCGCAGGAAGCTGGCGCCGGTGGCCGCCAGCGGGTCGGCGCCGCCGCGGCCGCGCAGCGAATAGCCGCCCCAGGCCGCGCCCGCCCCCGCCATCAGCACGGCGCCGGCCAACGAAGGCGCGGCGGCCCCGGGCAGCAGCAGCACGGCCAGCCCGAGCAGCGCGGACAGCATGCCCAGCCAGCCCAGGAGCGTGAAGCGCTCGCCGGCCAGCAGCCCGGCCGCGAGCATGGTCAGCTGCACGCTGCCGAACAGGATCAGCGCACCGGTGCCGGCCGCCAGCGAAACATAGGCAAACGAAAACAGCGCCACGTAGGCGAACAGGAAAAGCGCCGCGCGCCAGTCGCCGCGGCCGGACCGCCCCTGCCGCTTGCCGCGCATGACGCAGGCCAGCACCAGGGCGCCGGAGGCCAGCCGGACCGCGCCGAAGCTGGCCGGGTCGATGTGGTTTTGCTGCAGCGCGAGCCGGCACAGCAGGGAGTTGGCGGCAAAGGCCAGCATCGCCACCGCCGTCAGGCCGGACACGGCAAGCGCCGGCCGCGGCACGGCGGACATCGCGCCCCGTACATGCTTGTTCATGGTTATTCCCTAAATCGCGCTCAGATTGTAAGCTATGCAATTGACAATGCAAGACCCTGCGCGCCGTCCGCCGATCCGCGGATGACGCCGGCCACAAGCCGGCCTGCCCAAGCGCATCCGCTGTCCTTCTGCTACCGTATCGAGGTTGCCGGCCCAGCGCCCTCTTCAACTCTTGGAATGAACACGACATGACCCTCTCGACAGAATCGGATACCGGCCTTCCCCTCGACATGACCATCTTCGGCGGCATGGGCGACCTGGCGATGCGCAAGCTGCTGCCGGCCCTGTACATGGCCTACCTGCACGGTAACCTGCCGCCCACCACCCGCATCATCTCGACCGGCCGCCAGGACTACGACCGCCACGCCTACCTGGCCCACGTGCAGGAGCATTCGCGCTCCTTCATCGCGGAGGCCAACTTCAACGAGAAGACCTGGGACGGCTTCCTGCAGCTCCTCGAATACGTGCGCCTCGACGTCCAGGCCGCGTCCGACTTCGGCGCGCTGGCCGCGGTCTCGCGCCAGGGCGCGCAGCGGGTGTTCTACCTGTCGACGGCGCCATCGCTGTTCACCACCATCTGCGAAAAGCTGGCCGCCGCCGGCCTGGTCGACGCCAACGCCCGCGTGGTGCTGGAAAAGCCGCTCGGCACCGACCTCGCCTCGGCCATCGAGATCAACGAAGCGGTCGGCAAGCACTTCGAGGAAGCGCAGATCTACCGGATCGACCACTACCTCGGCAAGGAAACCGTGCAGAACCTGATGGTGCTGCGCTTCGGGAACTCGATCCTGGAGCCGCTGTGGCGCGCGCCGAACATCTCGAGCGTGCAGATCACGGTGGCCGAGGAAGTGGGCGTCGGCAGCCGCGCCGGCTTCTACGACGGCGCCGGCGCGATGCGCGACATGGTCCAGAACCACCTGCTGCAGCTGCTGTGCATCGTCGCGATGGAGCCGCCCACCTCGCTCAACGCCGACGCCGTGCGCGACGAGAAGCTCAAGGTGCTGCGCTCGTTGCGCCGCTTCAGCCTGGCCGACATCGCGCGCGACACCGTGCGCGGCCAGTACACGCGCGGCGTCAGCGGCAACCAGGAAGTGCCCGGCTACCACGAAGAAAAGAACGTCCCGGCGGACAGCAAGACCGAGACCTTCGTGGCGCTGCGCACCTTCATCGACACCTGGCGCTGGTCGAAGGTGCCGTTCTACCTGCGCACCGGCAAGCGCATGGCGCGCCGCTCCTCGAAGATCGTGGTCGAGTTCACCAATCCGCCGTTCCCGCTGTTCCCCGATGCGCCCGGCGGCGTGGCGAATCGCCTGGTGATCGAACTGCAGCCCGAGGAAGCGATCAAGCTGCAGCTGATGGCCAAGGAGCCCGGCAGCGGCATGCACATGCAGCAGGTGGCGCTGAACCTCGACCTGCAGTCGGCCTTCCAGCAGCGCCGCGCCGAAGCCTACGAGCGCCTGCTGATCGACGTCGTGCGCGGCCGCCTGACCCACTTCATGCGCCGCGACGAGCTGGAAGCGGCCTGGGAGTGGGCCGACCCCATCATCGAAGGCTGGGGCACGCTGGGCGAGAAGCCGCACGCCTATGCGGCCGGTTCCTGGGGCCCGGCGGAGTCGTTCGCGCTGCTGGCGCGCGACGGTTTCCACTGGGTGGAGTGAGACGTAAGCCGGCCAGGGTGGCCATGCCGGGCGCATGATTGGTTAGTCCACTTGCAACATTAACAGTTGCCAACTAATATGCGCATCTGGCACCTGCCACCAACTTTCCTGGACGACCACCGCAATGAAAAGAGCTACCGCGCCGAACGAGATCCTGTCGACCGAGCCGCGACTGTATCGGGTCGTGTCCGCGCGCATCGAGGAGCTGATCCGGGAAGAGAACATCCGGCCGGGCGAGCGCCTGCCCGCCGAGCGCGACCTGGCGACCAAGCTGGGCGTCAGCCGCACCTCCCTGCGCGAAGCCCTGATCGCCCTCGAACTGGGCGGCGTGGTCGAGGTGCGCGGCGGCTCCGGCGTGTACGTGAGCGAACAGGCGACGCCCAAGACCGACGGCTCGGCCGCCGGTCCCGGTCCTTTCGAGGTGCTGGCGGCGCGGCGCCTGATCGAAGTCGAGGTGGCCGGCCTGGCGGCGAAGTACGCCACCGCCGCCAACATCGACGCCATCCTGGTCGCCGTCGAGCAGATGGAACAGCACCACGAACACAGCAGCGACAGCGAATCCGCCGACCGCAACTTCCATTTGGCGATCGCCCGCGCCAGCGGCAACAGCGCGCTGACCGGCGTCATCGAATACCTGTGGGCCCAGCGCGGCACCCTGTGGCACAAACTGAAGGAACACTTCCAGACCGAGGAACTGCGCCAGCAGACCCTGCTCGACCACCGCAACATCCTGACGGCGATCGCCTCGCACGACGTGGCCGGCGCGAAGGCGGCGATGCGCAATCACCTGGATCGCGTCACGCGCACGTTCTCGCGCGGCTGAGCCAGTAAGCCAGCACGTCATCCCCGAAAGCCAGCACGTCATTCCCGCGAAAGCGGGAATCCATACGCCGCGCGATCAGTGCCTCGGCATCGCGGGAACGACGTATCTATTTCAGGTAGTCGTCCAAAAATTTCACCGTGGTCTCCACGGTCGGCGCCAGCCAGGGCTCGAACAGCCAGAAACTGTGCGGCGTCGCCGGCAGCACCACCACGCGGCTCGGCACGCCGGCTTCGCCCATCCGCGCCACCATCTCCTCGCGTCCGACCGAAAACCGCGCCTGCCCGCTGCCGATGAACAGGATGGGCGGCGTCTTCGCGTTCACGTAGAACAGCGGCGAGGCCTCGCGCCACGAGGCTTCCTTCTCCGCATAGCGCCCGCCGAACCAGGCCCCGGCCGAGGATGGCTGTTTGGCCGGGTCGTCCTCGTACCTGCGCGCAGCCGCCGAGGTGAAGTCGGACAGGCCGTCGATGTTGACGATCGCCTGCACGCCGCTGCTCGCCGCGCCGGGCCCGCCATCGGGATCGAAGCGCGACAAACCGTCGGTGACGCCGGCCAGCGCCGCGATCTGCCCGCCGGCCGAGCCGCCGCCGATCGCGATCTTCGCAGGGTCGATGCCATGGTCGGCCGCATGCGTACGCATCCAGCGTACCGCGGCGCGCGCATCCTGCACCGCGGCCGGGTACAGGGCCTCGGGCGAGAGCCTGTAGCTGATGGTGGCCGCCGCATAGCCGCGTTCGGCCAGGCGGATCGCCATCGGCGCGAAGTTGGCGCGCACGCCGGCGCGCCAGCCACCGCCGTGCACCAACACGATGCCCGGGGCCTTTCCGGCCGGCGGATGCGCCGGCAGGTAAAGGTCCAGCTGCAGCGCACGCGCGCCACGCTGCGCATAGGTGATCCCGGTCAGCGCGCGCACCGACGGCGGCGCCTCGCTGCGGGCGATGCGGATGAAGGGATAAGTCCTGGCCAGCTTCGCGTAGGTGGTCTGCGCCGTGTAGCTCTCCGGCGCGGGAACGGGCGCCTGCGCACCGGCGTGGGCGCCCAGCACCAGCATCGCCGTCATGCCGGCGTGAATATGGATCTTCCTCATTCTGTCTCCTCCGTCGGGCAAGTATGCCACGCTGCCCGAGGCTGCGGCTAGTCCACCTTGCATAAGTGGTAGGACCACCATAGAATGGTCCTACCAAAAAAAATCAAACATCATGGAGACGACGGTGACCCCACCAAGCACATCACGCGCCGCGCGCACCCTGGTTGCGCTGGCGGCCATGGCCGTCCTGAGCACGCCCGTCCACGCGGACGGCCCTTACCGCAATCCCGACAACAAGAGCAGCAGCGATCCCGCCGAAGGGACCTACCCGGTCCCCTACAGGAAGCCGGTCGCCGCCGAGATCGCGGCCAGCCTGCAGCGCATCCGCGCCTTTCTCGACGCCCAGACCCCGACCCGCGTGGTGCACAAGGCCAGCGGCGCCGAGATCACGGATTTCACGACCCCAGCGCAGGATGCCATCGTCCCGACCACCGGGATGGACTTCGGTCTGCAGGTGTATGAAATGGGCGTGGTCCACGCCGGCATGCTGAAGGCTGCGAAGGCCACCGGCGACCGGCGCTTCAGCGATTTCACGGCGCGCCACTTCGATTTCTTCGCCGCGCGCCTGCCCTATTTCCGCGCCCAGGAGGCACGCTATCACCTGGACCGCGCCAACAGCTTCGCGCGCTTCCTCGCGCCGCATTCACTGGACGACGCCGGCGCCATGTGCGCGGCCATGATGCGCGCGCGCCGCGCCCACGTCGGCCCGGACCTCGCAAGCCAGATCGAGGTCTGCGGCGACTGGGTCGCGAAGGGCCAGTTCCGCCTGCCCGACGGCACCCTCGCGCGCCAGCGCCCGCAGGCGGTGTCGCTGTGGGCCGACGACATGTACATGGGGATTCCGGCGCTGGCCGAACTGGGACGCATGACGGGGCGCCAGGCTTACTACGACGACGCGGTGCGGAACGTATTGCAGATGTCGGGCTACCTGTTCAATCCGCAGTCCGGCCTCTACACCCACGGCTGGAACGCCGACAATCCCGACGCGCCGCAGTTCTACTGGGCGCGCGCGAACGGCTGGGCGGTGCTGTCGATGTCCGACCTGCTCGACGTGCTGCCGAAGGACCATCCGGGCTACCCGAAAGTGCTGGAACAGCTGCGCAAGAGCCTGCGCGGCATCGCCCAGCTGCAGTCCGGCAGCGGCCTGTGGCACCAGATGATCGACCGCAACGACTCCTACCTCGAGACCTCCGCCAGCGCGATCTTCGTCTACGTGCTGGCCCACGCCGTCAACGAAGGCTGGATCAGCCCCGTCACCTACGGCTCGATCGCCCAGGCCGGATGGGCCGGCCTCTCCACCCGCATCGGCGAGGGGGGCCAGGTCGAAGGCACTTGCGTCGGCACCACCTTCGCCGGCGACCAGGTCTATTACTACAACCGTCCGGTCAGCGCGGCCGCGCTGCACGGCTACGGCCCGACCCTGCTGGCCGGGGCCGAGATGATCCGCCTGCTGAACAACCCGGCGATCGACATCAAATACAGCGTCCGCACTTATCACTACGTACCGAGGAAACCATGAGCACGACGATTCGCCTACTCACGCTGGCCGCTGTCCTGCCCCCGCTCGCCGCCGGCGCCGCCGAACGCCTGACGATCACGGTCACCCACGATCTCGACGCCGAGCGGCCCTCGGAGACCATCGCGATTCCCTGGCCGGACGTGAACCGCGCGCTGCCCGGCGCCCTGATCCAGCACATCGTCGTGAAGGACGGCGCCGGCCACGTGCTGCCGCACCAGGTGACCAACGTCGCGCCGCTGGCCAAGGATCCGAAGAACGTCGGCGCAGCCTACGGCGAACTGCTGTTCCAGCACAGCTTCCCGGCCGGCGAGAAGAGCGCCACGTTCACGGTCGAAAAAAGCGAGACCCTGGAGCCGGTGTTCCCGGTGCAGGCCTATGCGCGCTACGTGCAGGAGCGGCTCGACGATTTCGCCTGGGAGAACGACCGCATCGCCCACCGCATCTACGGCCCCGCGCTGGCGGCGCCGGCGCCACCGGGCAGCGGCAAGGAAGTGCTGGAGACCAGCGGCATCGACATCTGGTTCAAGCGGGTCGGCTATCCGATCGTCGACCGCTGGTACAACAAGGGCCACGACCACTACCACAAGGACGAAGGCGAAGGCCTGGACATGTACAACGTCAGCCAGACCCGCGGCTGCGGCGGCACCGGCGTCTGGAGCGGCGGCAGGCTGTACACCAGCGGGAACTGGAAGTCGTGGAAGGTGCTGGCCAACGGCCCGGTTCGCGCCGTCTTCGAGCTGCGCTACGACGCCTGGGATGCGGGCGGCGTGAAGGTCACCGAAACCAAGCGCTTCACGGTCGACGCCGGCCACCAGCTGGACCAGGTCGAGAGCACCTTCGACTTCAGCGGCCCGCAAAGCCTGACCGTGGCCGTGGGCCTGAACAAGACGCCCGCCAACAAGAAGCACGAGCCGGCCATCGCCGTCACCCGCGACCGCAAGGACGGCACGCTGCTGCAGTGGGTCGAACTGAAGGCCGCGCCGGACAAGGGCGCCTACGGCACCGCGGTGCTGCTGCCGGGCGCCGAAAGCTTCACCGAGGATACCGGCAACGAGCTGGCGCTGGCCGCCGTGGCGCCGGGCAAGCCGCTGCGCTACTACATCGGCGCAGCCTGGAACAAGGCCGGCCAGGTGGTCTCGCAGGATGCCTGGCGCGCCTACGTCAGCGCGGCCGCCGCCCGCGCCGCGCACCCGGTCAAGGTGGTGTTGCGTTAAAAATACGCATCAAAGTGGCTTGTCCGATTGCTAAAAGTGGTCGAACCACTTTAGAATGGACTGACCAATAAGACTTTCCGGCCCAGACACCCGAAACAGTCCTCTGGCAAGCAGCATCAAGTAACAGAAGAGACGCCGCGCACGGCGACGGCGTCCTCGAAACAAACACCGATAACGAATCAGGAGACAGCTTGATGAATCACCCGCGTTCCGCACGCGCGACTTCGCGCACCCTCGCCCGCACTTTTGCATACTCGTCGATCACCCTGGCGATCCTGGCCCTGGGCCAGCAGGCCACCGCGCAGACCATGCAGCGCGTCGAAGTCACCGGCTCCAGCATCAAGCGCCTGGCCGCCGAGGAAGCGCTGCCGGTCACGGTGGTCAAGGCCGAGGAACTCGAGAAGCAGGGCCTGACCACGCTGGCCGACGTGATGATGGCGCTGCCGCAGTCGGTCTCGCTGCAGCCGTCGAACGCCGGCTCGGGCACCAACATCAACCTGCGCGGCCTCGGCGTGAACCGCACCCTGGTCCTGCTGAACGGGCGCCGCCTTGCGAGCGAGGCGATCGCCGACGGCTACGCCAACCTCGACACCATCCCGATCAGCGCCCTGGCGCGCGTCGAGATCCTGCGCGACGGCGCCTCCTCGATCTACGGCTCGGACGCGATCGGCGGCGTGGTCAACTTCATCACCAAGCGCGACATCGAAGGCGGCTCGGCCACCGTGCAGTTCGTGCAGCCGGAACGCAGCGGCGGCGGCGACGAGCAGCGCGTGACCCTGACCTTCGGCAAGGGCAACCTGGCGCGCGACGGCTGGAACATCTACGGCACCGCCGACTTCCACCAGCGTTCACGCCTGCTGCTGTCCGACCGCGCGGGCTTCATCCCGGACGACGCCGCGATGGCCGCGATCGGCCTGCCGCGCAGCGCCGCCAGCGGCGGCTACGCCACCCCGGCCAACTTCACCAGCTCGATCAACAAGAGCGCGGCCAATCCGTATTATGCGAGCGGCTGCCTGCCGGGCGCCTCGATCCAGGGCGCCAAGAACACCTGCGTGCTGGACGACGACGTCTACGGCACCGCCCTGCACGCCAACAAGCAGCTCTCGGCCTACGTCAAGGCCGCCAGGAAGATCAACGAAGACAACACCGTCTCGATCGAATACACCCGCGGCGAAGCGACCATCTTCGCCACCAAGAACCCGACCCAGGCCACCGCGGTCGGCAAGGTCACCGCGATCCTGCCCTCGACCAGCAAGTGGTACCCGGGCGGCAGCGGCGGCGTGCCGGCCTATCCCGGCCTGACCAACCAGCCGCTGACCGTGAGCTGGGCGGTGGCCGACGGCGGTCCCGCCATCACCCGCGACCGCCAGCTCAACCAGCGCCTGCTGCTGTCGGCCGACGGCCACGTCGGCGCCTGGGACTACAAGACCGGTTTGAGCTACGGCCTGTCGCAGCGCCGCGTCTACTTCGAATCCGGCTACTACAACGGCCTGGGCCTGCTGACCGGCCTGTCGAACGGCACCCTGAATCCCTTCGGCCTGCAGGATGCGGCAGGCGCCGCCTATCTCGAGTCGATCGCCGCCGACGGCATGATGAACCGCACCGCGAAGTCGGCCTACTACGGCCTCGACGGCACCCTGAGCCGCAGCCTGACGACGCTGGCCGGCGGCGACCTGGCGCTGGCGATCGGCGCCGACGTGCACCGCGACACCAACGAAGACACCAAGCTGGCGCAGGGCGAACCGATCACCTACGCGAAGATCGTGCCGGGCCACGGCGAAAGCGCGCGCACCATCACCGGCCTGTTCGCCGAGATCGATGCGCCGGTCACCAAGACCCTGAACCTGGACGCCGCCGTGCGCGTCGACCACTACAGCGACGTCGGCAGCACCGTCACGCCGAAGATCAGCTTCCGCTGGCAGCCGACCAAGACCGTGCTGTTCCGCGGCTCGGCCAACACCGGCTTCCGCGCGCCGACCCTGTTCGACCGCTACGGCTACCGCACCACCGTCGCCAACGGCACCACCTCGGGCCGCTGGGACGATCCGGTCCTGTGCCCGAGCAAGACCCCGCTTATTCCGGGCACCGGCACCGCCGTCGCCGGCGTGAACGCGGCCGACGTCTGCAACGCCAAACTGAACCGCATGACCGGCTCCAACTCGGCCCTGGTCCCGGAAAAATCGAAGGGCGGCACCCTGGGCGTGGTGTTCGAGCCGAGCAGCAACGCGACCCTGGCCTTCGACTACTGGCAGGTCAACATGAAGGACATGCTGGCCAACCTGCCGGAATCGGTCTACTTCACCAACTACGCGCAGTACCAGAACCTGTTCGTGCGTAACGCGGACGGCTCGCTGGCCTACATCGACAACCGCACCATGAACCTGGGCGGCCAGATCGCCGGCGGCGTCGACGTCACCGCCAACTGGCGCCTGCCGAGCTCCCGCTTCGGCACCTTCAATATCGGCCTGGACGGCACCTACCTGACCCGCTTCGACAACCAGCTCGAGAAGGACGGCGCCTGGAAGTCGAACGTCGGCCAGTTCGGCTGGGCCAGCAACGGCACCACCAGCAGCTACCCGATCATCACCCCGCGCTGGAAGCACAACCTGCGCTTCTCGTGGACCGACGGCGTCTGGAGCGGCCAGCTGACCAACGTCTTCGCCAGCAAGTACCGCGACGCCAACACCGCCGTCAGCCAGCAGTACTACCGCGACATCTCCTCGGTCTCGCTGTGGAACCTGACCGCCTCGTGGAACGGCATCAAGCAGGTGAAGATCACCGCCGGCGTCAACAACCTGTTCGACAAGGCCCCGCCGGTCACCAACAACACGGTGTACAGCAACGGCTACCTGAGCAGCGCGGTGAACCCGACCGGCCGCGCCTACAACCTGCGCGTGACTTACAACTTCCAGTAAGCTGTCGCCGTGGAGCAGCAAGGCGCACGCCGGCCCGGGCTTCCGCCCGCCGGCGCGCGCGTCCGTATCGGCAGCAAAGGAGTCTCATGAAGTTCTTTTGTCTCACCCCGGCGGCGCTGGTGCTGGCGTCCGCGTTCGCCTCCACCGCTCACGCCGCGGAACCCCTCCCCATCCGCGTCATCCTGGTCGGCGATTCGACCATGGCCACCCGCACCGGCTACGGCGACGCCTTCTGCGCCCGCTTCAGGCCCGAAGTCAGCTGCATCAACCTGGCGCGCGGCGGCCGCAGCAGCGGCAGCTTCCGCGCCGAGGGCCGCTGGGACGAAGTCCAGCGCCTGCTGAGCGACGCATCGCATTTCAGCGCCACCTATGTGCTGGTGCAGTTCGGCCACAACGACCAGCCGGGCAAGCCCGGACGCTCGACCGACTTCGTCACCGAATTCCCCGTCAACATGGCGCGCTATGCCCAGGAGGCCAGGGCGGCCGGCGGCGTGCCGGTGCTGGTCACGCCGCTGTCGCGCCGGACCTTCCACGGCGCATATCTGCACAATGACCTCGCGCCCTGGGCCGATGCCACCCGCAAGGCCGCGGCGCGCGAACACGCGGCGCTGCTCGACCTGAACGCCGACAGCCATGCCGCCGTGCAGGCGATGGGCCAGGCCGGGGCGGACACCCTGGCGATGGCGCCGCCGCCCGCCGCCGGCATCCAGGCCGCGCCGCAGGACCCGAACAAGGTCGAGCCGCAGGGCGCCGCGAAAAGCGCCTTCGACCGCACCCACATCGGCGCCAGGGGCGCGACCCTGTTCGCGGCGATGGTCGAGAGCGAGATGGCGCGCGCCCTGCCCGCCACCCGACCATGGTTCAGGGACGGAGGCAAGCCTTGATGCTGCGCCGCCTGCTGTTGCCGGCGCCCTTGCTGGCGCTGGGCCTGGGCGGCGCCGTCCACGCCCAGGACAGCCGCGACGTGAAAGAGCCCACGCTGCCGGCCGCCTGCGCGGTGCTGACCGGCGAGGCCTTCGACGCCGTGCGCAACGACGGTCCGCGCATCCAGGCCGCGATCGACGCCTGCGCGCCGGGCCACGCCGTGGTGCTGGCCGCCAGCAACGGCAAGCGCAGCTTCGTGTCCGGCCCGCTGGTCCTGAAGAGCGGCGTGACCCTGCTGGTGGATGCGGGCGCCACGCTGTACGCCAGCAGCGATCCGCGCCTGTTCGACCGCCAGGCGGGAGACGGCGGTGGGGCCTGCGGCAGCAACGACCGGAACGGCCGCGCATGCCGCCCCTTGATCACGGCCGAGAACACGCGCGGCAGCGGCATCATGGGCCGCGGCGCGATCGACGGCCGCGGCGGCGAGACGATCCTCGGCAAGGAGGAAAGCTGGTGGCAGATCGCGCGCCGCGCGCAAAAGGAAAAGACCCGCCAGAACGTGCCGCGCCTGATCCAGGTGGACCGCTCGCAGGACTTCACCATGTACGGCATCCTGCTGAAGAATTCACCCAACTTCCACGTCACCCTCAACCAGGTCGACGGCTTCACCGCCTGGAACGTGAAGATCGACACCCCGATGGATGCCCGCAACACCGACGGCATCGATCCGATCTCCTCGACCAACATCACCATCGCGCACAGCTGGATCCGCACCGGCGACGACAACGTCGCCATCAAGGGCGGCAACAACGGCCCGACGGCGAACGTCTCGATCCTGCACAACCACTTCTACAGCGGCCACGGCATGTCGATCGGCAGCGAGACCAACGGCGGCGTGCGGCGCGTGCTGGTCGAGGACCTGTCGATGGACGGCGCCACCTCCGGCCTGCGCATCAAGAGCAACGATACGCGCGGCGGCATCGTGTCCGACATCCTGTACCGCGACGTCTGCCTGCGCGGGACCAAGGCGCCGATCGACATCTACACGCACTACGAACAGTCCGACACGCCCGGCGCCCTGCTGCCCGACTACCGCGACGTACGCATGGAGCGGGTGCACAGTCTCACCGGCGGCAAGGTCAACCTGCTGGGCTATGACGATGCCCACCCCTTGCGGCTTCGGCTGCAGGACGTGGTCGTCGACGGCCAGCCGGTGGTGAAGACGGCATTCGCGCGCGTCAGCGGCGGCGCCAGCTTCCTCGGCACGCCGGCGCTTGCCGTCGACTGCGCCGGGCGCTTCCCGGCCTTCCCGGCGGCGCCCGCGCCCGTCACCCGTCCGCAGCTGAGCGCCGAACAGGCCAGGGCCTACGAACTGCACGAAGTGCTGAAGTACGTGGGACCGCTCGGCGCCGAGCGCGTCGATCCATGGGATCCGCTGCGCGACCCGATCGCCACTGGCGCCACCCTCACCCCCGATTACATCGTCGATGCACAGGCGCCGGCGGACGGCGTCACGCGTTTCGCCGGCGTCCAGGCGGCGGTGAACCGGGCAGTCGGCGATGCGGGCCGCGGCCGCCGCGCCTATATCCGCATCCAGCCCGGCGTCTACCGCGAGCTGCTGTACGTGCCGGCGTCGAACGCGCCGCTCACCCTGTACAGCGACGATCCCGATCCGCGCGCGGTGCGCATCGTCGCTTCGCTCGACGCATCGACCACCGGCGCCGAGTATCGCCGGCGCCACGGCGCAGGGTTCGACGGCGCCCCGGCCGCGGTGCGCGCGATGTATGCGCAGCTGAAGGACCTGCCGGCCCTGCAGACCACCGGCTCCGCCACGGCCTGGGTCAAGGCCGACGGCTTCCAGGCGAAGAACATCACCATCGAGAACGGCTTCAACCGCGATGGCGTGCAGGCGAAGCCGGAATGCGTCGGTGACCGCTGTCCGGACAACACCGGCGGCAGCCGCGTGCACCACCAGGCGGTGGCCCTGCGCGTGGACGGCGCCGACCGCGTGCAGTTCGAGAACCTGCGCCTGCTCGGCCTGCAGGACACGCTGTTCCTGCATGCGAAGGACCAGGAAAGCACGGTGCGCAGCTTCTTCCACAAGTCCTATGTGGAAGGCGACGTCGACTTCATCTTCGGCGACACGATCGCCTACTTCGACGACTGCGAAATCCGGCAGATCGGCGGCCGCGCCGCTTCGTACGCACTGGCGCCGGATACCAGCCGCCGCGCGAAATACGGCTTCGTGTTCAACCATTGCCGCTTCACAGGCGACAAGACAGCCAGCCCAGCCACCCAGTTCTTCTTCGCGCGCCAGTGGTTCCATCACCAGCGCTGCACGCCCTACGGCTGGATGGCCGTGGACGGCTACCGCTGCCGCCTCGGCGACGTCGACGTCTACCGTGCGCCGGAAGGCGGCATCCGCCGGCGCACGCTGGAATCGGTGGGCAAGGCGGTGATCCTGAACTCGCGCATCGGCGCCCACATCGACCGCGAGCACCCGTGGTCCGAATGGAACCGCCAGGGCACCATGGCCCACCGCCCGGCGCAATTCAGCTCGGACGACTACTGGGCCAACCTGCAGGGCGTGGCCCCCGCGACCGGCCTCGATACGAACAGGGTCCTGGGCGGCGCGGCGCGCCCGGTCCCGGCCGAGATCTACCTCGGCGAATACAACAACACGACAGAATGACGGAGACAGCATGCGCTCTTTTGACACCCGCCGCTCCTTCCTGCGCACCAGCTCCCTGGCCGGCCTGGCCGGTCTCGCCCTGACACGGGGCGGGCAGGCGATCGCCGCCGCCGCGAAGGCCACCAGCGCCGCCGCCGCCGACCCGTGGCTTGAGGCCGCCGCCATCGCGCGCCGCCTGGCGATGCCGGTCAAGTTCCGCAAGAAGGATTACCTGGTCACCGAGTTCGGCGCCGCCCGCTGCACGCTGGCGCCGGTGAAGGCCTGGGTGTCCTTCGAAGACCAGGAAACCCTGCAGACCCCGGCGCCCGGCGCCAAGGACTGCTACGCCGCCTTCCGCGACGCCATCGCCCGCTGCCACAAGGAGGGCGGCGGCCGCGTCGTGATCCCGAAAGGCGACTGGTTCTGCGCCGGCCCGATCCGGCTGCTGTCGAACGTGCACGTCCACCTGCAGGCCGGCGCCCACGTCTACTTCAGCAACGACCCGCGCGACTACGCGAAATACGGCGACCACGACTGCGGCGAGAACGGCAGGCTGGTGGTCTCGCGCTGGCAGAGCAACGACTGCCTGAACTTTTCGTCGATGATCTACGCGCACAAGGCCGACAACATCGCCCTCACCGGCGACGACTGGACCGCCATCCTCGACGGCCAGGGCGGCGTACCCTTCCCTGGATCGAACGACTGCTGGTGGACCTGGAAGGGCAAGAACGCCACCATCAACTCGGTGGCCCAGGACAAGTCGCCCAACTACGTGCCGGGCAAGCTGGCGCAGAACCAGCCGAATCCCCTGAATCCCGCATCGCTGGCGGACGTGGCGCCGAACCTGTCCGAAGAAAGGCGCCTGCTGATCCAGGGCGAAGGCGACAAGTGGCGCGCCGACGACGCCTGCCTGCCGGCCCTGTCCGAAGCCGGCGTGCCGATCGAAAAGCGCGTGTTCGGTCTCGGCCACTACCTGCGCCCGCCGATGATCCACCTGGTCGAATGCACCAACGTCCTGCTGGAGGGCTACCAGGTCACGCACACGCCGTTCTGGCAGCACCATCCGGTGGCCTGCCGCAACCTCACGATCCGCAAGGTCTACGCCAACAGCCTGGGCCCGAACAGCGACGGCTTCGACCCGGAATCCTGCGACGGCGTGCTGGTCGAGGGCTGCCAGTTCGACACCGGCGACGACTGCATCGCGATCAAGGCCGGCAAGAACCTCGACACGCAGTACGGCCCTTCGCAGAACATCGTGATCCAGAAGTGCACCATGCACAGCGGCCATGGCGCCGTGACCCTGGGCAGCGAGATGGCGGCCGGCATCCAGAAGGTGTATGCGCAGGACCTCGTCTTCGAGAACAAGAACTGGGCGACGAATCCGCTCAACATCGCGATCCGCCTGAAAACCAACATGAACCGCGGCGGCTTCCTGCGCTACTTCTACGTGCGCAACGTCAGCATTCCGAACGGCGTGCAGACCAGCCCCTCGTTCTACGCCACCCTGCCCGGCTCGCCGATCCCGACCCGGACCGTGGCCGCGGCCGCCGGCGGCGTGATCACCTTCGACTGCGACTACACGCCGCGCGCCGACAACGTGCGCGTACGCCCGCCCGAGGTGCGCGACGTGCACATCTCGAACGTCCGGGTCGGCAACGTGAAGACGAAGGACGGCGGGCAGGCCTCGAGCTGGCAGGCCTTCGTGATCCTGGGCCCGGTGGCCTCGGACTACAACGGCCCGGCGCCGCGGCCGGAAGTGCTGCCGGTGCGGAACGTCACCATCACCGACTGCGACTTCGGCACGCCCTCGAATGCGGAGCAGCCCTGGTACCTGTACAACGTGCGCGGGCTGACGCTGAAGAATGTGGCGATCGCCGGGAAGAAGGTGAATACGACGCTGTCGTCCTGAGCAACGAGACTTGCGCATCGAACGCGCCGATTTGTGACTGCGCGTCACAAATCGGCGCGCCCATCTCAAGCCTTGACGTCCGCCACCGCCAGCGCCGGCAAGTTGACGATCCGCCGCACCGTCGCGCTGGGACTGAGGATGTGCACCGACTTCGCCGCGCCCAGCAGGATCGGGCCGACCGTCACGCCCTTGCCGGACGAGACCTTCAGCACGTTGAACAAGATGTTGGCGGCGTCCAGCGACGGCATCACCAGCAGGTTGGCGCTGCCCTCGAAATTCGCCGGCCCGTCCGGCAGGTAGATGGCGCGGATGTCCTCGTCCAGCGCGGCGTCGCCGTGGACTTCGCCGATCACGTCCAGCTCCGGGGCCTCGCGTCCGAGGATTTCGCGCGCCTCGCGCACGCGCTGCGCCGACGGCTTCGACGACGAGCCGAAGATCGAGTGCGACAGCAGCGCCACCTTGGGATCGAGGCCGAACTGGCGCAACTCGTCCGCCGCCATGCGCGCGATGGCTGCCAGCTCGGCGCCGGAAGGCTGGTCGTTGACGTAGGTGTCGGTGATGAACAGGGTCTGCCGGTCCAGCACCAGCGCGTTCATCGCCGCCATCACGGTCGCGCCGGGCGCCAGGCCGATGTCGCGCTGCACGTGGGCCAGGTGGCCGTCGTAGCTGCCGCGCATGCCGCAGATCAGGGCGTCGACCTCGCCGGCCGCCAGCATCGCCGTGCCGCGCGCGGTGGCGTCGTCGGCGGCATCGACCACGGTGTAGTCGGCGTCGCGGCGCAGGCGCAGGCCGGCCGTGCGGATCGCGGCTTCGATCCCGGCGGCGGCGCCGATCAGCACCGGCCTGGCCAGGCCTTCGTCGACCACGGTCTGCACGGCGCGCAGCACGCGCGGATCGGCGCCTTCCGCATAGGCCACGCTGCGCGGCCTGGCGCGCGCCTTGGCAAACACGGGCCGCATGAAGAAGCTGGTGTGGTAGACCATCGCCGCCAGCCGCTCGCGGTAGGCGTCCATGTCCCCGATCGGACGGGCCGCCACGCCGGAGGCCGCGGCCGCCTCGGCCACCGCCGGCGCGATCGCCGCCATCAGGCGCGGATCGAAGGGCTTCGGAATGATGTAGTCGGGGCCGAAGGACAGGTCCTGGCCGGCATAGGCGGCGGCCACGGCGTCGTTCGGCTCGGCCTCGGCCAGCCGCGCGATGGCGCCGACGCAGGCCAGTTTCATCTCTTCCGTGATGCGGGTCGCGCCGCAATCGAGGGCGCCGCGGAAGATGTAGGGGAAGCACAGCACGTTGTTGACCTGGTTCGGGTAGTCCGAACGGCCGGTGGCGACGATGCAGTCGGGGCGCGCGGCCTTGGCGGCTTCCGGCCGGATCTCCGGCTCCGGATTGGCCAGCGCCAGGATCACCGGGCGGTCGGCCATGGTCGCCACCATCTGGCCGGTCAGCACGCCGGCGGTCGAACAGCCGAGGAAGACGTCGGCGTCCCTGACGATGTCGGCCAGCGTGCGGGCATCGGTGTCCTGGGCATAGCGGGCCTTGTTGGCTTCCATGTTCGCTTCGCGGCCGCGCCAGATCACGCCTTTCGAGTCGGTCACCCGGATGTTTTCACGCTTGACGCCCAGGCTCACCATCATGTCGAGGCAGGCGATCGCCGCGGCGCCGGCGCCGGAGGCGGCCAGTTTGATGGCGCCGATGTCCTTGCCGACCACCTTCAACGCATTGATCAGGGCCGCGCTGGAGATGATGGCGGTGCCGTGCTGGTCGTCGTGGAAGACGGGAATCTTCATGCGCTCGGAGAGCTTCTTCTCGATGTAGAAGCATTCCGGCGCCTTGATGTCTTCCAGGTTGATGCCGCCCACCGTCGGTTCCAGCATGGCGATCGCATCGATGAGCTTGTCCGGGTCGTTCTCGGCCAGTTCGAGGTCGAACACGTCGACCCCGGCAAACTTTTTGAAGAGACAGCCCTTGCCCTCCATGACCGGCTTCGAGGCCAGCGGGCCGATGTTGCCGAGCCCGAGGACCGCGGTGCCGTTGGCGATCACCGCCACCAGGTTGCCGCGCGAGGTGTAGTCGGCGGCGGTGGATGGATCGGCGGCGATTTCTTCGCAGGCGTAGGCGACGCCCGGCGAATAGGCCAGCGACAGGTCGCGCTGGTTCGACAGCGGCTTGGTCGCCACGACCTCGATCTTGCCGCGCGTGGGCAGGCGGTGGTAGTCGAGGGCGTCGCTGCGCAGTTGCGCGTCCTTGCCCGGTTCCTGGGCGCCGCTATCGAGGCTGCTTTCGGTGCTCATTGCTGGTCTCCCTCCAGTTCCGATCGGTGTATGGTCGCAGAAAAGCGCCCGCGGCTGCGCACGGTGCAGCTTGCCGCTCAGAACCCGTCGAGCACGCCGCTCAGGTGGGACACGTTCGGCGCGCCGTCGAAGCAATGGCCGACCAGGCGCCGCCATTCCTGGAAATCTTCGCTGTCGCGGAAGTGCACCGTGTGGTCTTCCAGCGTCGCCCATTCCACCAGCAGGCGGTAGGCGCGCGGATTCTCGACGCCGCGCTGCAGGCGCATGCCGGAACAGCCCTGCGCCCGCCTGAACAGGGGCACGGCCTGCCGCACGCCTTCTTCGAACGCTTCTTCCATGCCCGGCTTGACCAGGATTTCCGCACTTTCCAGCACCATTGCGCTTCCTTTCGATGTCGACGATGCGGTCCATTATGCCAGCCGCGGCGGCAGCCCGTGCGCGGATGCGGTATCGTTGCGGACCCGCATCCTGGAGCCCGCATGCACACACCGTTTCACTTCTACGAGCCGCGCGACGGCCACCGCCTGCCGCACGATCCCTTCAACGCCATCGTCGGCCCGCGCCCGATCGGCTGGATCTCCTCGCGCAGCGGCGCCGGCGTGCCGAACCTGGCGCCCTACAGCTTCTTCAACGCCTTCAACTACACCCCGCCCATCGTCGGCTTTGCCAGCATCGGCTACAAGGACACGGTGCGCAACATCGAGGAAACCGGCGAATTCTGCTGGAACCTGGCGACCCGGCCGCTGGCGGAACGGATGAACCTGAGCTGCGCCGCGGTCGCGCCCGAGGTCGACGAGTTCGCGCTGGCCGGCCTGACGGCGGCGCCCTCGCGCGTGGTTGGCGCGCCGCGCGTGGCCGAGAGCCCGGTCGGCATGGAATGCCGCCTGAGCCAGCTGATCCAGCTGCAGGGCGCGGACGGCGCGCAGGTGCCGACCTGGCTGGTGCTGGGCGAAGTGGTCGGCGTGCACATCGACGCCGCGCTGCTGAAGGACGGCGTCTACGACACGGCCGCCGCCCGGCCCATCCTGCGCGGCGGCGGGCCGGCCGATTATTTCTCGGTCGGGCCCGAGCAGCTGTTCAGGATGTTCCGGCCTACCTAAGGAAATCTACGGCGCGTTTGATCTACATCAAGTGCGCGCCTGACAGCGACGACGGCAAGGCATACAGTCCCGAATACGAACCGCCTCGGGAGAACCGCCATGTCCGATCTGTTCAAGACCATCGTCGTCCACATCGACGGCAGCGCCTGCCAGGAAAGCCGCCTGCGCGCCGCCGCCCTGCTCGCCATCAAGCACGATGCCCACCTGGTCGGCAGCGCCGCCACCGGCATCTCGTGGATGGACTACAGCCTGCTGACCGGGTCGATGGCGATCCCTGTGGTCGCCGACGATTTCCAGGGCATGCGCGATGCCGCCGCCGAACGCCTCGAAGCCTTCCGGCTGGCCGCGTCCCAGCTCGGCGTCGAGTCGATCGAGACCCGCCTGATCGAGGACGATCCGCGCTACGCGCTGCTGCTGCAGGCGCGCTATGCCGACCTGGTGGTGCTGAGCCAGGACAGCGAGGCGCCACCCGAGCCCGGCCTGGCGGCGCGGCAGCGCGGCCTGCCCGAACACGTCGCCATGCGCGGCGCGCGGCCGGTGCTGGTGGTGCCGGACGGCTACCAGGGCGACCCGATCCCGGGCATTGCGGTGGCCGGCTGGGACGGCGGCACCCAGTCGCTGCGCGCGATCACGGCCGCCCTGCCGCTGCTGGCGCGCGCCGCCGCCGTCAAGCTGGCCGTGATCAACCCCGACATGCTGTCCGAGCTGCACGGCGAGCAGCCGGGCGCCGACATGGCGCTCTACCTGGCGCGCCACGGCGCCCAGGTCGAGGTGGTGGTGGAGCGCACCCGCGCGACGGTCGGCGCGACGCTGTGCGCGCTGGCCCGGGACTGCGGCGCCGGACTGATGGTGTCGGGCGCCTTCGGCCACAGCCGCTACCGCGAGTGGATGCTGGGCGGGACCACCCGCGAACTGCTGGAGCGCGCCAGGGTGCCGCTGCTGATCGCGCACTGAAGCGCGGCCGGGGCCATGCTGCCGCACCGCCTGCCCGGCCGCCCGCCGGCCACCACCGCCGCCCTGCGCCACACGCGCCGGCGGCTGTGCGAGCGGCTGGCGCACACCGCCTGCGCGCCGGACGACGGCTTTGCCCGCGTCTATGTGGCGGTGGTGGCCGAGGTCGAGGCCCAGTTGCGCCACGAGGAAACCCTGCTCGAAGCCAGCCGCGAGCAGCGCCTGCAGGAACGCCTGCACGAGCAGCGCCGGGAAAACGCCGCGATCCTGGCCGCCCTGCACCGCACCCTGCCGCAGGTCGAAGCCGGCGACGTCAAGCTGGCGCGCCAGCTGGTCGAGGCGCTCACCGACATCCTGTCGCTGCACCGCATCAGCGCCGACCTCGCCCTGCCGCGCCGGGAACGGCCGGCCACCGGACCACCGCGCATGCGTGGACGCGCGGCCCGTCCCGTCCTTCCCGCACCACGACGCCCGCCGCCCGGCCGGCGCCGGCGCCCCGATACCGAACGCTTGACCTTTCCCACGGAGTTGCCGATGTCGCTGCAGTCCATCCTCGTCCACGCCGACCTGTCGCGCCACGCGCCGGCGCGCATCCATGCGGCCGCCCTGCTGGCGCGCGAGCACGGCGCCCACCTGACCGGCGCCGCCATGATGGGCGTGTCGCGCGCCGTCTTCCCCAGCGGCTACCAGGAAGCGCCCGGCTCCTTCTCGGCCGCCTGCTTCGATCCGCTGGTGGAAAAGGCCCGGCTGGCGCTGGAGCGCTTCGACGCCATCGCCGCCGAATGCGGGGTGCCGCACGACAGCCGGCTGGTGCCGGACCAGGTCGAGGACGGCCTGGCGATGCTGTCGCGCTTTGCCGACCTGATGGTGCTCAGCCAGGACGATCCGGACGAATCGATCGCGCGCCACGTCCCCGACATGCCGGACTACGTCATCCTCAACAGTCCGCGCCCGGTGCTGGTGATCCCGCGCGGCGCGGCGGCGCCGGCCGGCAGCCTGGGACGGCGCATCGTGCTGGCCTGGGACGGCAGCCGCGAGGCGGCGGCGGCGATGGGCGCGTCGGTGCCGCTGCTGCGCCGCGCCGGATCGGTGACGGTGGCGATGCTGTCCGGCGCGGCGCTGCCGGCCGCCGACTGCGAAGCCCAGCAGATCGAACTGCGCGGCTACCTGGCGCGGCACGGGGTGCATCCGCAGGTAGCGGTGCGCGACTGCGCCGGCGACTATGGCGGCGACCCTGGACGCGGCCTGCTGTGCGTGGCAGACGAGCTGGGCGCCGACCTGCTGGTGATGGGCTGCTACGGCCACAGCCGGCTGCGCGAGCTGTGCCTGGGCGGCGCCAGCCGCACCGTGCTGACCGAGACCCGCATCCCGACCCTACTGGCGCACTGAGCGCGTGTCAGGCCGGCGGCGCAGGAGCCATGCGTACAGGCCGGCGTTCAGCACCAGCACCGCCGCCCCCAGCGCCAGCTGCGCATCGCGCGTCAGGCCGGCCGGGTAGATCAGCGGCAGCAGATAATGGCCGATGAAATCGCCCGCGTAGCCGGCCTGCCCGGCCAGGCGCCGGTAATACAGCTCGGCCCAGGTCAGCGGGCAGACCGCGCCGCTGGCCTCGATGTAGACGCCCCACGCCACCGCGCCCAGGTGAACAGGCAGCAGGCGGCGCCAGCGCAGCACCAGCAGCGCGCCGGCGCCGACGAACAGGATGAAGGCCAGGTGCAGCAGCAGGACCGCATCGGCGAGCAGGGCGTGGAACATGCGCCATGCTACATCAGGCACAGGCCCCGCGGCGGGCGCAGCCATTTGCTGGAAGGAACTAGCAGCATGGATACACGCTTGGCCGACCTCAAGCGCGCGCCGCATTGATCCTGAACGCCATTGGTGCGGCCCCGGCCTTGGCGTACATTGCTGTCTTCCCGAACGAGACGAGAACGCCATGTATTCGACCAACTGGAACGGCTTCGGCGCATTCGGCGCCATGGCCCTGAAGCAGATGGACCGCAGCCGCCAGGAACGCGGCCGCATGCTGGAACGCGCCGGCCACGGCCCGCAGCCGGCCCCCTCCACGATCGTGCACGCGGAACCTGGCCTGATCCTGCGCCGCTATGGCCCCGACACCGCGGAAGGCCCGCCGGTGCTGCTGGTGCCGGCGCCGATCAAGCGCGCCTACATCTGGGACCTTGCGCCCGAAGTCAGCGTCGTGCGGCGCTGGCTCGAGCGCGGCTGGCGCGTCTACCTGGCAGAATGGGCGCCGCTGACGGAGGCCGGGCCGGACCTCGGCCTGGCCGACTACGCCGGCGGCCTGCTGTCGCACTGCCGCCAGGCCATCGCCGCCGACAACGGCGCCGGTGCCGAACCGGTCATCGCCGGCCACTCGCTGGGCGGCATCCTGGCGGCGGTCCACAGCTGCCTGTATCCGGAGCGCCTGCGCGCCACCATCCTGCTGGAATCGCCGCTGCACTTCCGTCACGATGCCTGCTGCTTCAAGCGGCTGGTGACGGCCACCCCGGATGCGCGCCGGATCGCCGACACGTTCGGCCAGGTCCCGGGCGTGTTCCTCAACACCATGAGCGCCCTGGCCGAACCGCAGGCCTTCCAGTGGGAGCGCTGGACCGACCGCTGGCTGTCGCTGGCCGACCCGCAGGCGATGGCCACCCACATGCGGGTGGAGCGCTGGACCCACGACGAATTCGCCCTGCCCGGCAAGCTGTTCACCGACCTGGTCGAATCGCTGTACCGGCGCGACCAGCTGATGCGGGGCGAGCTGGCGATCGGCGCGCGCCGGGTCGGCCCGCGCGACCTGCGTACGCCGCTGCTGAGCGTGGTCGACCCGCGAAGCCGCCTGATTCCGCCGGCCGCCATGCTGCCCTTCCACGAAGCGGCGGCCAGCGCCGACAAGCAGGTCCTGTACTACGAAGGCGACGTCGGGGTCAACCTGCAGCACGTGGGCGTGCTGGTCGGACGCAGCGCCCATGCCCGGATCTGGCCGGCGGTGTTAGACTGGCTAGCCGGCAGCCCGGTCCAGGAAGGCGCGCTCAAAGCGGGCGCAGGAACAAGCCTGCAGTAAGCGCCATGCCGATGGCGACGATGGCGATCCGCAGCGCTTTCTCGTTCACGCGGTGCAGCGCCCAGGTGCCGGCCAGGCCGCCGAGGATGGCGCCCGCCGCCAGCACGCCGGCCTGCAGCCAGTGCAGTTCGGGCGAGCTCAGGAACAGGGCCACGGCCGACGCGTTCATCACGCCGGCCAGCACGTTCTTGGTGCCGCCGGCATTGCGTGCCGACAGCCCGGCCATGGTCAGGGCCGCCATCATGAGGATGCCGATGCCGCCGCCGAAGTAGCCGCCATACACGGCGATCAGGAACTGGGCGGCGCCGGTCGTGAACGGTCCCAGGTGGGCCGCTTTTTCCGCGGAAGATTGACGGAAGAAGCTGCCCCAGGTGAAGACGGCGGTGGCGAACAGCACCAGCCAGGGCACCAGGTGGGCAAACACCTTGGGCGAGGTGTTCAGCAGCAGCAGGCCGCCCACGGCGCCGCCGATCACGCTCAGGCCGAACAGCGCGCGAAAGGACAGTCCTGCCGCGCCGCTCACCAGCTTGCGCCCGGCGTAGCCCGACGTGATTTGCCCCGGGAACAGCGCCACCGTCGACGTGATGTTGGCCGCCAGCGGCGACATGCCGGACACGATCAGCGCCGGCAGGGTGACGAAGGAGCCGCCGCCGGCCAGGGTGTTCTGGACGCCGGCCCAGACGCCGGCCGCGAAGATCAGGAGCAGCAGCATGCGCGTCGCCCGGCCTCAGCGCGCCAGCAAGTGCGGCCCGATCTCCGCGATCGACTTCGCCCCGGTGAGCACCATGTTGGTCCGGATGTCCTTCTCCATGATCGCCAGCAGTTTCTCGACCCCGGCCTGGCCGCCGGTCGCCAGCGCGTAGATGAAGGCGCGGCCGAGCAGGACGCCGTCGGCGCCCAGCGCCAGCATGCGGAACACGTCGGTGCCGGTGCGCACGCCGCCGTCGGCGAAGATCGTCAGCTTGCCCTTCACCGCCTCGGCGATCGCCGGCAGCACGCTGGCCGAGGAAGCCGCGCCGTCGAGCTGGCGGCCGCCGTGGTTCGAGACGACGATGCCGTCGGCGCCGAAGTTCAGGGCATCGCGCGCGTCTTCGACGTCGAGGATGCCCTTCAGGATCAGCTCTCCCTGCCATTCGTCGCGGATCCATTGCAGATCCTGCCAGCTGATGCCGGGATCGAAGTTCGAGCCGAGCCAGCCGATGTAGTCTTCGAGGCCGGTGGCGTGGCCACGGTAGGCCGAGATGTTGCCGAGGTCGTGCGGGCGGCCGAACAGGCCGACGTCCCAGGCCCAGCGCGGATGCAGCATGGCCTGCCAGATGCGGCGCCGCGGGCCGGCCGCGCCGCTCATGCCGCTGTGCAGGTCGCGGTAACGGTTGCCCGGCACCGGCATGTCGACCGTGAAGAACAGCGTGGTCGCGCCCAGCTCGCGCGCGCGGCGCATCACGTCGCGCATGAAGCCGCGGTCCTTCAGCACGTAGAGCTGGAACCAGATCGGCTTCGCCGCCTTGGCGGCCACCTCGGCCAGCGGGCACACCGACACCGTCGACTGGATGAAGGGAATGTTGCAGCGG
>CAJYXO010000275.1 GCA_913778765.1 uncultured Massilia sp. | reverse complement strand
GTCGCCCGCGTCGAAGCGGCGCGCGGCCACGTGACGGCGCTGCCGGAAGCCCTGTTCGGCGCCATCAGCCAGGTCGAGCATGGCGTCAACCTGGTGTTCGTGATCGACACGCCGGCGCCCGCCGCGCCGTCCGTGCTGACGGCGTCCGCGGTGCTGCTGGACGGCGTGCAGGACCCGGGCAATGTCGGCTCGATCCTGCGCAGCGCTGGCGCGGCCGGCATCAAACAGGTCTGGTGCAGTCCAGGCACGGCATTCTGCTGGTCGCCGAAGGTGCTGCGCGCGGCGATGGGCGCCCACTTCGTGCTGGAGATCTTCGAGAACGCCGACCTGGCGGCGCTGGTGCGCGATGCGAAAGTGCCGGTGCTGGCCACCAGCGGCTATGCGGCCGACTGCCTGTACGACGTCGACCTCGGCATGCCGGTGGCCTGGGTCATGGGTCACGAAGGGCAGGGCGTGTCAGACGAACTGCTTGCGCTGGCGAGCCGCCGCGTGGCCGTGCCGCACGCCGGCCAGGTCGAGTCCTTGAACGTCGCCGCCTGCGCCGCGGTGTGTTTTTTCGAGCAGTTGCGGCAACAGCGGCAGCGCCAGGCATAGACGGCGCCGTCCGCACACGTTACTCTTGCGTTTGGGCAAGGGAGTCATGATGGACACGATGCAGTTAGCGTTACAAAATCACCATTTTCTGGTCGCGGAAGCCGAACCGGTGCAGCGCCGCGCGCTGATCGAGGCCCTCGGCCAGCTCGGCGCGACGCGCGTCACCGACGTGCCGGACGGCCCGACCGCGCTGCGCACCCTGCAGGCCAGCTTCACGCCCAAGGTCGACGTCGCCATCGTCGACCTGGCCCTGGGCGGCATGGACGGCCTCGAACTGCTGCGCGCCATCGCCGCGCTGAAGTCGAGCGTGCGGCTGATCGTGGTCGGCGCCCAGCCTGCCAGCGTGCTGTTCTCGGTCGAGACCCTGGCCCAGGCCTATGGCATCGACCTGCTGGGCGCCATCGCCAAGCCGGTGTCGAGCGCCAAGCTGAAGGCCCTGCTCGACAACTTCCAGCCGCCGGCGCGTCCGCGCACCCAGGCGAAGTCGCCGGTGTTCAGCTTTGCCGAAGTGGGCGTCGGCCTGCAGCAGCGCCAGTTCGAACCCTTCTTCCAGCCCAAGATCGAACTTGCCACCGGCCAGGTGAAAGGCCTGGAGACCTTCGCGCGCTGGCGCCACCCCGAGCACGGCGTGCTGGGCCCGGGCGCCTTCATCGATGCGCTGGAACAGAACAACCGGGTCGACTTCCTCGACTGGACCATGATCGAGCTGTCGGTGGAGCGTTGCCGCCAGTACCACGACCAGGGCATCCCGATCTCGATGTCGCTGAACCTGGCGCCCGAGACCCTGGCACACCCGAACTTCATCCGCCAGGTGTCGTCCTGCATGAAGCGCCACGGCGTGCTGCCGGACTATCTCACCTTCGAGATGACCGAAGGCTCGATCCTGAACTTCGACGCCGACTTCATCGAACGCCTGGTGCGCCTGCGCATGATGGGCTTCGGCTTGGCCATCGACGACTACGGCACCGGCCACTCGAACCTGCAGCTGCTGGCGCGGATTCCGTTCTCGGAGCTCAAGATCGACCGCTCCTTCGTGGATGGAGCTTCCAAGAAGCGGCCCTTGGGCACGGTGCTGAAATCCTGCCTGGGCCTGGCGCACAGCCTGGACCGCATGTCGGTGGCGGTGGGCGTCGAGACGCGCCAGGATTGGGACTTCCTGCAGGGGCTGGGCTGCACGTATGCGCAGGGCTACCATATTGCCAATCCGATGGAGGCCAAGGCTTTCCCGGGGTGGCTTGAGGATTGGCGGCATTTCTTTTAGGGATCCGACCCCTACCAACTAATACTCCCGCCGATCCGGCTTGATCTCCTGCAGAATGGTCGTCGCAATCTCTTCGATCGACTTGGTCGTCGACGACAGCCACCGGATTCCCTCGCGCCGCATCATGAGCTCCGCCTCGTTCACCTCGTAGCGGCAATTCTCCAGCGCCGCATATTTGCTGCCGGCCCGCCGTTCGTTGCGGATCTCGGCCAGGCGTTCCGGCGTGATCGTGAGGCCGAACAGCTTGTGCTTGAAGGGCGGCAGCGCCGAGGGCAGCTTGCCGCGTTCGAAATCGTCCGGGATCAGCGGGTAGTTGGCGGCCTTGATGCCATATTGCATCGCCAGGTACAGGCTGGTCGGGGTCTTGCCCGAGCGCGACACGCCCACCAGGATCACGTCCGCCTCGGCCAGGTTCTTGTGCGACTGGCCGTCGTCGTGGGCCAGCGAGAAGTTGATCGCTTCGATGCGGTTCTTGTATTCCTCGCTGTCGACCACGTTGTGGATGCGGCCGATGGTGTGGGTCGACTTCACGCCCAGTTCCTGCTCGAGCGGCGCGACGAAGGTCTGGAACAGGTCCATGTGCATGCCCTGGGCGGCGCGGATCACGCTCGACAAGTCGTGCTTGACCAGGGTCGAGAACACGATCGGACGCTGGTTGTCGCCCAGCGCGACGTCGTTGATGCGGCGCGCGGCGTCGTAGGCTTTCTCCATGGTATCGATGAAAGGCAGGCGGATCTGCCGGAAACGCATTTCGAACTGGCTCAGCACCGCATGGCCGAAGGTCTCGGCGGTGATGCCGGTGCCGTCGGATACGAAGAAAACCGTGCGCGCGGCGTTCGGATTGACGGGGGTGCTGGAGGAAGTCATGGTGCCTTTTTGCTAAGATGATGACAAAGTTGCAGCCGCCGCACGGTGCATTGCACAAACGCGGGGTAAAATGCTCGGCAACGGCTGTAAGGATTCTGCGGTACGGCGCGAAGAATAACAAGAAAACACCGGCACACCAGCAATCCGCGAAAGATTTCCATCATCAAAAAGGTGTTTCATCATGACTAACCTGTCTAATGCAGCATTGCAGACGCCCGATCCCGCGGCGTCGGGCGAAAGCGTCTACGTCGCTTCGTTCGAAAACCTGCGCATGACCGACGTCGAGTCGGTCGGCGGCAAGAACGCGTCGCTGGGCGAAATGATCAGCCAGCTCCATGACGCCGGCGTGCGCGTCCCGGGCGGCTTTGCCACCACGGCCGAGGCCTTCCGCGACTTCCTGCGCCACAGCGCCGACGGCGGCCCCTCGCTGGGCCAGCGCATCGCCATGCGCCTGGAAGGCCTGGACGTCGACGACGTGCGTTCGCTGGCCGCGGCCGGTCTCGAGATCCGCCAGTGGATCGTCGAAACCCCGTTCCAGCCGCGCCTGCAGCAGGAGATCGAGGCTTTCTACGACCGTCTGGTCGCCGATTCCGATACCGAGATGTCGTTCGCGGTGCGTTCCTCGGCCACCGCCGAAGACCTGCCGGACGCCTCCTTCGCCGGCCAGCAGGAGACCTTCCTGAACGTGGTCGGCATCGACAACGTGCTGGAAGCCATGAAGCACGTGTTCGCCTCGCTGTACAACGACCGCGCGATCTCGTATCGCGTCCATAAAGGCTTCACCCACGCCGAAGTCGCGCTGTCGGCCGGCGTTCAGCGCATGGTGCGATCCGACCTCGGCGCCTCCGGCGTGATGTTCACCATCGATACCGAGTCGGGCTTCAAGGACGTGGTCTTCATCACCTCCAGCTACGGCCTGGGCGAGACCGTGGTGCAGGGCGCCGTCAACCCGGACGAGTACTACGTCCACAAGCCGATGCTCGAGCAGGGCAAGAAGCCTGTCATCCGCCGCAACATCGGCTCCAAGCTGATCAAGATGGAGTTCACCAAGGAGGCGAAAGCCGGCCGTTCGGTGCAGACCGTCGACGTGCCGGTCGAGCTGCGCAACCGCTACTCGCTGAACGACGAAGAGGTCGTCGAACTGGCCAAGTACGCGGTCATCATCGAGAAGCACTACGGCCGCCCGATGGACATCGAGTGGGGCAAGGACGGCCGCGACGGCAAGCTGTACATCCTGAAGGCGCGTCCGGAAACCGTGAAGTCGCAGCAGAAGGCCGGCGACGCCCAGCAGCGCTTCAAGCTGAAAGGCAGCGGCACCGTGCTGACTTCGGGCCGCGCGATCGGCCAGAAGATCGGCGCCGGCCCGGTGCGCGTGATCCACGACCCGTCCGAGATGGAACGCGTGCAGCCGGGCGACGTGCTGGTGGCCGACATGACCGACCCGAACTGGGAGCCGGTGATGAAGCGCGCCTCGGCGATCGTCACCAACCGCGGCGGCCGCACCTGCCACGCGGCCATCATCGCCCGTGAACTGGGCGTGCCGGCGGTGGTCGGCTGCGGCGACGCCACCGAGGTCCTGAAGGACGGCACTTTTGTCACCGTCTCCTGCGCCGAGGGCGACGAAGGCCGCATCTACGACGGCATCCTGGAAACCGAGGTGTCGGAAGAAGTGCGCGGCGAACTGCCGCCGCTGAAGACCAAGATCATGCTCAACGTCGGCAACCCGCAGCTGGCCTTCGACTTCCAGTCGGTGCCGAACGGCGGCGTCGGCCTGGCCCGTCTCGAGTTCATCATCAACAACAACATCGGCGTGCACCCGAAGGCCATCCTCGAGTACCCGAACATCGACAACGACCTGAAGAAGGCCGTGGAATCGGTGGCGCGCGGCCACGCTTCGCCGAAGGCGTTCTACGTGGACAAACTCGCCGAAGGCGTGGCCACCATCGCCGCCGCGTTCTGGCCCAAGCCCGTCATCGTGCGCCTGTCCGACTTCAAGTCGAACGAGTACAAGAAGCTGATCGGCGGCTCGCGCTACGAGCCGGACGAGGAAAACCCGATGCTGGGCTTCCGCGGCGCCGCCCGCTACCTGGCCGAGGACTTTGCCGAGTCCTTCGAGATGGAATGCCTGGCGATGAAGCGCGTGCGCGAAGAGATGGGCCTGACCAACGTCGAGATCATGATCCCCTTCGTGCGCACCCTCGGCCAGGCCGAGAAGGTGATCGCGCTGCTGGCGAAATATGGCCTGAAGCGCGGCGAAAACGGCCTGCGCGTCATCATGATGTGCGAAGTGCCGTCCAACGCGATCCTGGCCGAGCAGTTCCTGCAGTACTTCGACGGCTTCTCGATCGGCTCGAACGACCTGACCCAGCTCACCCTGGGCCTGGACCGCGACTCCGGCATGGAGCTGCTGGCCAAGGACTTCGACGAGCGCGATCCGGCCGTGAAGGCGATGCTGTCGCTGGCGATCAAGGCCTGCCGCGCCCAGGGCAAGTACATCGGCATCTGCGGCCAGGGGCCGTCGGATAACCCGGACTTCGCGCAGTGGCTGGTGGAGCAGGGCATCGAGTCGATGTCGCTGAATCCGGATTCGGTGATCGATACCTGGAAGAAGGTCGCGGCGATGTAATCCCGCGCGCCGGACACGAAAAAGCCCCCGCTGGCCCAGGCCGCGGGGGCTTTTTTATGCTCAAGCCTGCGGCTGCAAGGCAATCACCGCCATCCCCGCCAGCGCCAGCCCGGCGCCAATCATGTCGAAGCGGGTCAAGGCAACGCCGTCGACGAACCGCAGCCACAGCAGGGCCACGGCGATGTACATGCCGCCGTACGCCGCATAGGTGCCGCCGGCGGCGCTCGGATGCAGGGTCAGCAGCCAGGCAAACAGGCGGCGTACCTGGCGAGCGCGAACATGCCGTCCTTTCGATCCAAACTGTTTATACGGTTACAAGCGGCATGCAGCGCGCGTCGACCACCGCATTGCGACCGCCGGCCTTGGCCGCATACAGGGCGGCATCGGCGCGCGACAGCATGGCGTCGATGCTTTCGCCGTGGTGCAGGGTCGCCGCGCCGATGCTGACCGTATAGCCGGTCCGGTCGGCGGCGCGGTCGAGGCCATGGCGCAGGCGTTCGGCCACCAGCAGGGCGGTATCGGCGCCGGTGTCCGGCAGCAGCACCGCGAATTCCTCGCCGCCCAGACGGGCCACGATGTCGATGCTGCGCACCACCGCGCCGGTGCGGCGGACGATGTCGACCAGCACGAGGTCGCCGGTGGCGTGGCCGTGGGTGTCGTTGATGCGCTTGAAGTGGTCGACGTCGAACAGCAGCAGCGACAGCGGGCTGCCGCGGCGCTCGGCGCGCGACTGCTCGCGCCCGGCCAGTTCGAAGAAGGCGCGGCGCGAGCGGGCGCCGGTCAGGTGGTCGTGGTTGGCGGCATGCTGGGCGCGGGCGATCAGGTCGGCAGTCGCCATCATCACGGCGCCGAGGGTCAGCGCCGGCAGGGCCAGGGCGCCGATCGAGAAGAAGGTCATGCTGACGATCGTGTCGTCCCAGGGGATGGGCGCGCCGGCCATGTGCGCCCCGTAGAGCAGGGCGCGCACCAGCTGGATGGCGGCGTTGCCGACGGTGGCGTAGACGGTGAACAGCACCGGATAGCGTCGCTCGGCATGCTGCAGCCGCGGCCGAAGCAGCATGCCCATTTCGAAGCACATGGCGGCGTGCAGCAGCGACATCGCCACCACCCGCCCGCCCATCGAATCGACGCCGTGGTGCAGGGCCAGGACCAGCAGCAGCCCGAGGCCGATATAGCCGGCCAGGCGCCGGGCGGGTACGCGCAGCTGCAGGTGGCGGCGGAAGCCGGCCAGCATCGTCGCCGTCGTGCCGAGCAGGAGGATGTTCGCGACTTCGACCGTCAGCAGGTCGGGCAACGCCCCGCGCGCCGCGAACAGCGGCAGCGACACCACCGCCATCGCATTCGCCGCGAACCATTCGTGGATGCCGC
Organism: uncultured Massilia sp.; assembly: GCA_913778765.1. GTDB lineage: Bacteria > Pseudomonadota > Gammaproteobacteria > Burkholderiales > Burkholderiaceae_D > Telluria. The sequence continues at coordinate 14,867 of CAJYXO010000275.1, read as the reverse complement.
GCACGCCGCTGCCGCGCAAGGAGGACAGGACGAGCAGCATGACGGCGGACAGGGCCATCGTCACCAGGATCAGGCTTACGACGATCAACATGGGGGGAGGAATGCGGAACAGGAGGGAATTGCCGAATGGTATCAAAAATTCGGCGAAAACCCTACCTGCATGTCGGTTTTTTGCCCGTTGACTACTGGTACAGAGGCGTTAGACTCACCTGACAAGGAGGAGATGACCATGGCTGACTGGATGGGCTGGCTCGTAGCGGCCGGCGTGCTCGTGATCCTGGAGCTGTTCACCGGGACGTTTTACCTGCTGATGATCGCGATCGGCCTGGCGGTCGGCGGGATCGTGGCCGTGCTCGGCGCGGCCGGGCCGCTGCAGACCATCGCCGCGGCGGCGGTCGGGGTGCTGGCGACGGCGCTGCTGCACCGCTCGCGCTTCGGGCGCCCGGCCCGGCACGACGCCGCCCACGACCGCAACGTCAACCTCGACATCGGCCAGCACGTCATGGTGCCGGCCTGGGACAACGGCCGCGCGCGCGTGATGTACCGCGGCGCGCTGTGGGACGTCGAGCTGGGGCAGGGCGCCACGGCCCAGGCCGGCGACTTCCGCATCGTCGGCGTGCAGGGGAGCCGGCTGGTGGTGGCGAATTCCTGATTCATAAGATTTGCTTCAAATACAACAACATTTATAAGGGATGCTCATGGAATTTTCTTTCGGTACCGTTGCGCTGGTCATCTTCATCATCGCGCTGGTGTTCGTCATCAAGACCATCAACGTCGTGCCCCAGCAGCACGCCTGGGTGGTCGAGCGGCTCGGCAAGTACCACGCGACCCTGGCGCCCGGCCTGAACATCGTCGTGCCCTTCATCGACCGCATCGCCTACAAGCACAGCCTGAAGGAGATTCCGCTCGACGTGCCGCCCCAGGTCTGCATCACCAAGGACAACACCCAGCTGCAGGTCGACGGCATCCTGTACTTCCAGGTGACCGACGCGATGCGCGCCTCCTACGGCGCCTCGAACTACATCCAGGCGATCACCCAGCTGGCCCAGACCACGCTGCGTTCCGTGATCGGCCGGATGGAACTCGACAAGACCTTCGAGGAGCGCGACCACATCAATACGACCATCGTCAACGCGATCGACGAATCGGCCGCCAACTGGGGCGTGAAGGTGCTGCGCTACGAGATCAAGGACCTGACGCCGCCGGCCGAGATCCTGCATGCGATGCAGCGTCAGATCACCGCCGAGCGCGAGAAGCGCGCCCTGATCGCGGCCTCCGAGGGCCGGCGCCAGGAAGCGATCAACATCGCCAGCGGCGAGCGCGAAGCGGCGATCGCCCGTTCCGAAGGCGAGAAGCAGGCCGCGATCAACCGCGCCCAGGGCGAGGCGGCCGCCATCGTGGCCCTGGCCGACGCCAGCGCGACCGCGCTGCGCCAGGTCGGCGATGCGATCCGCAGCCCGGGCGGCGTCGACGCCGTCAACCTGCGCGTGGCCGAGGAATACGTCCACGCGTTCGGCAACCTGGCCAAGACCAACAACTCGGTGATCGTGCCGGCCAACCTGGGCGACATGAGCGGCCTGATCGCCAGCGCGATGACGATCGTGAAGTCGCAGCAGATCGTGCAGACCTGATCCCGCCGCTCACCCGGCCGGTCGTCATCGCCGGCGGCCAGGACCGCATTCGGACTTGGGTCGGGTTCAGAAGTCGACGCTGGCCGACACGCTGAACGTCCGCGGCGCCCCTAGCACCAGGTAGCCCGCCCCCGGATAACCGCCCGCCGACGCCCAGTAATTGCGGTCGAAGGCATTGTCGACGCGGGCCCGCAGGGTGACGTCGCGGTCCATCACGCGGGTCAGGTAGTTGGCGCCGAGGTCGAAGCGGGTCCACGACGGCAGCTGCTGGGTGTTGGCGGCGTCCGCATACTGCGTCGAGGTGTAGAGCGCGCGCGCGTTCAGCGACAGGCCGGCGACGCCGGGCACGTCCCATTCGGCGCCCAGGTTGAGCTGGGTGTCCGGTACGCCGATCGCATCCTTGCCCTGGTTGGCGCCGCCCGCGGTACGGCGTTGTTCGGCGTCGAGCAGCGTCAGGCCGCCCAGCACGCGCAGGCCCCTGGCCGGCATGCCGAACACCGACAGTTCCAGGCCGCGGTTGCGCTGTTCGCCGTAGATGCCGAACACCTGGTTCTCGACATAGCCCATCGGCTGCGCGGTGGTGAAGACGGCCGCGCCCATGCCCAGCTTGCCGCCGTCGTATTTGACGCCGACTTCCTTCTGGCGCGAGGTATAGGGTGCGAACACCTGGCCCTGGTTGAGCGGGACGACGGTCGAGCCGGACGCGGTCGGCCCCTGCTGCAGGGCTTCCGCATAGTTCGCGTACAGCGACAGGTTCTTCACCGGCTTGTAGACGATGCCGGCCACCGGCGTGTTGGCGCTCTGGTCGTAGCCGGCGTTCTGCAGGCCGCTCGTGTAGTCGTAGCTATAGTCCTTGATGCGCTGGTGGCGCAGGCCGATCGTGATGCGCAGGGCGTCGTCCAGCAGCGCCATGGTGTCGGCGACGGCGACGCTGCCGAGGATGGATTTATGCGTCAGCAGCGGATTGTCCAGCGCGCCGCCGGTGAAGAAGGTGGGCGAGGGCGCGGCCACGTCGACCGGGCGGACCAGGTTGGTCGACCAGCCGGCGAAGTCGCTCAGGCCGTAGGCGTTGAAGGACTTCATCTCGAAGGCCGAGGCGCTGGCGCTCACGGTGTGCCTGACCGGACCGGTGGCGAAGTCGCCGCGTGCGCCGATCTCGCCGGTGCGGGTGCGGTCGTCGCGGCGGTTGTCGAAGCGGCCCATGTTCAGGCCGCCGGCGTCGTCGGTCGTGGTGGTCGTGGTGAGGGCGTTGAATTCGCTGCCGTTGCGGGCGCCGAAGGCGGCCCAGGCCACGGCGTTCGGCGCCAGGTCGATCTCGCCGCGCAAGGTGCCGAAGGTGTCGCGCTCGGTCGAGCGGGTCCAGGGCTGCGCGAAGTTGTGGCTGGCGTCGGGCGCCGACGGCACGCGCAAGCCGGCGCCCACCGTCACGCTGGGACGGGCGGCGTCGAGCGCATGTTCCTGGAAGCCGGCGTCGGCCGACAGGCGGTAGCCCTTGCCGCGGTAGTCGAGGCCCACCGACAGGACGTTCAGTTCGCGCGCTTCGCGGTCGACGGCGGTGTCGCCGTCGCGGCGCACGGCGTTCACGCGAATGCCGGCGCGGTCCTGGTCGCCGAAGCGGCGCGCGACGTCGAAGGCGCCGTAGGCCTGGCCGCCCGATTCCACGCCCAGGGTCACCTGGTTCAGCGCGTGGTTGGGGGCGCGCTTGGGCACCAGGTTGACGGCGCCGCCGATGCCGCCGCCGCCCGGCGCCGCGCCGTTGAGGAAGCTGTTCGCGCCGCGCAAGATTTCGACGCGCTCGAGCAGCTCCGAGGCCACGAACTGGCGCGGCAGCAGGCCGTACAGGCCGTTGTAGGCCATGTCGTCGGAGTTCACGGCAAAGCCGCGGATCACGTACAGCTCCTGGAAGTTGCCGAAGCCGCGCGCCACCCGCACCGAGGGATCGTTCTGGACCACGTCGGCCACGCTGCGCGCCTGCTGGTCCTGGATCAGCTGCTGCGTGTAGTTGGTGGCGTTGAACGGGGTGTCCATGATGTCGACATTCCCCAGCAGGCCGAGGCGGCCGCCGCGCGCCACCTGGCCGCCCGAATAGGCCGCGGACAGGCCCTGGGCCGAGGCGTCGGCCGAGGCGCTCACCACCACGGTCGGGATCGCCGATGCCGCGGGCGGCTGGGCGGAAGGGGTTTCCTGGGCATGGGCGCGGGAAACCGCGAAGAGCAAGGCGCCGAGGGCAAGCGGAGTCAGTTTGCAGTGCATGGTGTTCTTTTTGTTGATGAGAATAATTCTCATTATACCCAGCAAGCTTGATTCCGTAAATGAGAACTATTATTATCTAGCCCCATGTCTCCTCTCTCCCTTCGCCGCTGGTCCTGGATCCACAAATGGAGCAGCCTGGTCTGCACCGTCTTCATGCTGCTGCTGTGCCTGACCGGCCTGCCGCTGATCTACCACCACGAGATCGGCGAGCTGCTGGGCAACGAGGTCGAGCCGCCCGCGCTGGCGGCGCCCCAGGCGACCGCGCGCGCCAGCCTCGACAAGGTCATCGCCGCCGGCCAGGCGCGCTATCCGGACAAGGTCATGATGTACATGTCGCAGGAGGCCGACCAGCCGGCCCTGTGGTTCCTGACCATGGGCGCGACGCCGACCGACCCGAAATTCGTCTCGATCGCGGTCGACGCCCGCAGCGCGCGGTACGTGGCCGAGCCGCCGATCGAGGGCGGGACGGTGATGGCCTTCCTGTTCCACCTGCACGTCGACCTGTTCGCCGGCGTGCCGGGCAAACTCTTCCTCGGCGCGATGGGGCTGTTGCTGCTCGTGGCGATCGTCTCCGGCGTGGTGCTGTACGCGCCCTTCATGCGCAAGCTGGCATTCGGCGACATCCGCCACGGCCGTACGGCGCGCCTGAAATGGCTCGACCTGCACAACCTGCTCGGCATCGTGACCCTGGTGTGGGCGCTGGTGGTGGGCGCGACCGGCGTCGTCAACACCCTCGCCGACGTGCTGCTGCAGTACTGGCAATCCACCGAGATCGCCGCCATGCTCGAACCCTACGAAGGGCAGCCGCCGCCGGCCAGGCTGGCGCCGATGGAGCAGTCGGTGGCGCGCGCCCGGGCCCTGCAGCCGGGCATGCAGGTCCGCTTCATCGCCTTCCCCGGCACGCCCTTCGCCAGCGCGCACCACTACGGCGTCTACATGGGCGGCGACCAGGCCCTGACCGCGCGCCTGTACAAGCCGGTGCTGGTCGATGCCGGCACGGGGCTGGTGACCGACCAGCGCACGCTGCCCTGGTACCTGACGGCGCTGCTGCTGTCGCAGCCGCTGCACTTCGGCGACTACGGCGGCGCCGGCATGCAGTTCCTTTGGGCTCTGCTCGACCTGGCGACCATCGTGGTGCTGGGCAGCGGGCTGTATCTATGGCTGAAGCGCGGACGCGCCGCCGCCAACAAGGCCGGCGCGGCCGCGCCGGTGCGCGACACCGCGGCGGCGCCGCGATGACGGCCTTCCGCAAGCTGTGGGGCATGCCGGTGCTGCTCGGCGTCCTGACAGCCATCGGGCTGGTGGCCGGGCTGCTGGGCGACGGCTGGTGGGACCTGGTGTCGGTGGCCGGGCTGGGCGTGCCGGTCCTGGTCGCGGCCTGGCATATCGCCAGGCGCGCGTGAATGGGCCGAACTTTGGCTCGCGTCAGCCGGGCTGTGGATCCGCCACCGCCTAGCCGGGCGCGTCCAGCAGGGTCCGGACCCGCGCGGCAAGGTCTTCGATGGCGAACGGCTTCATGAGCAGATTGATCCCTTGGGCGCGCATGTGCTCGGCCAGTACCACATTGCCCGTATAGCCAGTCGTGAACAGGACCTTGAGGCCGGCATGCCGCTTTTGCGCCTCCTCGACGAGTTCGCGCCCGTTCATGCCCGGCATCAGGACGTCCGTCACCATCAGCCTGATTTCCGGATGGGCGGCCAGCACCCTGAGCGCCTCGTCGCCGCCATCCGCGGCGTGCACCTGGTAACCCAGGTAGGACAGCATCTCGCCGACCAGCAGCCGCACGCTGGCTTCGTCGTCGGTGACGAGGACGGCTTCGCGCTTGCCCGGCGCGATGTCCGCCGGCGCGGCTTCCGGGGGCATGGCGGCCACGTCGCCGTCATGGCGCGGCAGGTAGATCTCGACGCTGGTTCCCTTGCCGGGGCTCGAGTCGATCCTGACCTGGCCGCTCGACTGGCGGACGAAACCATACACCTGGCTCAATCCCAGGCCCGTGCCAAGTCCGACGTCCTTGGTGGTGAAGAAGGGATCGAAAGCCTTGGCCATGACGTCCGGCGTCATCCCGGTGCCGGTGTCGCGGATCGCGATCGCCACGTATTCGCCCGGCACCAGATCGGCCATCGCGGCGTCGTCGAATGCATCGAGGACGCAGTTGCGGGTCGCAATCGTCAGCCGGCCGCCGTGCTGCATGGCGTCGCGCGCGTTGACGACCAGGTTCAGGACGACGTTCTCGAGCTGGTTCGGGTCGACGTAGGTCGACCATGCGTCCTCGCCGAGTTCGACGTCGAACACGATCGTGCCGCCCAGCGAATGCCTGAGGAGCGGCGCCAGGCCGCCGATCAGCTCATTGACCGCCACCGGCCCCGGATGCAGCGGCTGCTGGCGCGAGAAGGCGAGCAGGCGCTGGGTCAACTGCGCGGCGCGCGTCACGCCGCCTTTCGCCAGGCCGATGTATTTTTGCGCGACCTCGTCCTGCTGGCCGACGCGCCGGCGCACCAGCTCCATGGCATTGGCGATCACCGCCAGCATGTTGTTGAAGTCATGGGCGATGCCGCCCGTCAGCTGGCCGACCGCCTCCATCTTCTGCGCCTGGCGCAGGGCGTCCTCGGTGCGCATCCGCTGGCCGACTTCCTCCTTGACGCGGCGTTCGAGCGTGTCGTTCAAGTCGCGCAAGGCGAGTTCCGCGCGATGGCGCACGCTCACGTCCCGGAACAGGACCGCCACCTGGCGGCGCTCGGCCGGATCGAGGCGCACGGCGGCCAGTTCGAGCCAGCGTCCGGTGCGTTCGAGCCTGCGTTCGAAGCGCACCGGCTCGCCGGTGAGCAGCACCTGACGGTAGATGTCGACCCAGCCGTCCGCTTCCAGCGGGACCATGTCGCGCACGCGCCGGCCCACCACGTTCTCGATGCCCGCGTTGGCCGTGTAGGCGGGATTGGCCATGACATGCAGGTAGTCGCTGAGCGGCCCGTGCGGCCCGTCGATGAACTCGATGACGCAGAAGCCCTCGTCGATGGATTCGAACAGCGTGCGGAACAGGCGTTCGCTCTTGCGCAGCGCGCTTTCCGCCGCCTTGCGCTCGCTGATGTCGCTGGCCGCGCCGATCCACTCTTCGATCGCGCCTTCGCTGTCCAGCATCGGAACCGCGCGCGACAGCGTCCAGCCGATGCTGCCGTCGACACGGCGGACCCGGTGCTCCAGCACGAACATCGTCTTGCCGTCGATCGCGGCTGCAATGGCCGCACGCACCCGCGCCATCTCGTCTTCCGGAATATAGTCGTCGATCCAGGAACGGTAGGGGGACTCGGTGTCCTTGATGAAGCCGCGTCCGTCGAGTTCCCACATCTCGTTCCAGTCGGGGCTCATCCGGTAGATGACGTCGGAGGTCGCCGTTGCCAGGCCCTGCAGTCTTCCGGCCACCTCGGCGAGCGCGCGCTGCTGCCGCTTCTGTTCCATGGCGGACAGCACCTGTTCGGTGGTCTCGATCACGGACGCCATCGCCGCGACGATCCTGCCGTCCGTGTCCGGAACGGGGGAGTAGTACAGGTCGAACCAGGAATCCTGCATGACGCCGTCCCGTTCGAGCTGGAAGCAGGCGTTGCGGAACACCAGGCTCTGCCCGGCCATCACGTCGTCGAGCATCTTGCCGTTGAAGCCGGCGGCTTCCGGCCAGGCGGCGCGGAGAGGCATGCCGAGGACCTCCGGGTGCCGGGCGCCGCAGACCACGGCGTAGCCGGCGTTGTAGATCAGGAGGCCTTCGGGCCCCCACAGCAGGGCGCTCGGCACCGGATTGCGGAGCATGACGTCGACCAGGCAGCGCAGGCGCTCCGGCCAGCCGGCGAGCGGTCCCAGTGGCGTCCGGGCCCAGTCATGCAGACGGATGCATTCCGCGACCGCGTCGTGCGGCGCCGGCCAGAGTTTGTCGTTCATGTTTGCAGCGTCGGCCCTGCGGCAAGCAGGGGAGGGTCGTGGATACGCGCATTGTCCCATAAATCACGTTCCGTCGAGTTTCCTCTCCTTAATCTTCCGTTAAGCCTCGGCCCATCAATACAGCGTATAAACCACGGTGACAACCAACCGAGGAGCCCAGCCGTGAAGAACTTCGTCCGCAACAACAAAGGCTTTCTGGCGTTCCTGGTCCTGTTCGGCGTGTTCCGCACGGCGGTGGCGGACTGGAACCCGATTCCCTCGGCCTCGATGCACCCGAACCTGCTGGAAGGCGACGTGGTGCTGGTCAACCGCCTGGCCTTCGACCTGAAAGTCCCGCTGACCAACGTGGTGGTGGCGCGCATGGGCGAGCCGGCGCGCGGCGACATCGTCACCTTCGAATCGCCGAAGGACGGCACCCGCCTGATCAAGCGCCTGGTGGCGCTGCCCGGCGACACCGTCGAGATGCGCAACGAGCGTCTCTACATCAACGGCAAGGGCGCCGACTACGGCATGGTGGCGGAGTCGCTCGACTCGGTGCAGGGCGCGACCCTGCGCGCGCTGCAGCTGTCCGAATCGATCGCCGGCGGCAAGGGCTGGCGCCGCCACATCCAGGTGCTGCCGGACATCGTTGCGCCGCGCACCTTCGGCCCGGTACGGGTGCCGGAAGGCCAGTACCTGATGCTGGGCGATAACCGCGACAACAGCGCCGACTCGCGCTTCATCGGCCTGGTGCCGCGCAAGCTCCTGATCGGCCGCGCCGAGCGCGTGCTGGTGTCGGCCGACTACCAGGGCAACTGGATGCCGCGCACCGAGCGCTTCGGCATGTCCTTGTACCACATGAACTAAAGCCCGCTACAATCTCGCCTTTTGAAACACGGAAGGCGAGTAGATGCAAAGACTGTTGACGGTGATCCTGGCCTGCCTGGGTATGGTGGGCGCGCTGGCGATCGATACCTATCTCCCTTCCATTCCCGCGATCGGGCGTGCCTTCGCGGTGGGCCCGGTGGCCGTCCAGCAGACCCTGAGCGTGTTCCTGTTCACGTTCGCCTTCATGATGCTGTTCCACGGCACCCTGTCCGATTCCTTCGGCCGCCGCCCCGTGATCCTGGCGGCGCTGGCGGTCTACACGGCCGGCTCGGTCGGCGCCGCGCTGGCGCCCAGCTTCGGCTGGCTGCTGGCCTTCCGCGCGCTGCAGGGCCTGTCCGCGGGCGCCGGCTCGGTCATTGGCCAGGCCATCGTGCAGGACCGCTTTTCCGGGGTCCAGGCCCAGAAGATGATGTCCCATATCATGATGGTGTTCGGCCTGGCGCCGGCCATCGCCCCGGTGCTGGGCGGCTGGCTCTACGTCGGCTTCGGCTGGCGCGCCACCTTCTGGTTCCTGGCCCTGTTCGGCGCGCTGATGCTGGCGGTGTGCTGGCGCCTGCTGCCGGAGAGCCTGCCGGCCGGGAAGCGCCACGCCTTCCACGGCGGCGCCATCGCGCGCAACTACCTGAAGGTGCTGGGCCATCCGCAGTTCCTGCTGCTGGCGCTGGCGGTGGGCCTGGCTTTCGGCGGCCTGTCGCTGTACATCGGCTCGGCGGCCAACTTCGTGATGGCGATCCTGCACCTGCCGGAAACCGCCTTCGGCTGGATGTTCATCCCGCTGATCAGCGGCATGGTGATCGGGTCGGCCTGGGGCGGCAAGCGCGCAGCGACCCACGACGCGGGCCGCTTGCGCACGCTCGGCTACGCGCTGATGCTGCTGGCCTGCGTGCTGAACGTCGGCTACACCGCCTGGGCGCACGACGCCGTGGCGGTGCCCTGGGCGGTGCTGCCGCTGATGGTCTACACCTTCGGGCTGGCGGTGGCGATGCCGGCGATCCAGGTCGGCGCGCTGGCCCTGTTCCCGGACAACCGCGGCCTGGCCTCGTCGATGCTGGCCTTCGTCCAGATGATGTCCTTCGCGCTGGTCTCGGGCCTGGTCGCGCCGCTGCTGTTCGACAGCGCCTTCAAGCTCGCTTGCGGCGTGACGGCCGGCCTGGCCGCCAGCTGGCTGTCGCTGCGGCTGGCCATGCATATCCAAAAATGATGGGCGAAGGGCGCGCGCGGCGCTAGACTGGTTCCGTTCACGACAACGGAGCCCGCCATGCCCGCGCTTGCCCGCAGCCTCGTCCTCACTGCCTGCCTGTTCGCCGCCGGCGCTGCCGGCGCGCAGACCCCGGTCGGCGACTATCACCAGCACATCTTCAGCGCGGAAGACCTGGAGCTGGCCGGCCCGGCCTCCGGCCTGCAGGCCCTGGATGCGCAAGGCGTGATCGCGCTGCTCGACGCCGCCGGCATCCGCAAGGGCACACTGCTCTCGCTCGCCTACATGTATGGGAAACCGGGGCGCCAGCTCGAGGACGAACCGGGCCAGGTGCGGCGCGAAAACGACTGGACCCTGGCCCAGGCGGCGCGCTACCCGGACCGCCTGCTCGCCTTCTGCAGCGTCAATCCGCTGAAGGATTACGCAATCGCCGAGATCGAACGCTGCGCCGCCAGACCGAACAACGCGCGCGGCCTCAAGCTCCATTTCGGGAATTCGGACATCCAGCTCGACGATCCGGCCCATGTGGCGCGCCTGCGCGAAGTGTTCGCCGCGGCCAACCGGCGGCGGATGGCGATCGTCGTCCACCTGCGCGCCAGCATCGGCAAGGGCCGGCCCTACGGCGCGCGCCAGGCCAGGATCTTCATCGAACAGGTCCTGCCGGCGGCGCCCGGCGTGACGGTGCAGGTGGCGCACTTTGCCGGCAGCGGCCCCGGTTACGAGGACCCGCCGGCGCGCGAGGCGATGGGGGTGCTGGCCGCCGCGGCGGCGCAGCGCGATCCGCGCACCCGCAACCTGTATTTCGACGTCGCCTCCATCGTCGACCGCGACATCGGGCCGGAACTGGCGCGGCTGGTGGCCGACACCATCCGCCAGGTGGGCACGGACAGGGTCCTGTACGGGACCGATGCGGCGCAGGGCGACAACCTGCGCCCGCGCGAATCGTGGGCGGCCTTCCGCAGGCTGCCGCTGAGCGAGGACGAGTTCGCGCGGATCGCGAACAACGTCCCGCCCTACTTCAAGTAAGAAAGCGCCGGCGCAGCAGCCCGGGGATGATCTCCAGCAGGCGGTCGACCGACAGCGGCTTGCCGAGGTGGGCCGAGAAGCCGGCGTTGCGCGCCGCCGCGATGTCCTGCTCGCGCGCGAGTCCGGTCACGGCCACTGCCGGCAGCGTCGCGTAGCGCGGCATCCGGCGCACTTCGCGCAGCAGCGCGTAGCCGTCCATGTCCGGCATCGAGATGTCCGAGATCAGCAGGTCGATGTCCTGGCTGCCGAGGATTTCCAGGGCCTGCCAGGCGCTGGTCGCGGTCAGCACATCGGCGCCGTACATGTCGAGCAGGGATTTCATGACCAGCACCGCGTCCTCGACGTCGTCGACCAGCAGGATGCGCAGTCCGGCGATGTCGAGCTGGGCCGCGCCCTCGGCGCCGGCGGCGTCCTGGCGGCCGCGCTCGAGCAGCGGCAGCCACACCGAGAAGCTGGATCCCTTGCCGATGCCTTCCGAGCGCACCTCGATGCGGCCGCCGTGCAGGAGCACCAGTTCGCGCACCAGCGCCAGCCCGATCCCCAGGCCGCCCTTCGAACGGGTGGTGACGGAATTCGCCTGGCCGAACATCTCGAACACCTTGGCCAGGCTGCCCGGCGCGATGCCCTGGCCGCTGTCGGTGACGTCCAGGCGCATGGCGCCGTCCTCGGCGCCGAGCCTGACGAAGATGCTGCCGCCGCGCGGCGTGAACTTGAGCGCGTTGCTGAGCAGGTTCATGACGACCTGCTCGAAGCGCACGGCGTCGGCCATCACGGTCAGGCCGTCTTCGAGGCCGGCGGCCTCGATCAGCAGGCCGCGCGCGGACGGGTCGGCGCGCGCCATGTCGACGATCGCCGCCACAACCTTGCCGGCGTCGAGCGGCGCCACCGTCAGCGCCAGCTTGCCGGTGCGGACCCGCGACAGGTCGAGCAGGTCTTCGATGATCTTGGCCTGGCTGTGCACCGAGGTGCGGATCGCTTCGGTGCAGCGCAGCGCGGTGCCGGAGCCGCGCACCTCGGCCATGCGCGACAGCAGGTCGGCGTTGATGCTGATCATGTTGAGCGGCTGGCGCAGCTCGTGCGACATGATGGCCAGGAACTGATCCTTCATCGCCGACGCGTGCTCGGCGCCGGTGCGCTCGCGGTGCTCCTGGCTGAGGGCCTCGTCGCGCTCGTTGGTCTGGCGCAGGCGCTCGGTCTCGTCGCGCGCGATCTTGGCGTAGCCATAGGCTGCGCCCGCCCCGAGCGGGCTGGTGACGCCGCTGACGTAGAAGCGGCTGCCGTCCTTGCGCAGGTGCCAGCGCTCGTCCTCGGCGCGGCCGTCTTCGCGCGCGCGGCGCATCTCTTCCTGGCGCGCGCCGCGTTCGCGGTCTTCCGGCGTGAAGATGGGATCGAGCGACTGGCCCAGCATCTCGGACTCGGTGTAGCCGAACATCCGTTCGGCGCCCTTGTTCCAGCTGGTGGTGCGGCCTTCGGCGTCCATCGTGACGATGGCGTAGTCGTGGGTGCTCTCGGCCACCATGCGCATGCGCGCCTCGTTCACGCGCGCTAGCTCCTCGGCCTGGCGGCGCGCGCTGATGTCGAAGAAGGTCATGATCGCGCCTTCGATCCTGTCCTCGGTGGTGCGGTAGGGCAGCAGGCGCACGATGTACCAGCGGCCGTCGTCGCTGCGCACTTCGCGCTCGACCGGACGCAGGGTCTCGAAGGTGGCGCTGACGTCGTCGGCCAGCTGGTCGTAGTCGAGGCGGTGGGTCAGGTCCAGCAGCGAGCGCCCGAGGTCGGAGGCGATCACGCTGAAGATGTCGGTCGCGCGCGGCGTGAAGCGCTTGATGCGCAGGTTGCTGTCGACGAACACGGTGGCGATGTCGGTCGAGGCGATCAGGTTGTTCAGGTCGTCGTTGGCCTTGCCGGTTTCCTCGACCTTGACCTTGAGCTCGAAGTTGACGGTGATGAGTTCCTCGTTCACCGACTGCAGCTCTTCCTTGCTGGTCTCGAGTTCCTCGGTGGCCGAGCGCAGCTCCTCGTTGATCGCCTGCAGTTCCTCGTTGGAGGCGCGCAGTTCCTCGGTCGAGATCTCGGAATGCTCGATGGTTTCCTGCAGCTGCTCCTTGGTGCGCTGCAGTTCGGTCTCGAGCTGGGTCAGGACCCGGTCGTCGCGCGCGGCGCCGCTCGCCGGCGGCGCGACTTCGTGCGGCATTTCGCGGAACATCACGAGAGCGAAGTCTTCCGCGCTGTCCTCGTCGCGGAAGGCGCTGACCTTCATGGCGATGATGGCGCCGCGGTCGGGCAGCGGGACCGCGATCTGGCGGCATTCGACGTCGCTGCCGGGATTGCCGTGCTGGACCTGGTACAGGGCGCTGCGCAGCTCCAGGCGCAGTTCCGGCAGCACCAGCGCCAGCACGTTGCGCGAGGGCTCGCCGGCGCTCATGCGGAAGAACTGGCCGGACTGCTGCGACATGTGGACGATGTTGGCGTCCTTGTCCAGCACCACCGAGGGCGGCGCGGCCATCGCCAGCGCCCGCTGGTGCACGTCGCCGTAGGAGAACTGGCGCCGCGAGGGCGGGCGCAGGATCGATTCCGGCAGCCGGCTGACGTGGGCCGGCACCTGGGCGCCGGAACCGACCGTGCGCGAGGTCGGGCGGGCCCGGTAGATGCGGTTCTTCTTATCGACCGGCATGAAGAAATCGGCCACCGACTCCGCCGATTCCGAGCCGCCCAGGAACAGGTAGCCGCCCGGCTTGAGGGCGAAGTGGAACATCTCCAGCACCCGCGACTGGACCTCGCGGTTCAGGTAGATCAGCAGGTTGCGGCAGGAAACCAGGTCGAGCCGCGAGAACGGCGGATCGCGCAGCACGTTGTGCGAGGCGAACAGGATGCGGTCGCGGATGTTCTTGCGGATGTGGTAGCGGTCGTCGTCCTTGGTGAAGTGGCGGCGCAGGCGCGACGGCGCGACGTCGGTGATGATCGAGGCCGGGTAGTCGCCGGTGCGGGCCTGGGCGATGGCGTCGTTGTCGATGTCGGAGGCGAATACCTGGAAGGGCGGCGGCTGGGCCATGTCGGCGGCGTGGTCGGCCAGCAGCATCGCCAGCGAATACGCTTCCTCGCCGGTCGAGCAGGCCGCCGACCAGACCCTGACCTCTTCGGTCGGCGCCTTGTCCTTGAACAGCTCCGGAACGATGTCCCGTTCGACCGCCTCGAAGGCTTCGCGGTCGCGGAAAAAGTTTGTGACGCCGATCAGCATGTCGTCGAGCAGGGCGTTGCACTCGCGCGCATCGGCTTCGAGCAGGCTGCGGTACTCGGGCAGCGTGTGCACGCTGCGCACCTGCATGCGGCGCTCGATGCGGCGCAGGACGGTCGCCCGCTTGTACTGCTTGAAATCGTGGCCGGTGCGGCTGAGCAGCAGCGAGATCACGCGCTGCAGCGCTTCCTCGGCCTTCTCGACGGTGTCGGCGAGCGGCGAGTGCGCGACCTGCTCCTCGCCGTCGCCGGTCGGCGGCAGTTCGATGATGCGGGCGTTGTTCCACAGGTCGATCAGCTTCTGCGGCATGTCGATCACCGGCAGCACGAAGTCGATGACGCCGGTGCGGATCGCCGCGTCCGGCATGCCTTCGTGTTCGGCGTCGGCCGGCGACTGCACCATCGTGAGCCCGCCCTGTTCCTTGATGCGGGTGAGGCCGACCGCGCCGTCGGAGCCGGTGCCCGACATGACGATCGCCACCGCGCGCTCGCGGTGCACCTCGGCCAGGGTGCGGAAGAAGATGTCGATCGCGACGTGGCTGCCGCGCGGACGGTCCAGCTCGGCCAGGCCCAGGTAGCTGTCGACCATCGTCAGGTGGCGGTTGGGCGGGATCACGTAAACATGATCCGGCTTGATCTGCACCGGGTTGGCCACCTGGACCACCGGCATGCGCGTGGTGCGCTGCAGGATCTGGTCCGCCGAGCTCTTGTGCTTGGGCGACAGGTGCAGG
>CAJYXO010000274.1 GCA_913778765.1 uncultured Massilia sp. | reverse complement strand
CGATCCCTCGATCGAACAGGGCGCCTGGGTGACGGACCTGAAGGAAGCCGACTGGAAGTTCGTGTCCCGGCAGTGCGCCCAGCTGATCGAAAAGCGCAGCAAGGACCTGCAGCTGGCGGTCTGGCTTCGGCCTCGGCCAGCCAGACCGCCAGCTGCAGGTCCTTGCTGCGCTTTTCGATCAGCTGGGCGCACTGCCGGGACACGAACTTCCAGTCGGCTTCCTTCAGGTCCGTCACCCAGGCGCCCTGTTCGATCGAGGGATCGTCGGCCTGGCGCGCACGCACGATGGCGTCGATCTCGCTGGAAAAGGCCAGGTCTTCGCCGCAGGGCCGGCCATCGCTTACCGGCGCCAGCAGCATGTCCAGGTTCAGCATGGCGGTCTCCTCATGCCGGTTCGACGGCGTACTTGATCTTGCCGCCCTTGGTGGCGCTGACCTTGATCGCCTTGACGCCGCCGCCCGACGCCATCGCCGCCAGCACGTTGTCGGCGATCTCCGGCAGCAGCGTGCCGTTCAGGATGGTGTCGACGTTGCGCGCGCCCGAGTCGACTTCGGTGCAGCGCGCCAGCACCGCGTTCACCAGCGCGTCGTCGTAGTGGAAGGCCGCATCGTGGTTGGCGCCCACGCGCGCCTTGATGCGTTCCAGCTTCAGGCGGATGATGTTGGCCAGCACCTCGTCGTCGATCGGATAGAACGGCACCACGGTCAGGCGCCCGAGGAAGGCCGGCTTGAAGTGCTTCATCAGGCCGGGACGGATCATCTGCGCCAGTTCGGCGGGAGATGGCCGCTCGCTGGCCGGTTTGTTCAGGCAGGCCTGCATGATCTGGCTCGATGCCGCGTTCGAGGTCAGGATGATGACGGTGTTGCGGAAGTCGATCTGGCGTCCCTCGGCATCGTCCAGCACGCCCTTGTCGAAGACCTGGAAGAACAGCTCCAGCACGTCGCCGTGCGCTTTCTCCACCTCGTCGAGCAGCACCACGCTGTAGGGGTTGCGCCGCACCGCTTCGGTCAGCACGCCGCCTTCGCCGTAGCCGACATAACCCGGCGGCGAGCCCTTCAGGCCGGACACGCTGTGCGCTTCCTGGTACTCGCTCATGTTGATGGTGACCAGCTTGCGCTCGCCGCCGTACAGCAGGTCGGCCAGCGCCAGCGCGGTCTCGGTCTTGCCGACGCCCGAGGTGCCGACGAACAGGAACACGCCCTTCGGCTTGTTCGGGTCTTCGAGGTTGGCGCGGGCCGTGCGCACGCGCTGGGCAACGATGGCGCTGGCGTGGCCCTGGCCGAGGATGCGCTCGTCCAGCATGCCCTGCAGATTCATCACGGTGCGAATCTCGTCTTTCACCATGCGCCCGAGCGGGATGCCGGTCCAGGCCGCCACGATGCCGGCCACCGTGTGGCCGTCGACTTGCAGCGGCACCAGCGGGGTTTCGCCCTGCAGCGTGCGCAGCTCTTCGACCATGGCATGCAATTCCGCAGCGCCGCCCTCGCCTTCGCCCGCTTCCAGCCGTGCGCGGATGGCGTGGATCTCGGCCGACAGCGCCTGCTCGCGCTCCCACTGCCCGATCAGGCTTTGCTGGCGCTGCAGCAGTTCCGCGCGCTCGCCGCGCAGGCCGGCCAGCATGGCGGCATGGTCGGCGCCGCCGCTTTCCTCGCGCACCAGGACGGCGATGCGCGCATCCAGGCGCTCCAGGCCGCGGGTCGCTTCTTCCAGCGCGGCCGGCGTCGCCTTCTGGCCGAGCGCCACCTTGGCGCAGGCGGTGTCCAGCACGCTGACCGCCTTGTCGGGCAGCTGGCGCCCGCTGATGTAGCGGTGCGACAGCCGCACGGCTTCGCGGATCGCCTCGTCGAAGATGCGCACGCCGAAGTGCTGCTCCATCAGCGGCGCCATCGCGCGCAGCATGGCGCAGGCAGTGTCTTCGTCCGGCTCCT
The DNA here is from genome assembly GCA_913778765.1 of uncultured Massilia sp. Classification (GTDB taxonomy): domain Bacteria; phylum Pseudomonadota; class Gammaproteobacteria; order Burkholderiales; family Burkholderiaceae_D; genus Telluria. Next base: position 34,002 of record CAJYXO010000274.1, on the reverse strand, counting down.
CGACCTTCACGACCTGGAAGCGCCTTGCCAGCGCGGCGTCCTTCTCGGAGTACTTCTTGTACTCGCCCCAGGTGGTGGCGGCGATCGTGCGCAGCTCGCCGCGCGCCAGCGCGGGCTTGAGCAGGTTGGCGGCGTCGTTCTGCCCGGCCGCGCCGCCGGCGCCGATCATGGTGTGGGCTTCGTCGATGAACAGGATGATCGGGTGCAGGCTTCTTCCCACCTCCTCGATCACGTTCTTCAGGCGGTTCTCGAACTCGCCCTTGACGCTGGCGCCGGCCTGCAGCAGGCCCATGTCGAGCGTATGGATCTCGACCCCGCGCAGCACCTCGGGCACGTCCCCCAGCGCGATGCGCAGCGCCAGGCCTTCGACCACCGCGGTCTTGCCGACGCCGGCCTCGCCGGTCAGGATCGGGTTGTTCTGGCGGCGCCGCATCAGGATGTCGATCGCCTGGCGGATTTCCGGGTCGCGCCCGATCACCGGATCGAGCTTGCCTTCGCGCGCCCGCGCCGTCAGGCAGGTCGTGTACTGGTCGAGCGCGGGCGTGCGGCCCGGCGCCGAGGATTGCAGCTCGCCGACCGGATCGCCGCCCGCCGCGGCCCGCGGCGGGGTATCGGCGCGGGCGCTTGCCGCCGCTTCGGCGGAGCCGCGGGTGAACCTGTCGAAATCGTGCTTGAGGCGATCGAGCGGGAAGTCCATGAAGCAGCGTGAGGCCCGTTGCGCCAGCTGGGCCAGGCCCGGTTCGGTCAGCAGCGCCAGCAGCAGGTGGCCGCTGCGGATGCGCTGTTCCTGGCCGGGCGCCGGCTGGCCGAGCGAGGCGATCAGCCAGGCGTGCTCGAACAGCACCGGCAGGTGGCGCGAGAACACCGGCGTGCGGCCGCTGCCGGCGGGCAGGCGCTCGACTTCCTTGCGCAGGTCGGTTTCAAAAGCGGTGAGGCTGATCGCGGACTGGCGCGCAGCCACGACGAAGTCGCTGTCCGCTTGTTCCAGCAGGGCCAGGAACAGGTGTTCGATGTCGACCTCGTACTGGCCGAAGCCGACGCAGATCCCGGCCGCGCGCGTGGCCGCGGCACGGGTGGTGTCGTTCAGCTTGCCGATCAGGGTCTTCAGGTTGATGTCCATCGTGGGCTCCAAAAAAGACCGCGGCACATGGCCGCGGAAAGCGCGCTGGCAGCGGAGCGCAGCAAGCAAGTGATTGCGTCGGATCAGGCGATCTTGTTGGAGGCCAGGTCCCAGCCGCCGGACGTGTTGCCGCCGGCGCCGCCGCCGATCTTCTGCTGGGTGTACTTCCATTTCACCTTGGAGAACTTCAGGCCGACCTTCTCGTGCATGAAATCGCCTTCGGCCACTTCCGGCTTGATCGAGCCGATCAGCACGTTTTCCAGTTCGATCTCGAAGTACTTGATGCGCTCGCCCTGGCCGTCGGCGCGCATGAATTCGAACTTGGCCTTGGGGATGGTCTTGCCCGACGAGCAGGTCTGCAGCAGCACCGGCGAGGACAGGTCGGCCAGCTTGATCAGCTCGATCTCCTTGTGCTCGCAGCGCTCGGCGGTGTGGCCGCCGCCGGTCGATGAGGTCGCCGATTTCGGCTGGATCACGCCCCAGTCCACCGATTTGCACTCGATCCAGTCCTTGTGCTTGTCGTCCGCCGATTCGCCCTTGATGCCGTCGATTTGCAGGTACACGTCAATTGCCATTTCTTACTCCAGTCGTCGTTGGTGGATGAAATCAGGATTTGGTCGATTGCGGCAGCTCCGCGACCAGTCGGAGCGAAACGGACAGCTCGTCGAGCTGGAAGTGCGGGCGCAGGAAGGACACCGCGCGGTAGACGCCCGGCCGGCCCGGCACCTCGGCCACCTGCACGCTGGCTTCGCGCAGCGGGAACTGGGCCTTCTGTTCCTGGCTCGCGTTATCGTCCAGCAGCACATACTGGGTCAGCCAGCGATTCAGGTAATCCTCGACATTCGAGGCGGCGGCGAAGCTGCCGATCTTGTCGCGCATCATGGCCTTCATATAGTGGGCGATGCGCGAGACCGCGAAGATGTACTGCAGCTGCGAAGACAACAGCGCGTTGGCGTTGGCGGCGTCGTTGGCGTACTTGCGCGGCTTCTGCGCCGACTGGGCGCCGAAGAAGGCCGCGTACGAGGTGTTCTTGCAATGCACCAGCGAGATGAAGCCCAGGTCCGACAGCTCCTTCTCGCGGCGGTCGGTGATCGCCAGCTCGGTCGGGCATTTCAGCGCGACCTCTCCTTCGTCGGTCTTGAAGGTGTGGGTCGGCAGGTTCTCGACCAGGCCGCCGCCCTCGACGCCGCGGATCGCCGCGCACCAGCCGTAGTCCTCGAAGGCCTTGGTCAGCTTGGTGGCGAAGGCATAGGCGGCGTTACACCACAGGTACTTCTGGTGATCGCTGCCGTCGACGTCCTCGACGTAATTGAAGCCTTCGGTGGCCATGCCGTCCATCGGGTTGTACGGCAGGCGGCCCAGGAAGCGCGGCAGGGTCAGGCCGACGTAGCGCGCATCCTCCGACTCGCGGAAGGCCTTCCACTTCGCATAGTCGACGGTGTCGAAGACCTTGGCCAGGTCGCGCGGCTTGCCGAGATCGCCGAAGCTCTCGACGCCGAACAGCTCGGGCGCACAGGAGGTGATGAAGGGCGCGTGGCTGGCCGCGGCCACGTGCGACATCTGTTCGAGGAAGTAGACGTCTTCCGGCTGGCGGCTGATCTCGAAGTCGCCGATCAGGGCGCCGTAGGGCGCGCCGCCGAAGGTGCCGAATTCCTCTTCGTAGATCTTCTTGAACAGGCTGCTCTGGTCGAACTCCAGCGCCGACTGGAAGTCCTTCACCAGTTCGCGCTTGGTGGCGTTCAGCATGCGGATCTGCAGCGAGGAAGAGGTCGAGGTGTTCCGCACCAGGTAATTCAGGCCGGTCCAGCTGCGCTCGAGCTTCTGGAACTCGGGCGCGTGCATGATGCTCGAAAGCTGGCTCGAGATCATGCGGTCCAGTTCCGCCAGGCGCGCATCGATGGTCGCCGACAGATTGCTGGAAATGACCATGGTGCCGTCCATCACCTGGGTCACCAGTTCGGAGATGATGTCGCGCGCGCGTTCGTGCTCGCTGCTCGACTTCGCCACCCGGCTCTGCTCGACGATCTGGTCGAGCAGGCTGGTGTCCAGTTCGACCGCGGCGCCAGTCTGCGGGGCGCCGGCCGCGTCGAGGATCGCTGCCATCTTATTTCTCCTCCCTGGTCTTGCGCAGGCCGTCCAGCTTTTCGGTGTTGGTCAGCACGTCGTTCAGGATGTCTTCCAGCTTGTCGTTGCCGGCCAGCTTGTTGCGCAGGTCGGCCAGCTTGCTGCGCGCTTCCAGCAGCCCCTTCAGCGGCGCCACCTGCTGCACCACCGACTCGGGACGGAAATCGGCCATCTCGCGGAACTGCAGACTGACCGCGAACTCGCCGCCTTCCGGCGACAGCTGGTTCTTGACGCGGAAATTCGCCACCGGGGCGACCGCGTTCAGCACTTCGTCGAAGTTGTCGGCGTCGACGTTGACGAAGTTGCGGTCCTTCAGGCGCTTCCTGGCGGCGTCGGGATCGCTGCCGAAGTCGCCCAGCACGCCGACCACGAAGGGCAGCTCCTTGTTCTCGATGGCGTCGCCGATCTCGACGTCGTAGGTCATCTGCACGCGCGGCGCGCGCACTTTCTGCAGGCGTTTCTGCACGCTTTCGTTCTTGGGCATGTCGGCTCCAGGCTGGGTTGAAGGATTACTTGAGCGCGCCGAAGGGATCGTTGCTGGCCGCACGCGCGGGGGGCGTCGCGATCACCTTCCGGGCCGGCGCCGTGGTCGGGCGCGCCGCAGCGGGGCGGCCGCCGTTGGCCACCAGCACTTCTTCGCCGAGGCTGCTGCGCAGCAGCCTGGCCAGCTCCTGGGCTTCGGTGCGCACGTTGCCGCTCAGGTTGTTCTTCTGGCTCAGGTCGGCCAGCGCCTTGCTGGTCACGCGCAGGCCGCTGACGGCGACGATGCTGTTGGCCAGCGTATCGTCGGGGTCGCGCTCCAGCGCTTCCAAGGCGTTGACGATCGCGTCGCCGTAATCGGTGCTGTCGAAGCGCATCTGCGCCATCCTTACCCACGGCGTCTTGTCGGTCGGGAAGGTGGCGCCGGCGCTCTTCAGCAGGGCGTAGGCCTTGTCGTTCTGGCCGGCGATCACGGCGGCGTCGACGTCGGCCATGGCGGCGGCCATGGTGGGCGCCGTTTTCGTGCTGCCGGTTCCCGGGCCGCTGCTGGCGCAGGCCGACAGCAGCGCAACACAGACCAGGCTTGGCATCAGGCGTTGAAACTTCATCTCGCTCTCCCTAGGTGAAATCAAGCGCCATTATTGGCGCGGGGTTTCATGGAAGAATTGCGTGGTGTCAACTTCGGTGATCCCGGCTGTTGCGCGCCGTCGAAGCGGCGCTTGCGCAGGCTCACGGCATACCAGCGGCGATAACCTTTAAATGTGGCTGTCGATACTTTCCTGAAGGCACATTCGCCATGGCTGCAGTTCGCTGTGCTGTACTTTTACCTTTTGTGATGACCGCCACGCTGCTGGCCGGCTGCGCCAATGGCGGCGGCGCCGCGCCCGGCGGCCTGCTCGAAGCGGCCGGCCTGCGCAAGCCGGCGCCCATCCCTGAGTCCCAGCTGCCGGAGCGCAACGTGGCCTTGCGCCTGCACGCCGCCAAGCGCCTCAACGTCGACGCGCGCGGACAGTCGCTGGCGCTGCTGGTGCGGGTCTACAAGCTGCGCCAGCGCACCGCCTTCGAGCAGGCGCCGTATGCCGCCTTCCTGTCGCCGCAAGCCGAGCGCGAGTCGCTGGGCGCCGACCTGGTCGAGGTAAAGGAGCTGACCCTGGTGCCGGGCCAGCAGCTCGAGCTCAACGAAAAGCTGCCGCGCGAGGCCGGCTGGCTGGGCGTGGTGGCGCTGTTCCATGCGCCGCAGATGCAAGGCTGGCGCCTGGCCGTGGCCGCGCCCGAGGCGGAACGGGCCGGTGTCACCGTCGGCCTGCATGCCTGCGCGATGAATGCGAGTGGCGCTGTGGCCGGCGGTGCTGTCAAGCCCTTATCGCTTGTGCGATGTCAATGAAGTCTTCGGGGTTTCCTCCAAGCTAGAGATTTGTGGCACGTCGATTCACCACTTCATCCGAGGCATCCGTGAAACCACCATCGAAGGTCTTGTGGGGCGAGGGCCTGTTCCTGCGCCCCCAGCATTTCCAGCAGCAGGACCGCTACCACGAAGCGCGCCTGAACGACACCGCCGCCGCCCTGCATCCCTACTGCTGGGGCGTGCGCAAACTCGAGATCGATCTCGACGCCCTGAAGGCGGATACCCTGCGCATCACCGGCCTGTCGCTGATCTTCCCGGACGGCGAAATCCTGCACGCGCCCGACCGCGAAGCCCTGCCGCCCCAGGTCCGCCTGGGCGAACTGAGCGACTCCCCGCAGACCCTGACCTTCCACGCGGCCCTGCCGGCGCTGAAGGACCACGGCGAGAACTGCGCGGCGCGCGGCGACACCCGCCACGACGTCCGCTTCGGCCAAACCGAGCACGACACCTTCGACCTGTTCACCGATGCCGCCAGCGCGCCGGTGGCCTACCTGACCCGCAGCCTGCGCCTGGTCTCCGAACTGGAGCCGCTCGAAGCCTACGAGACCATCCCGCTGGTGCGCCTGCGCCGCGTGCCCACCGGCGGGTTCGAAGTCGACCACGCTTTCGTGCCGCCCAGCCTGTCGATCGACGGCGCGCCCGGCCTGCACGGCATGCTGACGCGGCTGATGGAAAAGCTGCTGGCCAAGGTGCACGCGCTGTATGGCCATTACCGCGAGCCGAGCAAGAACGTGGTCGAGCTGCGCGGCGGCGACGTCGCCTCCTTCTGGCTGCTGCACACGGTAAGCAGCGGCTATGCGGCGCTGACCCACTTCCTGGCGCACCGCGAGCTGCATCCCGAGCGCCTGTTCCAGGAACTGCTGGGGCTCGCCGGCGGCCTGATGACCTTCTCGCGCAGCAGCAAGCTCGAGGACCTGCCGGCCTATGTGCACCAGGATCCGGGTCCGGCCTTCGCGCGCCTGGACGCCATCCTGCGCGAGCTGCTGGACACCGTGATCTCGTCGAAGTACTTCTCGATCGCGCTGACCAACGAACGGCCGTCCTACCACCTGGGCGCGCTCGATTCCGGCAAGATCAACGGCCAGACCACGCTGTTCCTGGGCGTGGCGGCCGACATGCCGGCCCTGCAGCTGGTCGAGATCGTGCCGCTGCGCTTCAAGATCGGCGCCCCCGAAGACGTCGACAAGCTGGTGCTGTCGGCCATGCCCGGCGTGCGCCTGGTGCATGCGCCGCAGGTGCCGAGCGCGGTGCCGGTGCGGCCCGACACCTATTATTTTGTGCTGGAAAACCGGGGCGTGCTGTACGAAAGCATGCTGAAAGCCCAGGCGATCTCGATCTACGTGCCGAACGGGATCCGCGACCTCAAACTCGAACTGATTGCGATCGCATCATGAGCCAACACGTCGAACGGCGCGCCGCGCCCCAGCCGGACCGGAATGGCGCCGGCAGCACCCCCACCTCGCTCGTCGACATCATGTACGAGGGCTTCTACGCGCTGTTCCTGCTGAAGAACGGCTGCGGCCCGCACGACAAGACCGCCTTCGCCGACCACATGACGCGTTTCCTCGGCGATGTCGACCGCAACGCCAAGGCGCTCGGCGTACCGGCCGACGACGTCACCGCCGCCAAGTATGCGTTCTGCGCGGCGGTCGACGAGATCATCCTGCGCTCCGACTACGAGATCCGCGAAGCCTGGGAGACCCGCCCGCTGCAGCTGCGGCTGTTCGGCGACCAGCTCGCCGGCGAGCATTTCTTCCAGCGCCTCGAAGACCTGCGCGCCAAGGGCGCCGTGCACCTGCAGGCATTGGAGGTCTTCCACGTCTGCCTGCTGCTCGGCTTCGAGGGCCGCTTCGCGCTGGACGGCAAGGACAAGCTGGCCTACCTGACCGCCCGCCTGGGCGACGAAATCGCCCGCATGCGCGGCAAGAGCCGCGGTTTCGCGCCGCACGCCGAACGCCCGGACCACATCGCCCACAAGCTGGGCAGCGACCTGTCGCTGTGGGCCCTGTCGATGGTGTTCGCGGTGGTGACGCTGGGCGGCTACCTGGGCTTCCGCACCGCGCTGGCGCACGAGACCGACGTGGCGATGGCCGGCTACAACGACCTGGTGAAACTGCCGCCGCGCTCGGCCAATGTGACGATCACCCTGCCCTGAAATCCAGGGTCAAAAATTCGGGGTCAGAGCACTTTTTTGAGCAATTGATCTGCTGGCAGTTTTGGCAGGCGCTGGCGGGGAAACCCTCACCGGCGCCTGCGAAAACTTGCACAGAAGTCGTTTCCAAAAAAAGCGCTCTGACCCCGAATTTACTGCACGACTTTGAACTCGATCCGCCGGTTGCGCGCCCTGCCCTCCGGCGTGCGGTTGTCGGCCACCGGCCGGTCCGGGCCTTCGCCGGACACCGATACCATCTCCGCCTTGACGCCGCGCCCGACCACGTAGGCTTTCACGGCCTCGGCGCGGGCCTGGCTGAGCGACAGGTTGCCCGCGCGCGAGCCGGCGTTGTCGGTGTGGCCGATCACTTCGACCTTCTTGTCCTTCAGCCCCAGCAGCACGGAACTCATCTGGTCGAGGATGGCCTTGCCGGAATCGGCCAGCGTCGCCTTGCCCGACTCGAACTCGATGATGCGGTCGGCCAGCGCGGCGTCCAGCATGCCCTGCTCCGACGCCGCCACGCGCAGGCCGTTGTTCACGGTGTAGCTGGCATCGAGGTTCATCGCCAGTTCGCCGGCAATCTGCTGCTTCTGCGCTTCGCTGGCGACGTCGCCGCGCAGGCTGACGCTGTTGCCGTCCACCTGCAGCTGGCCGCGCGTGACCAGTTTCAGGTTCGGCCCGATCAGCCTGGCCACGTGCTCGTTCCAGTTCGGCGGCGCCGAGACCCGCCCGACCGCCAACTGGTCGACCACGCGCTCGTTGCCGTACACGGCGCGCAGGCGCGCGAGCAGGAAGGCCTTGCTGGCATCGTCGGCGACGGTGCCGGAGACCACGATCGGTGCGGCGGCGGCGGCAGCGGGAACCGGGTTGTCGGCCAGCGCCAGGACGGGCGCCGCGGCCAGGCCGGCGGCAAAAAGGATAGTCAAAGGCTTCACGTCGCGGCTCCGATGAAAGTCTTGAGGAACAGTTCGCGCGCCAGGCGCAGCGGCAGCATCGGCTGCTCGAGGTAGCTGGCCAGCGCGCGCACGTCGATGTCGATGCCGATCTGCTCGTCGATCCAGCCGTTGTCGACCAGCTGCACCTGCTGCTCGCGGCCGGCCAGCGGATCGACGATGCCGTGCAGGGTCTCGCTTGCCGCGCCGCCGAAGCCGATCACCAGCACCGGCTGCTGCCCCACGGTGGTCAGGAACAGCACCAGGTCGAAGGCGGTACGGCGGATGAAGGGCGTGACCAGCTCCAGCCAGAACGCCGCCACCTGGCAGCGCACCGCGGCATCGCCGAGCTTGGGCAGCGGCAGCACCAGGCTTTTCTGCAGCGCCGCCGGGCGGCTGTGCATGACCGGCTGCAGCAGCAGGCCCAGGCCGAGGATCAGGCGGTTCGCTTCCAGTTCCAGCGCGCCCGACAGGGAGCTGACGGTGGACGCGGCCAGGAACTCGTCCAGCTGCGCATCGTGCTCGCCGAGGCCGACCAGGGCTTCGGCGATCGCATGCAGGTGCGGGCCGGGATCCTCGCTCTCGATCACACGCGGCGCCATCGTCCCGAGGAATTCCCACAGCGGACCGAAGGCCAGCGGGCAGCGTGCGACGAAGGCTTCCGGCTCCGGCACGTCGACGGTGCGCATCATCAGGAAGGGAAAGCGGCGCCCGGACTGGTCGCGGCTCGCCACCAGGTGGCCGGCGACGGCGTGGCGGCGGCCGGGCCCGACGAAGGCGAAGCTGACCGGCGGCGAAGCGTCATAATAGATCTTCCAGCGCGGATCGGCGGGCAGGCGGGTCATGACCTGGGCCAGCCAGTCGTCCAGCATGCCGACCACCGGCTGGTCGTCGGCCACTTTGACGAAGTCGCTGCGCGCGGGAATCTTGCCGAAGTAGCCGAACCGGCTCGAGGTAGGCACGCGCGTCATTGTGCGGCTCCGGCCAGTTGCGGGTTGCCGGCGCCGGCGCCGGCGGCGGCGCGGCCGACCACGGTGTCGGGCAGGCGCAGGCCGCTGAAGCCGCGGCTGGCCTGGCCGTCGCTATTGCTTGCAGCGCTGCTGACCAGCTTCAGCGTGACCCCCACCGTCGTACCGCCATAGGTCCAGCGCAGCTCGCCCAAGCCAGGCCCCAGTTTCTTCGTAACGGCAGCGGCCATCAGCTTTGTCAGGCCTTGCTCGCCTGGCTCATTGACCAGCTCGACCGTGCGACCATCGAAGGTAACAGCGCTGACCTTGGCCCCACTCGCGCCCTGCGGCCCCGGGTGCACCATATTCACCCAGGCTGGCGGCGTATTCCGGTAACGGAGCTGCTGGCCGTCGATCTCGATGGTGTACTCGGTGACGCCGGCCGCCGTCATCGGCAGCAGCTGGAACACGGTCTGCGGACCGCCGCCGGTAGCGACGCCGTTGGCGGACAGCGGCGCTACCCAGCCCGGAAAGCCGCTCACCACCTGCGGCGCCAGGGTCACGCCAATGTCGGCCCAGGTGCGGCTCGAGAGCACGTCGCCGCGCCGCACCACCAACGGGCCCATGGTCGTGGACACGAACTTCGCAACCGCGCCTTCGGGACCGAACACCTGGCCGATCTCGCCGGCCGTGGCCTGCATTTGCGCGCCTGGCGAGAACGGCGACTTGCCGGCCAGCGTCTTCTGGAAGGGCTCCACCACCTGCGCCTGCCAGGTCTTGTTGATCTCGGATTCGGACGGCAGCACGATCATGGCGAAGGTCTGCACCAGCGGCCGCACCAGCAGCGGGCGCAGCATCTGCTTCTGCGCATCGGTCATCCCGGTCAGCATCTGCTCGTCGACGTATTTGAGGGCCTCGGCCAGCTCGGAGCCGTTGCCTTCGAGCGTCTGCTGCATCAGCTGCTTGGCGCCGGGGCCCGGATCGCCCTGGTTCTTCAGCTGGTTCAGGCGCGAGCGCAGCTTCGACAGCGCGTCCAGGTAGCCGGTCATCAGCGACGCGTCCTTCTCCTTCTTGCCGACCAGGCGGGCGACGCCGGCGAACTCGCGGCCCACCACGCCGGCCGCCGGCGCGCCTGCCATGCCGACAGTGCCCGCGGCATTCGGCATGGGCGCCGCCGCATCCGCAATCTGGCGCGCCTCGCTCGGCGTACGGCGCAGCACGACTTCGCGGAACCACGCCAGCACGCCGCGCTTCAGCTTGGCCTGGTCGACGCGCGCCTGGCTCGGGTCGTCCCAGGAGGTTTCGTCGTAGACCGTCCTGAGCACCTTGGCCAGCGGCGACGCCTGCGGGTCGCCGAGCCGGTTCATGGCCTGCACGCTGGCTTCGAAGCCGTTCAGGTCGGCGATCGTCACGCCCTGCATGAACTTGCCCCACTCCTTCGCATAATCGGCCTTGTACAGGTCGATCAGCGCTTTCTGGATCTGCTCCGGGCTGCCTTCCAGGGTCAGGTCGTCCTTGGCCGCCGTCTTCAGCACCCAGTCGGTGCTCTGCAGCTCGCGGTTCGAGGCTTCGCGGATGGCGCCGGTGACGAACTTTTCCCAGGCGTCGCGGGTGAAGGCGCCCGCCACCGCGTGGCTGCCGACCACCAGCGCCTGGTCCTGCTCGCCGACGATGCGCGCCACCGTCACCGCCGGGAAGCGGGTCGCGGCGCGGGTGCGGATGTCGGCGTAGACGCGCTCGCGCGCCGGCGTGCCGCGCACCACGCGGCGCAGGTTGTCGCGCGCCGTGTCGAGCAGGCTGAGTTTGGGCGTGATCTGCGGCCAGGCCGGGTCCTGGATGTGCGACAAGTGGAAGGTCATCAGGCGCTCGGCGCTGCGGATCATCTGCTCCTTCGGCATGGCGCCGCGGTTCGCCTGCAGCCACACGCGCCAGTAGCGGGTCAGCTGGTCGTTCAGGTGGCCGGGCTCGGCGTGGCTCTTATCGGCCAGCATCAGGTAAGTCTTCAGCGCGTTGTAGGCGTCGCCGACGTTGGTGGCCGAGACGTCCTGGTAGGGCTGGCCCGGCTTGGCGCCGGGGGCGGCCTGGGCGTTCGGATCGAGCTGGGAGGCGTTGGCGTTCATCTCGGCCAGCAGCGACTCGATGGCGCCGGTCACTGGCAGCACCATCACCTCGCGCACGCCGGCAAAATATTCGTCGCGCAGCTTGCGTTCCAGCGCCTCGCCCTGGTAGAGGCCGAAGGACAGCGCCCAGGGCTGGTCGTCCAGGTACTTTTCGAGCTGCTCGATGCGGTCCTGCAGGATGTCGAGCGCTTCCAGTCGCGCCTGCAGGCCGTTGCCCTTCGCCTGCAGCTTGCTGACCTTGTCGAGGTCCACCTGGACGTTGGCGACCAGCTGGCGGTTGCCCATGTAGGACCAGCTCCAGCCGCCCAGTGCGCAGCCGAGCAGCACGGTGGCGGCGAAGAAGGCCGCGGTCTTCAGGCGCGTGGCGTGCGGGCTGGTGTAGCGCTTGACCAGCTCTTTATCGGCAAAGATCACCTTGCGGAACAGCTCGAGCAGGAAGAAGCCGGACTGCTCTTCCTGCTGCGCGCCCTTGTGCTCCCCACCCTTCAGCTGCAAGTCGAAGCGTGTGGCGACGCGGCGCGAGGACAGGTTCTCGACCGCGCCTTCCTGCAGCGCGCTGGTGAAATAGAAGCCGCGCATGACGGGCTTGAACTGCCAGGTATTCTCTTCGAACAAGGTGGCCAGGAAGGCGCGCAGGTGCGGCTTGAGCGAGGCGAATTCGAGCGGGAAGGTAAATACGCCCGGACGCATCGCCGCGCTGCGGTTGCCGGCCATGGTGGCCAGGCTCATCTCCTTCAGGCCGTCGTACAGCTCGTCGAAGTGCGCATCGAAGAAGCCCAGCACGTCCTGTGGCGTGCTGCGGCGGTTGTAGCGCTGGGTCGCGCCCCAGACCCGGTCGCGTTCGCCGCGTTCGGCGTCGTGGAAGAAGTCGGAGAAGCCGGCGATCAGGTCGGCCTTGGTGAAGACCACGTACACCGGCGCATGCACGCCGAGGCGCTCGGTCAATTCCTGGACCCGCGTGCGCAGGCTCTTGGCCAGCTCGATCGAGGCTTCCGGCGAGCCGCCCGCCAGTTCGGCCACGCTGACGGCGATGATGATGCCGTTGATCGGCGCGCGCCGCCGGTGCCGGCGCAGCAGGTCGAGGAAGCTGAACCACTCGGCGCGGTCGGCTTCGACCACCGAATAGCGGCCTGCGGTATCGAGCAGGATGCCGTCGGTGGTGAAGAACCAGTCGCAGTTGCGCGTGCCGCCCACGCCCTGCACCGCCTTGCTGCCCGGGATCGGGAAGGTCAGGCCGGAGTGCTTGATGGCGCTGCTCTTGCCGGCCGCCGGGTTCCCGATGATCATGTACCAGGGCAGCTCGTACAGGGCCTGGGCGCCGCGCGTCAGTCCCAGCTTCGAGGTCTTGATGGTATTGATCGCCTCCAGCATCCCGGTGCGCAGCACTTGCGCATCGTTGCGCTGGGGCGCATCGGCCTGGGTGACGATGGCTTCGCTCAGGCGGGCGCCGGCGCGCTTGCGCAGCCAGCCGCGCGCCAGCCACCAGCTGCCCCAGGCGGCCAGCAGCAGCAGGCCGGCGAGCCCGGCCCAGATGGCCGCCACTTCGAGCGATTCCGCGCCGAGCAAAAGGATCGCCGCCAGGGCGGCAATGCCGATCACGGCCAATACGCGGCTGTTGGTGAGGAACTGCCAGAGTCGGGCCATAGTGGGTTCGGTTCAGAGAGTTGAATGGAATGCCACAGGCAATGGTGTCACTATTTCCGCGCGGATTGTTGACCTGAGACAATGGCTCGGGTCGGTGTGGCGAAGTGGCCAATCAGTGTTTCATGACCCCGCGCAGGCGCAACTCGGTATGGCCGAAGTCCATCATGGTCCAGCGCCCGCCCCAGGTCAGGCCCACCGATTCCGCCACCTCGCCGTACAGCTGGTAGCCGCGCATGGCCCATGGATCCTTTTCCGAGATCACCGGCTTGCCGTCGCGCAGAAATGCGCAGTCCGCAGCCAGGCCGTACTGGTGCCAGCTCTGGAAGGCGCGCGCATTCGTCACCGCCGATCCCATTTTTGCCAACAAGTCCTGCCGCGCCGGGCTGCGGTAGCCCTCCAGCAGCGCCATCTCATAGCCATATTTTTCCTTCATGATGCGGAACACGAGCAGCAGGCGCTGGTTGAAGTCGGGATGCATCAGGCCCCAGTTGCGGCTGGCGTCGACCAGCATCGGCCGCACCAGCTCGACTTCGCGGGTGTTGAAGGCGACCGGCGGCAGCGAGGCCGGCGGCACCAGCTGCTCGCCCTTCAGCAGGGCCGCGACCTGGGCGTCGACCACGGTGTCCGTCGGCTCGTAGCCGGGCAGCATGTCGGGCTTGCGGTTCAGCAGCGCTACCAGCGGCGGGATCAGCACCAGCGGCAGCGCGACGGCGACGAAGGCGCGATGCTTCTTGAGCCAGCGCCTCACCTCGCCCGCGCGCAGGCGCCAGCGCCAGCGCAGGCCGGGACCGGCTTCGCGCAGCGCCGCGCCGCCCGAATCGCGCCAGGCGCCGGCGCGCAGCTGCAGGCGCCGCTGCAGCCCGCCCAGCAATTGCAGGATGGAAGCGCGGCCGGCGGGAAAACATGCCAGCCAGATCAGGCTGCAAGCAAGACAAAAATACAAAAGGGCGAGGAAGATCAGCATCCGCTTCTCCGGTTTGTTTCTAATTGGATAGTGACCAATCTTAGGAGGACCACGGTGCGCCCTACAGACGAAGATCAACCCGGAACGCGGCGTCCGAACCTGATGTCTTCAGGGCGCCGCTCGGGCAGCGAAGTGAATATTCTCGACATGCTCGACCGCCAGGCCAAGGGGCCGCTGCGGCGCCGCATGCTGCGCAGCGTCCTCGACCGCTCGCCGCGCTTCTGGTACGGCGCCGGCGGTGTGCTGGCCTGCGCGCTGGCCGGCGCCCTGGCCTGGCTGGTCCACACTGCCCGGCCGGCCGCGGTCGATACCGCGCTGGCCGGCTCGATCAAGCCGCCCGCGCCGGTCATTGAAACCGTCGACGAGACGGTCGGCAACGCGCCGCTGACAGCGTCGAAGACCGCCGCGGGCAGCAACGCAGCCAGCGCCGCCGGCGCCGCCATCGTCGACCTCGCGCCGCCCTCCGATACCGAGGCGGACGCGGCGACGCTGACGGTGGCGCCGGCCACGGCAGGCGCAGTCCCGGCAGCAGCCCTGGCAGCGCCGGCAGCGGTTCCGCCGGCAGCCCGTCCGTTGCCGCCCCGGCAGGCCGCAGGCCGGATCGCCGCGCAAAGCGTCCCGCGCGATCCGCCGCGCCCGACCGCGCACGCCACTGCCGCGAAAACGGCGCCGCGTGCGGCCCGCTCCCTGGCCCACGCCGAGGCCGCCGCACGCAGCCGGCGCCAGGCTGCCGCGGTCAAACCGGCGGCCCCGGCGCTCGACACCGATGTCGCCTTGATATCGGCCATCATCCAGCACGCGGCCGCGCGCCAGGAAGCGGAGGAAGCCGCGCGTAAGCCGTAAAAGCCACGCCGTCGCAAAAAAGCGCCGCTACTGCTGGGTAAAGCGGCGGCGTCCCGCTATACTGTATAAAGCTACAGTACGGTGGGATATGATCAGGGTTCTGGAAAACGAGTTTTATTATCTGGACAACTTCCAGCGTGTGCTGGACTGGATCGCCCAGCGCTACGCCGACCTCCTCGACGAGGACGAGCAGGCCTTCATCGCCGCTTTCGCCCGCCTGCCGCGTCCGGCGCAAGCCCTGTTCGTGCGCATGGTGATGCGCAAGGGCAGCCTGTTCCGCGCCAGTAAGCTGAACTACCCGGAAATCGGCTGCCCGGTCGCCGCGGCGCAGGACCTGCTGCCGACCGGCTGGATCGTGTCCGACCCCGTCATCGATATCGACGAACTCTTCGAGCTGCTGGTCAAGCCGGAAATCCTCGACGCCTTCGCCCTCGGCGCGCCGCTGAAAAACGCGCGCAAGCCCGACCAGCTGGAAGCCCTGCGCGAGCGGCATGGCGAGCCGCGTGCCTTCTCGGCCTGGTATCCGGGCTGCGTCGATACCGTGTTCGCGATTCGCGTGAAACCCCTGTGCGACCGCCTGCGCCTGATCTTCTTCGGCAACCTGCGCCAGGACTGGACCGAATTCGTGCTGTCCGACCTCGGCCTGTTCCGCTATGAGCAGGTCGAATTTTCAAGCGCCTCGCGCGGTTTCCGCTCGCGCCAGGACATCGAGCACTACCTGCAGCTGCACGCCTGCCGCGAACGCTTCGACGCGCTCGAACCGGGCGCGGAGGAGCTGCGCACGCAGCTGCTCACGCTGATCCAGGAGGTGCCGCGCCACAGCTTCGGCAACGACTGGCTGGACTCCCGCCGCGAGCGCCTGCTGTTCCGCATCGGCCAGCAGCTGGAGAAGGACAAGGACTGGGAAGCGGCGCACGCCGTGTATGCCGAATGCCGCTTCCCCGGCGCCCGCTCGCGCGCCATGCGCGTGCTCGAGAAGGACGAGAAGTTCGACCAGGCCTATGCGCTGTTCTGCGAAGCCAGCGCGGCCCCGGAAAGCGAAGCCGAACGCCAGCACCTGCTGCGCATCGGACCGCGCCTGGCGCGCAAGCTCGGTCATGCGAAAACGGCGCCGCGGCGTGCCGTCAAGCCGGCGCGGCTCGACCTCAACCTGCCCGTCCCGAATGGCGAATGGCGCGTCGAAGGCGTGGTGCTGGAACACCTGCACCGCATCGACGCGCCCGTGTTCTACGTCGAGAACACGCTGGCGAATACCCTGTTCGGGCTGCTGTGCTGGCCGGCGGTGTTCGCCGCCATCCCCGGCGCCTTCTTCCACCCTTTCCACCGCGGCCCGGCCGACCTGTACAGCCCCGACTTCCAGCAGCGCCGCGCGCGCGAGTTCGACGCCTGCCTGGCGCGCCTGGACGACGGCAGCCACCTCGACGCCATCCTCGCCACCTGGGATGCCAAGGCCGGCCTGCAGTCGCCCTTCGTGGCTTGGGACTACCTGGATCGCGCGATCCTCGAACTGGCGCTGCGCTGCATCCCGGCGGCCCACCTGAAGCTGTGGTTCCTGCGCATCCTGCAGGACGTGAAGGACAACCGCACCGGCTTCCCGGACCTGATCCAGTTCTGGCCGGAAGAAGGCCGCTACGAGATGATCGAAGTGAAGGGCCCCGGCGACCGCCTGCAGGACAACCAGCTGCGCTGGATCGAGTACTGCCGCGAGCACGGCATGCCGGTCACGGTGTGCTACCTGCAGTGGCAGGAAGCGGCTTGACCGGCTACACGGTGGCGGTGCGGGCGCTGTGCGAGTTCACCGCCAAGCAGGGCGACCTCGATTTGCGCTTCACGCCCTCGCCGACCGCCCTCGAAGGCATCGCCGGCCATGCCGTGGTGGCGTCGCGCCGCGGCGAGCATTACCGGCCCGAAGTCACGCTCGAGGGCGACTACGGCCTGCTGCACGTGCGCGGCCGCGCCGACGGCTACGATCCGGACCAGAACCTGATCGAGGAAGTCAAGACCTACCGCGGCCAGTTCACCAGCATCCCCGACAACCACCGCCATCTGCACTGGGCCCAGCTGCGCGTCTACGGCCACCTGATGTGCGAGCAGCTCGACATGGACCAGGTCGACCTGGCCCTGGTCTACTTCGACATCGGCAGCCAGCAGGAAACCAGCCTGCGCGAGACCCGCTCGCGCGCCGAACTGAAGGCGATCTTCGACGACCATTGCAGCCGCTTCATCGCCTGGGCCGAACAGGAAATGCGCCACCGCGACGCCCGCAACGCCGCGCTCGTCGACATGCGCTTCCCGCACGCCGATTTCCGCCCGGGCCAGCGCCAGCTCGCCGAAGCCGTGTTCCGCGCCAACGCCGCCAAGCGCTGCCTGCTGGCCCAGGCCCCGACCGGCATCGGCAAGACCCTCGGCACCATGTTCCCGGCGTGGAAGGCGGCGCCGAAGGAAAACATCGACAAGCTGGTATTCCTGGCCGCGAAGACGCCGGGCCGGCGCCTGGCCCTGGATGCGGCGACGACCCTGAAAGCCGGCGGCAGCATCCCCTTGCGCGTGCTGGAACTGACGGCGCGCGACAAGGCCTGCGAGCACCCGGACAAAGCCTGCCACGGCGAGTCCTGTCCGCTGGCGCGCGGCTTCTATGACCGCCTGCCGGCCGCGCGCGCCGCCGCACTTGGCGCACCGCTGCTGGACCGCGAAGCCCTGCGCGAGATCGGCCTGGCGCACGAGGTCTGTCCCTACTACCTGGGCAGCGAGATGGCGCGCTGGAGCGACATGATCGTCGGCGACTACAACTACTGGTTCGACGGCGGCGCGATGCTGTACGCGCTGGCGCTGGAACGCGGCTGGCGCGTCAGCGTGCTGGCCGACGAGGCCCACAACCTGGTCTCGCGCGCCCGCGGCATGTACAGCGCTTCACTGGCGCGCGGCGGACTGCGCGCGGCGCGCAGCGTGGCCCCCCCTGGCCTGCAGAAGCCGCTGGAAAAGATCGGCCGCGCCTGGACCGAGGCCGGCAAAGCCGCGCCTTTGAAGTATCAGGTGCTGGAAGCGATCCCGCAAAAGCTGCTCGACAGCCTGCAGAACGCCACCAGCGCCATCACCGAGCACATGGCGGCCTTCCCCGAAGGCCTGGATCCGGCTCTGCAGGAATTCTACTTCGACGCCCTGCAGTTCCAGCGCCTGGCCGAATCCTTCGGCGAACACTCGATGTTCGACCTCACCCGCCTCGATGAGCGCGACACCGAGCTGGCGATCCGCAACCTGGTGCCGGCCCCCTTCCTGAAGCCGCGCTTCGCGCTCGCACATTCGACCACGCTGTTCTCGGCCACGCTCAGTCCCTGGCACTACTTCGCCGACCTGCTCGGCATGCCCGAGGACACGGCCTGGATCGACGTCGACTCGCCCTTCGTGGCGAGCCAGCTGAAGGTCGAAGTGGCGCGCGGGATCTCGACCCGCTACCAGCACAGGAAAAGCTCGCTGGCGCCGATCGCCGACCTGATGGCGCGCCAGTACGCAAACCTGCCCGGCAACTACCTGGCCTTCTTCAGCAGCTTCGACTACCTCGAGCAGGCCGCCGACATGCTGGCCCAGCGCCATCCCGAGATTCCCACCTGGCGCCAGTCGCGCCGCATGAGCGAGATGGAGCGCACTGCGTTCCTGGATCGATTTACCCTTGACGGCAGGGGCATCGGCTTCGCCGTGCTGGGCGGCGCCTTCGGCGAAGGTATCGATTTGCCGGGCGCGCGCCTGATTGGCGCTTTTGTTGCCACCCTCGGCCTGCCCCAGGTGAACCCGGTCAACGAACAGCTGCGCGAGCGCCTGCAGGCGATGTTCGGCGCCGGCTACGACTACGCCTATCTATATCCCGGACTGCAGAAGGTGGTGCAGGCGGCCGGCCGCGTGATCCGCACCGAGTCGGACCGCGGCACCGTGTGGCTGATCGACGACCGCTTCGCGCGGCCGGAAGTGCTCGACCTGCTGCCGCGCTGGTGGCACGTGGGTGCGCGCTCTTAACGCATCAGCTCCCTGAGCTTCTGGTAGCCGCCGCGGCTGACCGGAATGCGCGCCCCGCCGCGCAGCACCGCGCAATGTCCATCCTTGCCCTGCGGGTCGATGCGTTCGATCGCCGCCAGGCTGACGATATAAGAACGGTGCACGCGCAGGAAGGCGCCCGGATCGAGCTGCTCTTCCAGCTCGGCCAGGCGCTGGCTCTTCAGCCAGGCCTTGCCGCTTGCCACCACCTGCACGTAATCGTCCTGCGCCTCGATGTAGTCGATCTGCGCGGCCGGAATCACCTGCACGCGGGCGCCATCGCGGATCAGGATGCGTTCGAGCGGCGTGCGCCGCTGCGCGGCTTCCTGCGCCGCCGCCACCGCGCCCGACGCCGCCAGGCCGGCCTGCGGACTGCCGATGCGTTCGCGCGCATGCGCCACGGCCTGCTCCAGGCGCTCGCGCGAAAACGGCTTGAGCAGGTAGTCGAGCGCATGCACTTCGAAGGCGCGCAGCGCGAACTGGTCGTAGGCGGTCACGAACACGTACTGTGTCTTTGCTCCCGCCAGTTCGACCACCTCGAAGCCATCCAGCTTCGGCATCTGGATGTCGAGGAAGACCAGGTCCGGGGCCAGCTCGGCGATCGCCTTGACGGCCTCGAAACCGTTCGCGCATTCGCCGACGATCTCCACGTCGGGATAGGCCGCCAGGTGCTCGCGCAGCACCGCCCGCGCCAGCTGTTCGTCGTCCACGATGATCACACGCATGCCTTCAAGCCTCCTGTTGTGCTTCGATGGTTTCGGCCGGCAGCGCCAGCTCGACCCGGAACAGGCGCGCTTCCCTGCTCCAGTGGGCGCTGGCGTCGATGCCATAGGCCGCGGCCAGGCGCCGCCGCACATTCTCCAGCCCGACGCCGGCGCCGCGCGCGCAGACGGCGTCCGGGTCGACGTCGTTCTCGACCACGATGCGCAGCAGCGAGCCGGCGCGCGCGGCGTGGATGCGGATCAGCCCCGGCTCGATCAACTGGCCGATGCCGTGCTTGACCGCGTTCTCGACCAGCGGCTGCAGCAGCATTGGCGGCACCAGGCAGGCCTGGGCTTCCGGCGTGGCCTCGGCGTCGAAGCGCAGTCGCTCGCCGAAGCGCACCTGCTCGATCGCCAGGAAGTCGCGCACCAGCGCCAGCTCGCGCGCCAGCCCCACCTTGCGGTCCGCGTGCAGGTTCAGGCTGTGGCGGAAAAAATCGGCCAACCGCAGCGTCATCGCGCGCGCCGCGCCGGGGTCGATCGAGGTCAGTGCGCTGATCGAGTTCAGGCTGTTGAACAGGAAGTGAGGATCGACCTGCGTGCGCAGCATGCGCAGCTCGGCATCCTGTGCCATCAGGCGCGTCTCCAGCTCCCGGGTCTCCAGCATGCGCACCCGCTCGGCCTCGATCAGCAGGTAGTTGACCGCGGCCGCCAGCCCGTACAGGATCACGCCCAGCGCGAACATCGTCAGCAGCCGCGCCGCATCGAGTTCGAAGAACATGCCCTCGGGCGCGAAGGCGCGCAGCAGCGCCGCCCACGCCGAACCGATCGCGCACCACAGCGCCGCCGCGCAGGCCGCCGTCATGCCGACCCCGCCGACGATCGCCGCCGGATGCTTCTGGCGGATCGGGTAGGCGCGGCACACGTAATAGGCGGAGAAGGCGGTGGCGTTCGCGTACACGACCGCCAGCGGCACCGCGAACAGCAGGCTGGCGCCCCAGCCGACGCCGCCGGCGGCCAGCAGCGCGCTCGTCGCCAGGCCCAGCATCAGCCAGGCCAGCAGGTAGAGCAGCGCCGCATACCAGCGCGAGGTCACGGGCATCGCTGTGTTCTCCCCGGGCGCCGCCTCAGTTGCGGACCTCGACCCCGCCCATGATGGCGTAGCCGCTGACCACCAGGCGCTTGCGGTTGTCCGGCGGACGCGCGGTCTTTTCGGTAAACCCGCCCATTACCGGGGTGCCGTGCAGGACCACGGTCCAGTCGGGCGGCACCTTGATGGTGATTCCGCCCCAGATCGCGAACACGTTGATCACGGCCTCGTTCGCAAGCCCGGCTTCGCGCAGGTCGAGCGCGCAGCCGCCCATGATCGCGGTGATCTCGCCGCCGCGAAAGTCCGGCGTGCTCGAGCGCCGTTCGAAGCCGCCGAGGATGGCGGTGATGTCGACCACGTTGTCGGCCTTGGCGTCGTCCTTGGTGTAGGGGCCGGTGCGAACCTGGACCACGCGCCCGCCGCCGAGCGTGCGGTACAGGATCAGGCCGCCCAGGCCGATCATCACCAGCGGCCAGAAGGTGCGCCAGCCGATGAAGCCGTAGCCGAGCCGGTTCAGGGTCATCGCCACGCCGATCGCGATCAGCACGACGCCGGTGATGCGCCCGCTGCGGGGTCCGTCGCTGAACAGCGCCACCAGGCCCGACATGATGAAGGCCAGCGGCCAGAAGAAGATCACGTGGTGCAGGTAGATGATGTTCAGGTTATCGAGCAGGAACAGCACGCCGAAGGCCACCACCAGCAGGCCGATCACCACCTGCCCGCTGGCGCTGGGCCGGGTGCGGGTGTCGTCATTGTCCATGGCGGTCTCCCTTGTTGCTGAAGCAGCCCTGGCGGGTGCGGTCCGGATTGGCGCCGAAGCGGCGCTCGGCGATCGGCTTCACGGCCATGCCGATGCCGCCGACGATGATGAACAGCGGCCAGCTGTTGAACCAGTTCAGGCCGAACAGGCCTTCGAACACGGCGAACAGCCACAGGCCGATGAAGACGGTCCACAGGCCGTTGACGAATTCGCGTGCGCTCGGATAGCCGATGGTCTGGTTGATGCCGACGATGACGAGCAGCAGCGGCGCGTAGTGCCACAGCTGGTCGATCTCGTAGATGTCGAACTGGTCGAGCAGGAACGCCACGCCGAGCCCGATCAGCAGCAGTCCCCACAGGACCTGGCGCCGCAGGTGATAGGAAGCTTCGCTGTCCATATGTCCTCCTTGTTGGAATGACGACAAGATATACGAGGATGGCCAGCGGGCGGAAGCGGTTTTCGGTGAACGGCGGCGGGAGATCGGTGAGCTGCGCGGTGAACTGCGCGGTGAACGGCGGCGTGAGCGGCGAACGGCGGACGCAAAAAAGCCCGCCGCGTTGCCGGGGCGGGCTTCGATGCGGGGACGCGAATCAGGCGGCGGGCGCTGCCATGACCGCGGTCGGCCGGCCCTTCTGCTGGTTGCGGTACTTCGCCGAGGCGATGGCCTGCTTGACCGCTTCGCGGGCGATGTTGGTCTTGCGGATTTCGGCGCGTTCCTTCTTGCCGCGGTGCTGGGCGACGTGCTTGCTGCCGATTTTCTTGGTCATGGCGTTCTCCTGTATTGCGGGGTGATGACCTCAGGTGCGGGAGCCGCCCATCTTGTCGTCGTCGTACGAATGCATCAGCATCCCCCAGCCGAGCTGGCGCCGGATCTCTTCCGGCGTCGGCGGCGGTGCGCTTTCCTTCGTGCGTCGCTCGAGATACTCGCGCACGAGGTGCTTGGGTGGATGATTCGTCACTGGCGTCGACATGGGCAATCTCCGTTTCCCGAAGGGCGTGGAATCTGGTGCCGATCCTCGAGGCGACCGGCTGACCTGTCGAGATAGTTGGCGGCCTGCGGAAGATCGCTGGCGTCCTCACTCAACGCTTTCATCTTATCGAAACCCACGGTCCGGCACCGTTAGGTGACGCACACTCCGAAAAAAAGGGGAGCCGGAGCTCCCCTTGGTACTGCAACGGAACCGGATCCCGCTTAGAACTTGTAGCGCAGGTTCACGTAGTACTGGCGGCCGCTCACGTCCAGCTTCTGCTGCTCGTCTTCGCTGTAGCGATAGTAGGCACGGCGCACGTTCGTGAGGTTGGTGGCGATGAAGGACAGCGACAGGTCCGGCGTCAGGTTGTAGCTGCCGTTGAACGCCAGCGTGGTCACCGGCGCGGCCATGGTCGGCGCGGACGGCATCAGGATGCCCTGCACGGTCGAGAAGCCCTGGCTGTTCGCGGTCGGCGCCGGCGCCGTGCTGCTGTTGACGTACTCGCTGCGGTAGTTCGCCACCAGGCGCAGCGAGACCTTGTCGTTCTCGTAGTAGCCGCCCAGGTTGGCGGCCCACTCGGAAGCGCCGACCATCGGACGGCCGTCGTCGACCTTGGTCTTGGCGCGGCTTACGTTGCTGGTGAAGCCGAAGCCGGTGTTCCCGAACGGCTGCTCGTAGGACAGCTCGATGCCGCCGATGCGTGCGCCCTGCTGGCTCGAGGTGTTGATCGCATAGGTCTTCAGGCCGCCCGATTGCGAATCGTACAGGTCGATGCTGGAGCCGCCGGTGGTGCCGGTCTTCACGTAGCCGTCGATCTTCGAGTAGAACAGGTCGACGCCCACCATCGAACGGCGCGCGAAATACCAGGCCCAGGACAGGTCGAGGTTATCCGAGGTGAGCGGATGCAGGTCCGGATTCGGACCGGTCACGTGGCAGCCCTGGGCGTCGCAGACCGGGGTCCCGAGGCCGGCGCCGAGGATGTTGTAGTTCTGGCGGCCGATGGTGCGGCTGGCGCCGAAACGCAGCAGCATGTCCTTGTCCAGCTCATAGCGCAGGTTCAGGCTCGGCAGCAGGTTGTGGAACTTCTTGTCGGTCTTGGCGAAGTAGTAGATGTTGCCGGCCAGCGGGTTGAACGGGTACTTGGTCTGGTCGTCGTAATATGCCTGCAAGTCGCCCGCGGTGGTGATCGCGCCCGGGATGGCCGGGCACGGGATCGCCGGCTGGTTCGGCGCCGAACGCTGGCACACGCCGGCCGGGATCGGGGTCGGGATGTCGGCGTTGACGCGGGTCTGCACGTAGCGCAGGCCGACGTTGCCGGACAGGGCGCCGTGTTCCAGGTTGGCCATCAGGTAGCCCGAGGTCTGGCGCTCGCGCATGTGCAGTTCGGAGGCGATGCGGCGCTCGTACTGGTCGCTGGTTTCCTTGGTGTTGGTCGCGAAGTATTGCTGCAGCACTTCCGGCGGGAAGGTGTAGCCGGTGTTGTCCCAGCCGGCCGGGCCGTTCAGGCCATTGCCGAAGTCCGACGGCCACGGGATGGTGGTGGTCGGTCCCTGGGCCGCCAGCGCGCCGTTCACCACGAGCGGCACGTGGTAGGCCGGATAGCGGCGCTCGCTGTCGCGGTGGTGGTCGGCGTAGCGCAGGCCGCCCGCGAGCGATTGCACCCAGCCTTTTTCGAGCTTGTATTCGCCGTCGATCTGGCCGCTGACTTCGCGGTCGCGGGTCTTCAGGCCCGAGATCGTGCGTCCGACCAGCTGGTCCGGGGTGATGCCGGTGCCGTAGTACTTCACGAAAGGCGCATCGTGCACGTCGCCGAGCGAATACGAGGTGCCGGTGCCGAAGCTGGCGTAGGTCAGGCCCTGGTCGGCGTCGGTCTTGCCGACGCCGCGGGTGGTCGACAGCAGGGTCTTCAGCATCAGGTCGTCGTTGACGCGCCAGCTGCCGTTCAGGTCCAGGAAGGAGCTGGTGGCGTTGGCGCCGTCGCGGTAGAAGCCCTCGGTGTTGCCAATGTACTGCGGCACGGTCCCGGCCGGGAACATGATGTCGGCGCTCTTGAGCACGCGGATGGTGTCGCCGTACAAGGTGGTTTCGTTGACGATCACCGGGTTCTTGATCGAGGCGTACACCTGCGCGCCGCCCGGCTGGCCGGTGGCGTTGGTGTTCGGCGCGGTGGCGCCGGTGGCGCCGTCCGCCAGCGAGGCTTTACCCAGCAGCATCGAGTACATCGCGCCGGCCTTCAGGCGGCCGTAGTTATTCGCGTTCATCGACGAGTGGAAGCCGGTCAGCGTGACGTCCAGGTCCTGGTTCGGCTTGAACTCCAGCGACAGCACGCCGCCCTTGCGGTCGCGCACGCCTTCGACGAATTCGGTCGCCATCGAACCCGGCATGCGCACGCCGTTCAGGTCGGACGCCTTCAGGCCGGTGCCGGCCAGCGATTCGTCGGTGATGCCCTTCATGGTGCTGGTGTTGATCACGTCCCAGCCGCTGCTGGTGCCGTAGGCCAGGCGCGAGGACGAATCGCGGCGCACGTAGCGCTTCTCGGCGAAGCCCTGGAAGATGAAGCCGAAGGTGTTCGACTCGTTCTTCCAGTTGATGACGCCGTTCATGTCGGGGCCGTATTTGCCCGGCAGGGTCGCGTAGCTGGTGCCGACGCTGACCACGCCGCCGATGCGTTCCTTCTGCTGCAGCGGCTTGCGGGTGGTGACGTTGATGGTGCCGGACAGGCCGCCGTCGACGATGTCGGCCTGCGAGGTCTTGTAAACGATGGCCTGGTTCAGGACCGAGGACGGGACCAGCGACAGGCTGGTCGAGCGGCTGCTGGATGCCTGGTCGCCGACGTACCAGTCGCCGCCGGAGACGGTGTGGCCGTTGAACAGGATCAGCGACATGTCGGGGTTGGTGCCGCGCATCGACACTTTTTCCGCTTCGTCGTAGTCGGTGCGCACCGCCACGCCCGGCAGGCGCTGCAGCGAGTCGGCGATGTTCTTGTCCGGCATCTTGCCGACGTCTTCGGCGGTGATCACCTCGACGTTGGCGGCGGAGTCGCGCTTGACCGCCAGCGATTTCGCCATCGAGGCGCGGATACCAGTGACTTCGACGGTCTGCACGGTGTTGCCGACGGTGGCGCCGTTCTGCGCCAGCACAGGCATGGCTGCGAGGCCCAGAGCGACTGCCACGGCTGCCGCGAGCGGTTTCTGCTTCAACATACTAACTCCCCCTGAATAATTGTCTATGTGCAGGTGTTTCCCTGCCGCGCGCCTAGTATTGACGAAAGGAAAACGACTGGATAATGAGTAGTGTTGAATAATCCATAACCGTAAGGAATGTTCTTTGCGATCGAGAACACCTGGTTATACTGTTCCGCATAATTTTCATTTTGCAAATGCCCGTTTTCCACGATAGCGTAGGCTTTTGCATCCGTTTCCGGAGACACCATGCGTACCGCCAGTCTGTTGCTCGCCGCCGCCGCCCTCGCCGGCTGCGCCGTCCAGCCCACCTCGAAAGCGCCCGCCGTGGCGTCCCAGCCACAGGCGCCGGCCCCGATCGAGACGATCCTGCAGAAGCGGATCTACCAGATGAGCCCGGTCGAAGCCGGCCGCTACGTCGCCTGGGTGCACCAGGCCGAGCCCGACCTGCGCAAGCGCATCGCGGCGATCGGCCGCAAGAACATCGGCCAGCCCTACACCCTGAATCTGCTGGGCGAGTTCCCGTTCGAAGTGCATGACGATCTGCCGATGTTCAGCCTCGATCACAGCGACTGCGTCGTATTCGCGGAACACACCTATGCGATGGCCCTGTCGCAGTCCTGGGAAGAATTCTTCTGGATGCTGCAGCGGATCCGCTACCGCGACGGTGTGATCGGCGTTGCCACCCGCAACCACTACACCGAGATGGACTGGAACGTGGCCAACCGCTGGCTGGTCACCGACATCAGCGCGGAACTGGCCGGCGCCGCCGGTCCGACCTATTCGATGACGGTCGACCGCGCGCGCTTCCTGAAGACGCGCCACCACACGGAGCGCAGCATCCCGGTCGAGACCAGCCGCCAGGCCTATGTGCCGAAGGAGCAGGTCGCGGCCATCGCCGCCCAGCTGCAGGAAGGCGATTTCGTGAACGTGATCTCGACCCGCAACGGCGAGTACTGGGCCTCGCACGTCGGCCTGGTGGTACTCGGCGCCGACGGCGAGCGCCACTTCCTGCATTCGTCCGAACCGCAGGTGCGCGAAGAGACCTTCGCATCCTTCATCGCGCGCGCCGCGGCGCGCGAGGAACGCAACCGCCAGGAAGGCAAGAACGGCCAGGTGCTGGCCGGCTTCAAATTCCTGCGCCTGAACGACAACATCACGGTGCCGCCGATGGCGCCGCAGCCGCGCCCCGGCAGCGGCGCCTGATTTCCTTTCCCCTTCCTTTCGCGGGCCGCTCGATGCGGCCCGCTGTCATTTGCGCTACCGCTTTTCCGGCCCGGCTCATTGAAAACCGGCTGCCGCGCCCCGTGCAATTCAGAAATTAAATTAACTCAAGAAATTAATTTCTCCATTTCACAAGATAGGAGAACGATTTAATTCCCTTACGCCGGTTGAGCATGGTCAAACCCATCAATCTTTGCGAACCGGATAATAAACTTACTCAGCAATAAGCAATCTAAACAGCGGCACTTTTTATTCTTATCGAAATTATTTCCTCGAAATAAGAAATAAATACCGAGAAAGAAATGCCTGTTTAGCTTGGCGAATATCCCCCGAGAAAAGATTACCCGCAACCACGCAGCCTTTCCGAGATCATGCCCAAGCTAAATCAAGGCCTTATCGGCCAGTTTTGCGCCAGGATGGTATCCCTGCACCGCACGACCAAGATCGCCATGATGGTCACGGCCGATCTGATCGCACTGCCATTCTGCTTTCTGGTGGCAATGCTGCTGCGCGGCGGCGATCTGAAACTCGCTTCCCATTTCGGCCCCGCTTCCTATGTATTGGTGGCGGTGGTGACGATTGCGGCATTTTCCGTCTCCGACCTCTATCGCGCCGTGATCCGTTTCATCGACCAGCGTTTATTGAGCGTCACCGGCCTCGCCCTCGCCGTCGCGATCCTGTGCGCCTATGTCGTCATGTTCGCGATTAACGAAGAACGCTTTCCGCGCAGCGCACTGGCGATTTACTGGTTCATCGTCTTTTCCTATGTCGTCGCGTCCCGTATCGGCATGCGCAATTTCCTGCGCACCCAATCGGCAACGCCGCGCAGCGCCGCCGAAGTGGTCGCCATCTACGGCGCGGGCGAAGCCGGAGCGCGCCTGGCCCAGGCCATGCGCGGCAGCGACGAGTACCGGCCGGTCTGCTTCTTCGACGACAAGCACGCCCTGAGCGAACGCAATATCGCCGGCCTGCGCGTCTTCCATACCGACCGCCTGGCCGAGATCGTCGGCGCGATGTCGATCCGCGCTATCGTGCTGGCCCTGCCCTCGGTCTCGCCGGAACGCCTGCGCGACATCATGCAGCGCCTGGCCCAGGCCGGTGTCAGCACCAAGATCCTGAGCCGCCTGGTCGATCTCGCCGACGACAAGGTCACGCCGCGCGAAACCATCCGCGAACTGAAATTCGAAGACCTGCTGGGCCGCGCGCCGGTGCCGCCGCGCATCGACCTGTTCGCCCGCTGCGTGCGCGGCAAGACCGTGCTCGTCACCGGCGCCGGCGGCTCCATCGGCAGCAAGCTGTGCCGCCAGATCGTGACCGTCTCGCCCAGCCGGCTGCACCTGCTGGACCACTCCGAGTTCGCGCTGTACACGATCCGCCAGGAGCTGGCCACGCGCTTCCCCGACATCCCCATCGACGCCCACCTCGGCTCGGTATGCAACGCGGATCTCGTCGAGCGCATCCTGCGCGACGGCAAGGTCGAAACCATCTACCACGCCGCCGCCTATAAGCACGTGCCGCTGGTCGAAACCAACATCGTCGAGGGCCTGCGCAACAACGTGGTCGGCGCCCAGGTGATCGCGTCCCAGGCGGCCAAGCACCGCGTCCAGACCTGCGTGCTGATCTCCAGCGACAAGGCGGTGCGCCCGACCAACATCATGGGCGCCAGCAAGCGCATCGCCGAGCTGATCTTCCAGGCCGCGGCCGCCCGCCACGGCGCCCATACCACCTTCTGCATGGTCCGCTTCGGCAACGTGCTGGGTTCGTCCGGCTCGGTGATTCCGCTGTTCCAGCGCCAGATCGCCCGCGGCGGCCCGCTGACCATCACCCACCCCGAGGTGTCGCGCTACTTCATGCTGATCCCGGAGGCCGCGCAACTGGTGATCCAGGCCGGTGCCATGGCCAAGGGCGGCGACGTGTTCGTGCTCGACATGGGCGAACCGGTGCGCATCGTCGACCTGGCGCGCACCATGATCGCCCTGCACGGCCTGACCGAGAAAACCGCGCAGAACCCCGGCGGCGACATCGAGATCCGCTATGTCGGCCTGTTCCCGGGCGAGAAGCTGCACGAAGAGCTGCTGACCGACGGCACCGTCTTCCCCAGTGACCACCCGCGCATCATGCGCATGAAGGAAAACGCCCTGCACCCCAGCGTGCTCGAGACCTTCATCACCTGCCTGATGATGGCCTGCGAGACCCACGAGCGCGCCATGATCGAGTCGATGGTCAAGGCCATCGTCATCGAGTACACCCCGACCCTGGCCCCCAGCGCACCCGCGCCGGCGCCCGTGCCCGAGGCGCCGCGTCTGGGCCTGATCCGAAAGTTCGTGCCGTTCCGTATCTAATTTCAAGCAACCCGTTTAGCGAGGACACTCATGCGTGACGAAAGCAAACCGGCATATCTCGAACAACTGACCGAGCGGCTGGACAAACGCACGGCCGTGATCGGCATCATCGGGCTCGGTTATGTCGGCCTGCCGCTGACCCTTCGGTATGCCGAGGCGGGTTTCCGCGTCCTCGGCATCGACATCGACGGCGCCAAGATCGAGCGCCTGAACCGCGGCGAAAGCTATATCAACCATATCAAGTCGGCCGACATCGCCCGCGCCCGCGAACGCGGCTTCGAGGCCACCAGCGACTTCACCCGCGCCGGCGAGCCGGACGCCCTCATCATCTGCGTGCCGACCCCGCTGAACGCCTACCGCGAGCCCGACCTGTCCTTCGTGCTCGACACCGCCGACGCCCTGCTGCCCTTCATGCGCCCCGGCCAGGTGCTGTCGCTGGAAAGCACCACCTACCCCGGCACCACCGACGAGGAACTGAAACCGCGCCTCGAATCGCGCGGCTTCGTCATCGGCCGCGACGCCTTCCTGGTGTTCTCGCCCGAACGCGAAGACCCGGGCAACCCGAACTTCCAGACCCGCACCATCCCGAAGGTCTGCGGGGGCGTCACCCCGGCCTGCCTGGAAGTCGGCGTGGCCCTGTACGCCCCGGCCATCGACAAGGTGGTGCCGGTCAGCTCGACCCGCGCCGCCGAACTGACCAAGCTGCTGGAGAACATCCACCGCGCCGTCAACATCGGCCTGGTCAACGAGATGAAGATCATCGCCGACCGCATGCAGATCGACATCCACGAGGTGATCCGCGCGGCCGCCACCAAGCCCTTCGGCTTCACGCCCTACTACCCCGGCCCCGGCCTGGGCGGCCACTGCATCCCCATCGATCCCTTCTACCTGACCTGGAAGGCGCGCGAGTACGGCCTGCACACCCGCTTCATCGAGCTGGCCGGCGAGATCAACAGCGACATGCCGCACTGGGTGGTCGGCAAGGTCACCGACGCCCTCAACCTGCGCGGCAAGTCGGTGATGGGCAGCCGCGTGCTGGTGCTGGGCATCGCCTACAAGAAGGACGTCGAGGACATGCGCGAGTCGCCCTCGGTCGAGCTGATGGAGATCCTGCGCGACAAGGGCGCGATGGTCGACTATGCCGACCCGCACGTCCCGGCCTTCCCCCGCATGCGCGAGCATTACTTCGACCTGAAGAGCGTGGAGCTGAATCCGCAGACCATCGCTTCCTACGACGTGGTGCTGCTGGCCACCGCCCACAGCGGCTTCGACTACGAGCTGATCCGCCAGTACGCCGCCCTGATCGTCGACACCCGCGGCGTCTACCTGGCGCCGCTGCCGAACGTCGTGAAAGCCTGAGGACCGCCATCATGCGCCACTATCCTGCCCCCATCCAGGACCGCAAGATCCGCTTCGCCCTGGTCGGCTGCGGCCGCATCGCCAACAACCACTTCGAGGCCTTGCGCAAGCACCAGGACCGCGCCGAACTGGTCGGCGTCTGCGACGTCGATCCACGCGCCCTCGACCGCGCCGTCGGCCTGACCGGGGCCGCCGGCTACACCAGCCTCGACGAGATGCTGCGCCGCGCCGACGTCGACATCGTGGTCGTCACCACGCCCTCCGGCCTGCACCCCGAGCAGGCGATCCAGATCGCCGCCAGCGGCCGCCACGTGATGACGGAAAAGCCGATGGCCACGCGCTGGGAAGACGGCAAGCGCATGGTGGCCGCCGCCGACGCCGCCGGCGTGCGCCTGTTCGTGGTCAAGCAGAACCGCCGCAACGCCACCCTGCAGCTGCTCAAGAACGCGGTCGACAAGAAGCGCTTCGGCCGCATCTACATGGTCAACCTGAACGTGTTCTGGACCCGCCCGCAGCAGTACTACCGCAGCGCGAAATGGCGCGGCACCTGGGAATTCGACGGCGGCGCCTTCATGAACCAGGCCAGCCACTATGTCGACCTGATCGACTGGATCGTCGGCCCGGTCGAGAGCCTGCAAGCCTATACCGCGACCCTGGCGCGCGACATCGAGGTCGAGGATACGGGCGTGCTCAGCCTGCGCTGGCGTAACGGCGCGCTGGGCTCGATGAACGTCACCATGCTGACCTACCCGCGCAACCTGGAAGGCTCGATCACCATCCTCGGCGAGCATGGCACGGTGCGCATCGGCGGCGTGGCCGTGAACGAGATCCAGCAATGGGAGTTCGCCACCCCCGATCCCGACGACGAGCACGTGCGGGAAGCCAGCTACGAGACCACCTCGGTTTACGGCTTCGGCCATCCGCTGTACTACGACAACGTGATCAAGGTGCTGCGCGGCGAGGCCGAACCGGAAACCGACGGCCGCGAGGGCCTGAAATCGCTCGAAGTCCTGATCGCCGCCTACAAGTCGGCGCGCGACGGCAAGCGCGTGGCCTTGCCGCTGGAGTACTGATCGTGAACGCGCCCATCGACACCCAGGCCGTCCACGCCAGCGCCATCGTCGACGACGGCGCCGTGCTCGGCCCCGGCACCCGGGTCTGGCATTTCTCGCACGTCTGCGGCGGCGCCCGCATCGGCGCCGGCTGCTCGCTCGGCCAGAACGTCTTCGTCGGCAACGACGTCCTGATCGGCGACCGCGTCAAGATCCAGAACAACGTCTCCGTCTACGACGCCGTGACGCTCGAGGACGACGTGTTCTGCGGCCCGAGCATGGTGTTCACCAATGTCTACAACCCGCGTTCCG
The DNA here is from genome assembly GCA_913778765.1 of uncultured Massilia sp. Classification (GTDB taxonomy): domain Bacteria; phylum Pseudomonadota; class Gammaproteobacteria; order Burkholderiales; family Burkholderiaceae_D; genus Telluria. The sequence goes on along the minus strand of CAJYXO010000274.1, from coordinate 2,252 downwards.
CGGTCGTGCGCAAGGACCAGTACCGCCGCACCCTGGTCAAGCGCGGCGCCAGCATCGGCGCCAATGCCACCATCGTCTGCGGGGTGACGGTCGGTTCCTACGCCTTCATCGGCGCCGGCGCCGTGGTCAAGCACGACGTGCCCGACTTCGCCCTGATGGCCGGCGTGCCGGCGCGCCAGATCGGCTGGATCAGCCGCTTCGGCGAACGCCTGCCGTTCAAGCTGTCCGGCAATGGCGAAGCCACCTGTCCGCACACCGGCGAAGTCTACCTGCTGATCGACGGCGTCTGCCGCCTGGTGCCGTCGCACTGTCAACTCTGATCTTCCTATAACAACCAACCCGACCCGACCATCATGGAATTCATCGACCTCAAGTCCCAGTACCAGGCATCGCGTGAGCTGATCAACGGCCGCATCCAGGCTGTCCTCGACCATGGACAGTACATCATGGGCCCCGAAGTCGGGGAACTCGAGGAACGCCTGGCCGAGTACACCGACGCGCGCCACTGCATCACCGTGGCCTCCGGCACCGAGGCACTGCTGATCGCCCTGATGGCGCTGGGAGTCGGGCGCGGCGACGAGGTCATCACCACCCCCTTTACCTTCATCGCCACCGCCGAAGCCATCGTGCTGCTCGGCGCCACCCCGGTCTTCGTCGACATCGATCCCTACACCTGCAACATCGACCCGGCCCTGGTGCTCGAAAAGATCACGCCGCGCACCCGCGCCATCATCCCGGTGTCGCTGTATGGCCAGCCGGCCGACATGGACGAGCTCAATGCGGTCGCCGAGCGGCACGGCATCGCCGTCATCGAGGATGCGGCCCAGAGCTTCGGCGCCAGCTACCGCGGCCGGCAGAGCTGCAACCTGTCCGTCATCGGCTGCACCAGCTTCTTCCCCAGCAAGCCGCTCGGCTGCTACGGCGACGGCGGCGCCCTGTTCACCAGCGACGACGAACTGGCGAAGGCCATGCGCGAAATCCGCGTGCATGGCCAGTCGAAGCGCTACGTCCATACCCGGGTCGGTGTCGGCGGCCGCATGGACACCTTGCAGTGCGCCATCGTGCTGGCCAAGCTGGAAGGCTTCGACTGGGAGCTGCAGCAGCGCCAGCGGGCCGCCGCCACCTACGACGCCCTGCTGGCCGGTAACGCGGCCGGGGTGCGTCCGGTCGGGCGGCGCGAAGACCGGACCAGCGTGTATGCCCAGTACACCGTGGTGCTGGAAGGACGCGCCGAATTGCAGGCGGTCCTGCAGGCGCATGGCATTCCGACCGCCGTGCACTACCCGGTCCCCATCCACAAGCAGCCGGCCTATGCCCAGCTCGCACCCGAGGCCCGCTGCCCGGTGTCGGACGCGCTGGCCGGCAAGGTGATGAGTCTGCCGATGGGCCCCTACCTGTCCGATCGCGAGATCCGGACCGTGTGTGCGACCCTGCTGCAGGCGGCCTCCGCTCCGCTGGCGATGCCCGTATGAGCCTGCCGGGATTCTGGAGACACGTCGGCACCGTGCTGGGTGGGGCGCTCGGCGCCCAGGCCATGCCCCTGCTGGCGGCGCCCCTGATCACCCGCATGTGCACGCCCAGCGAAATGGGCGCTTTCTCGGTCTGGCTCGGGGTGGTGGCGGTGTCCGCCATCGCCGCCACCCTGCGGCTGGAAACGGCGATGATCCTCGACCACGAACCCGAACAGCAGCGGGTCTGCTTCAGCGTGGTGCTGTACACGGCCTCGATCACCGCGGTGCTGGTGTCGCTGGCCGCGATGGCCGCGCATGGCCTCGGCCTGCCCGCCCTGAGCGAGCAGTCCTGGCTGGCGCTGGCGATCATGGGCCTGGGAACCTGGCTGACGGCCTATACCCAGACCACGCTCGCCTACGCCACCTCGCACAAGGCCTTCGGCAAGGCGGCGCGCGCCAAGGTGTGGGGCGCCGCGACCATCGCGCTCAGCCAGCTGGTCCTGCTGTACGTCGGCGCCGGCGAATTCGGCCTGCTGGCGGGACAGCTGATCGGCCTGTCGGCCGGGCTGCTGGCCGCTAACCTGCTGCTGCGCCCGCCGACGCCGCGGGCCGCACTGCGCCTGGACGCGAGCGCCAGGGCCTACCTGGTGCGGCACCAGAAGTTCTGGCGTTTTTCCCTGCCCTCGAACCTGCTCAATGCCCTGGTCAGCCAGATGCCGCTGTTCCTGATCGGCATGCGCCATGGCGCCGTGGCGGCCGGCCTGTACGCCCTGACCAACCGGGTGCTGGCCGCCCCGGTGT
>CAJYXO010000273.1 GCA_913778765.1 uncultured Massilia sp. | reverse complement strand
CGTTCGAGCAGGTGGTCGATGCGCTCAAGCCGGTCCGCAGCATGAGCCATGCGCCGGTGTTCCAGGTACTGCTGTCGATCGACAATACACCGGTCGGCGGTGCGCTCGAGCTGCCGGGATTGCGCTTGTCCGGCGTCGAGCAGTCGCGCGCCAGCAGCCAGTTCGACCTGACCCTGTCGCTGTCCGACAACGTCGGCGTCATTGCCGGCACCCTCGAATATGCCAGCGACCTGTTCGACAAGGCGAGCGCGCAGCGCATCGCCGCGCAACTGCGCTCGGTGCTGGCCGCGATGGCCGCCGATACGCACCAGGCCGTGAGCCGCCTGGACATCATGGGGGCGGACCAGCGCGAGCAGGTCCTGGCCCGATTCGGCGCCAGCGCGCTGGACATGCCGCCGGCGCTGCCGGCGCACCGGGCATTCGAGATCCAGGCCGCCGCCACACCGGATGCGGTGGCGCTGGTGTACGGCGAGCAGCGCGTCACTTACGCGGAATTGAACCGCCGAGCCAACCAGCTTGCCCATTACCTGATCGGCCTGGGCGTGCGCGCGGACGACCGCATCGCCATCTGCATGCGCCGCAGCGTCGAGATGGTCGCGGCCATGCTGGGCGTACTGAAAGCCGGCGCCGCCTACGTGCCGCTGGACCCGTCCCAGCCGGCCGAACGGCTCGGGCACATGCTGTCCGATTGCATTCCGGTCGCGCTGTTGACCCAACTCGAGGTGGAAGACGTGCTGCCCGTGATCGGCACGGTCCGGATGCTGGCGCTCGACGAGCCGGCGGGACCGCGCAACAGGCTGGCGGCGCAGCCCATCCACGATCCCGACGTGGCCACCTCCGCCGGTGCCTTGGCCTATGTGATCTACACCTCCGGTTCGACCGGATTGCCGAAGGGCGTGATGGTCGAGCACGGCGGCCTGGCGAACTACCTGCAGTGGGCGCTCGGCGCCTATACGGACGGCGCATGCGACGCGATCGTATCCTCGCCGTTCGCCTTCGATGCCACCATTACCAGCCTGTACCTGCCGCTGCTGTCGGGCGGCAGCGCGATCCTGGTGGAAGAGGAGCGCGAGATCGAGACGCTGGAAGCGCTGGTGCCCGCCTGCCGCGCGCATACCCTGGTCAAGATCACGCCGTCGCACTTGCATGTGCTGGGCGAACGCCTGGGCGAGGCCGGCGCGGCGTGCCCGCCGCTGCTGTTCGTGGCTGGCGGCGAGGCCTTGCCGGCATCGACGGTGGCGCGCTGGCAGGCGCTGGCCCCGGCCACCCGCATCGTCAACGAATACGGCCCGACCGAAACCGTGGTCGGATGCGCCGCCTTCGAGGTGAACGGCACGCAGGGCGGCGAAGTGCCGGTCGGGCGGCCGATCGCGCGTACCCGCATTTATATCCTGGACGCGCACCTGCAGCCGGTCCCGGTCGGCGTCGCCGGCGAAATCTACATCGGCGGCGCGGGCGTGGCACGCGGCTACCTGAACCGGCCCGAGCTGAGCCGGGAGCGCTTCCTGGACGATCCCTTCCATCCGGGCGGACGCATGTATCGCAGCGGCGACCTGGGGCGCTGGCTGGCGGACGGGAACATCGCTTACCTGGGCCGCAACGACTTCCAGGTCAAGATCCGCGGCTACCGCATCGAGACCGGCGAGATCGAGACCCAGCTCGCGGCCTGCGCCGACGTGCGCGAAGCGGTGGTGCTGGCGCGCGAAGACCAGCCAGGCGAGAAGCGCCTGGTGGCCTACCTGCTCGCCGGGCAAGGCACGGCGCCGGATGCCGATGCGCTGCGCGAGCGCCTGGCCGCCCGCCTGCCGGACTACATGCTGCCGACGGCCTACGTGACGCTGGACGCCTGGCCGCTCACCCCGAACGGCAAGATCGACCGCAAGGCGCTGCCGGCGCCGGACCGCTCGGCGCTGGCGCTGCATGCCTACGAAGCGCCGCATCCAGGACTGGAAACCGCGATCGCCGCGGTCTGGCAGGAACTGCTGGGTGTGGAATCGATCGGCAGGCATGACCAGTTCTTCGAACTCGGCGGCCATTCGCTGCTCGCCGTCCAGCTGATGTCGCGCATGCGCCAGGAATTCAATGTCGAAGTGGCGCTGCGCGACCTGTTCGGCGCCCCGACCCTGGCCGGCTTCGCCCAGGTCGCCGCCGGTGCCGCGGCCGGTTCGCTGGAGACCATCCCGCGTGCCGACCGCAGTGCTGCGCTGCCGCTGTCCTGGTCGCAGCAGCGCTTGTGGTACGTCGACCGGATCGATCGCCAGGCGAGCGCCGGCTATCACCTGCCGACCGCACTGCGCCTGCGCGGCCGCCTGGACAAGGCGGCGCTGCGCGCCACCCTCGACCGTATCGTGGCGCGCCATGAAGACCTGCGCACCACGTTCGCGCTGGGGGCGGATGGCCAGCCGGTGCAGGTGATCGCGGCGCCGGACAGCGGTTTCGCACTGTCGGAAAGCGACCTGAGCGTGCTCGATGCGGTCCCTGCTCCAGCGAGAACGGCGCACCCGCCTCCTCGGC
>CAJYXO010000272.1 GCA_913778765.1 uncultured Massilia sp. | reverse complement strand
ACCTTGACCAGGCTGAAGTCGGTGGTGCCGCCGCCGACGTCGGCCACCAGCACCAGGCGCGTGCCGGCCAGTTCTTCGGCCAGGGTGGCGCGGTGGCGGTGCAGCCAGTCGTACAGCGCGGCCTGCGGTTCTTCCAGCAGGCGCAGATGGGGCAGGCCGGCCAGGCGCGCGGCTTCCAGCGTGAGGGCGCGCGCGCCTTCGTCGAAGGAGGCGGGGACGGTCAGGACCAGGTCCTGCCGTTCGAGGGGACGGCCGGGATGGCGCGTATTCCAGGCCGCGCGCAGATAGGCAAGGTAGCTGCTGCTGGCGGCCAGCGGCGAGATCTTCGGCACCTCGTCCGGCGCGCCCCAGGGCAGGATGGGGGCGGTGCGGTCGACGCCGTGGTGGGACAGCCAGCTCTTGGCGGATGCAACTAACCGACCGGGAGTATTGGCGCCCAGCAGGCGTGCAAGCCGGCCGACCACGGCATCCTGCACGCCGCCCGGATCCTGCCGGGCAGGCCAGGGCAGTTGCAAGGCGCCGGCGGCCAGCTCGCCGGGCGCGGGATGATAGCGCGCGGAGGGCAGCAGGGGGCTGGCAGCCACTTCGCCGGGCGCCACCAGCTGCGCGATGGCGAAGGTCTCGACCTCCTGCGCGCCCTGCGCCGCATCGGGCATGGCAAACGCGAGCACCGTGTTGGTGGTGCCGAGGTCGATGCCGACCAGGACGGCCGGCGTCTTTGCCGATGCTGCCGATGTCGCCACGGCCGCTTTACTGCTGCTCGGAGGCGCGGACGTCGAACTCGACCTTCCAGCGCTGGCCTTCGCGCGAGACGGCGATCAGCTCCAGCGTGCCGGTGTCAAGCGCCAGCGCGTGCAGGCGGACCTGGGCGACGTCGCCGGGCGCGCGGCCTTCCGCCGGCAGTTCGGCCTGGATCTCGTTCAGCTCCTGCAGCTCGTCGGGGCCCCAGAACTCCAGCACCTCGCCGATGCGGTCCTGGCGGCGCACGGTCGAGCCGAAGAAGCGGAAGTGGACCGGCTCGCCCACCACCAGGCCGAATTCCTGGCCCGGCAGTTCCAGTTCGCTGCCTTCTTCCATGCCGAAGGGCGCCACGCACAGGGCCGTGATCGGCGGCTCCATGCCGGGGATGGCCGGCATCGACGATTCCACGCCCACGTAGTAGGAACGGGCCGTGCCGCCGCGGATGCGCACGCCGCCGCCGCGCCGCGCGTAGCCGTAATAGGCCGCGCCGCGCGCCACCGCCAGGTCGAGGTCCGCGCCTTCCAGCATGCGCGCCGGCTCGGCGCCTTCCATGTACAGCCAGTCGTTGATGGTGTCCATCACGCGCCGGGACAGGATCTCGGATTTGAACACGCCGCCGTTGAACAGCACCGCGGTCGGGTGCAGGAAGGTGTGGTCCGGATTCACATTGCCGCTGAAGCCTTCGAGGTCCGCGGTGGCGCCGGCCTGGCGCGCCAGGAAGGCCGCCAGGTGGCGGGTCACCGCGGCGTCCTGCGCATACGGCAGGCCGACCTGGGTCAGGCCGGCGCGCGTGCGGGTGGCCGGGCGCGCGCTCGCTTCCACGCGCGGGAAGAAGCCGTCGGTGATGAAGGCGGTGACTTCCTCGCGCGTCAGTTCGGTGCGGATCGAACCGCCGATCAGCTTCGAGCCGCGGCTCGGCACCACGATCGGCCAGTTGGCGGCATTCGCATCGGCCAGCAGGTGTTCCTTGGCGCCGCGGCAGGCGTAGGTGAGGGCGCGCATCTGCCAGGCGTCGAGCTGGGTGCCGCCCGCCTGCAGCTTGCGTGCCACCAGGTGCGCCAATGCGAGGTCCATGTTGTCGCCGCCCAGCAGGATGTGGTCGCCGACGGCGACGCGGTGCGGTTCCAGGTTGCCCTCGCGTTCGAGGATGGCGATCAGCGAGAAGTCGCTGGTGCCGCCGCCGACGTCGACCACCAGCACGATGTCGCCGGCCTTCACCTGCTTGCGCCAGCGGCCTTCGCTGCCCTGGATCCAGCTGTACAGGGCCGCCTGCGGCTCTTCCAGCAGGGTCGGGCTGCCGTAGCCGGCGTTGTGCGCGGCTTCGGCGGTCAGTTCGCGCGCGGCCGGGTCGAAGGACGCCGGGATCGTCACGGTGACGGCCTGCTGGTCGAAGGGCGCTTCCGGATGCGCGGCATTCCAGGCGTCGCGGATGTGTTCGAGGTAGCGGGTCGAAGCCGTCAGCGGCGAGACGCGTTCGACTTCTTCCGGCGCGTCAAGCGGCAGGATGGCGGCGCGGCGGTCCACGCTCGGGTGGCTCAGCCAGCTCTTCGCCGAAGACACCAACCGGATCGGCGTGCCGGCGCCGCGGCTTCTTGCCATCTCGCCGACCACAGGGGCGGCCTGGCCATCGGTCCAGGGCAGGGCCAGCTCGCCGGCCGCCAGTTCGTCCGGGTGCGGCAGGTACATGAAGGAGGGCAGCAGCGGCAGCGCCTCGACGGCGCCGGGGCCGCTCAGCTGCGGGATCGGCAGTACGCCCTGGTCGGCTTTTTCGCCGTCGCTGGCCTGCAGGTCGACGTACGACAGGGCGCTGTGGGTGGTGCCGAGGTCGATGCCGATGGCATAGCGCGCCGTTTCGAGATTCGCGCTCACAGTTCCACCTCCGCCGGGGCGATGATGCTGGCGTCGTGCTTGTCGGCCAGCTGCGGCAGGCTGACTTTCGAAGCGCGCCAGCCGCGGTGGCTCAGGGTGCCGGTGAAGGGCGCCTTGCCGACCACGTTGCCGGTCAGGCGTACGCTGGCGGCGTCGAAGCCTTCCGGCAGGGTGACGCGCGCACCTTCGAGCTCGCCGCGCACCGGTTCGATCGTGAAGTGCTCGCGCAGCACGCGGGCGCAGCCTTCGTGCACGACGCGGGCGGCGGCGCCGATGTCGGCGTCGCTGTAGACGGTGATGTTCTCGTTGGCGAAGTCGATCAGGCGCGCTTCGCGCTGCAGCAGGGACAGCAGCTGCAGGGCGGCATCGGGCGTCGCCACGCGCAGCGGGGCTGCGGCGGGCGCAGGCGCGGGGGCCGGCTTCGGCGCAGGGGCCGGAGCGGGCGCGGGTGCGGGCGCGGGTGCGGCGATCGGGCCGATCTGGTCGTCGCGCAGGCGCGCGGCGAACTCGGCGTCGCCCAGGGTCTTGAAAAGGGCGCCGAAGGCGAGGGAAAGCCGGCTCCAGAAGGAGGGCAGGTTGGTCGGTTGGCTCATGTTCTTGTGTGGTCCGGTCCATGAAAGCGCGCATGATACCAGTTAGACAAAAAACGCATTGCGCGTTGCGGCAGACTGCGGGACTTCGAGGATTTACTTTTCTGCAAGAGCGACAAAAAAAACGTACACTGGAGTCCGGTCGATGGGACGGAGCAGACTTTGATTACTATTCCGAAGCGCATGGTGCTCGAATGGGGGCGGATATATATCAAGCTATCGAGTTCTTGAGAACTGCATTGGCCGAGCGTGGCTTTTCAGGGCCGGATAACCTGAATGAGCACTGTTGTTTCACATTCGCCGCTACGCCATGCGAAACGATTTGGATCCAACTGAATTTTGGTCGCTTCTCCAGGGATCCGAATACAGGCGTCGGTCATTTCGATAGTCACATCATCGTACAGTCGAAAACACTCTATGAGAAAACATTTCCTGCTGATCCCTGGACCAAAAGTGGCGCTATTCGCGAGACTGGCTTAGTGACCTGCTACGTTGACTCTCTGGGACATCGAAAGTGGGCTGAGCAGCCGACAGCCAATAACCCTGCCTGGTTGATGACGACAAGCCCGGACGTTCATCCCAACCTGACGACCTGGCTTTCCGACTTTGATCGGCTGCATCTTCCTGAAATAGCAGACTTGAAATCGGATGATGCTTTGATCCGAAAAATGCAGACTATCATCGACTACCGAAAGCCGCAGTGGGTTCTTTCGGACGGTCCCAGATTTGTTTGGATTCGCGAAAGGCTGGCAGCATTGCAACGTGACGTTATATAAATTGATGCGTGCTTGTCGAATTCAGCCATCTTCGTTCGTCGTAGCATGGAAGGCCCGACCGGGCGTGTTTTCCAACAACCATGGAGCGAACAATGAGCGAAACGAAACCGAAAGGCCCTGCATCCTATTTTCCGTCCATCGAACAGAAGTACGGCCATCCGGTCGCCTACTGGCTCGAACTGCTGAGCGGGAAGGGCGGGCAGAAGCATATGCAGCTGGTCGACTGGCTCAAGAGCGAGCACGGGATGGGGCATGGCCATGCGAACGCCCTGGTGGCGCATCACATGAAGAGCGCCACGCCGTCCTGATCAGATGGCCGGATCGCCCGCGGGCTCATCGGCAGCTGCATCGCCGGACGGCGCCGGCAGCTCGGCGGCCCGCGCCAGCAGCGCCTGCGCATAGGCATCGAAATCGTCGAGGTCGCGCTTGATGATGGTGACTAGGGCCGGCAGCGGCGCCGCCTGGTAATCCCATTCGGCGCGGCAGAATTCGCCGGTGCGCCTGAGGTCTTCGCCCAGGGTGGGGTCGATCCAGCCGCTGTCCTCGAGCAGGGAGATCACTTCGCGCTCGTCGTGGGCCGTGCCCAGGCCGGCCTGGGCCAGCACGTAATCGCCCATTTCCACCGCCGCTTCCCAGGCGCGGATCACGTTCAGCGTGGCGGCGTCCTGGCGCGTGATGTCGCCGACGAAGGTGGTCGGGTCCTTCTCGTACTCGTCGCGGGCACGCTTGATGCAGCGTTCGATGGTGCCCGTCTTGCTGACCAGCAGATCGTTGTCCATATGATTCCTTTTGAACTACTTAGGGCTTCGGGGGCTTCGAAAACCGTCGCGAGCCCCCCACGTTACAACAGGAACATGATGGCCGCCGCACAGGTGGGCCCGAGCGCTCCCAGCAGCAGCCAGACCGCGCCGATCGACTCGTTGGCAAAGCCGTGGCGCAGCAGGGCCGCGCCGGCCGGATTCGGGGCGTTGGCGATGACCGTCAGGCCGCCGCCGCCCACCGCGCCGGCCACCAGCATGTACTTCTCGTGTTCCGACAGGCCGGTGATCAGGGAACCGAGGTAGGTCAGGGCGGCGTTGTCGGTGACCGCCGTCAGGCCGAGGGCGCCGAAGAACAGTGCGGTGGGGCCGAGGCTGGAGACGACCGGCTGCAGCCACCACTGCTGCATCCCGCCCAGCACCACCAGGCCGGCCAGGAAGAAGCCGACCAGCAGGCCTTCCTTCAGGATCAGCGGCGACTGGTAGCGGTCGTAGGCCTGGGTAAAGCCGAGGAACAGCAGGAACAGGCCGATGAACAGCACCGGATGGTGGGCCAGCAGCACCACCGCCGCCAGGAAGGCCAAATGGATCAGGGACACCACCGGCGGCACCGGCGCCGTTTCGCCGTCGACGGAGGCGTCCAGCTGGCGCAGGTGGGAGCGCAGCAGGAAGGTGATGACGGTGGCGTTCAGCATCACCGCGATCAGGGCGCGCCAGCCGAAGTGCAGCAGCATGTAGGCGCTGTCCCAGCCCCAGGCGCCGGCCACCATCAGCACCGGCGGCGCCGCGTAGGACGTCAGGGTGCCGCCGATCGAGACGTTCACGAACAGCACGCCGAGTGCGCCGTACTTGAGCCATTCGGGCATGCCCTGGCGGAACACGGTGGGCGCCAGCATCAGCGCGGCAAGGGTCATCGCGGCCGGCTCGGTGATCAGGGAACCGGACAGCGGCACCAGGGCCAGCGCCAGCCAGGCCTGGGCCACTTCCGAACGTATCGGCGCCAGCCGGGCCAGCACGCGCAGCAGGCCACGCGCCGCTTCCAGCACGGGGCGCGAGGCGGCCACCACCATCACGACGAACACGAACAGGGGCTCGGTGTAATGGCGCGATTCGGCATAGTCGACGGCGGCCGCCTTGCCCTCGACCAGGGCCATGAAGACCATCAGCACGAAGGCCCAGAAGCCGAACACGACTTCGACCTCGCCCAACAGGTGGAACAGGCCGGCGTGGCGCGGGTGGCGGTGCGCCAGCACTTCGAACAGGTGGGTGGAGAAGGTATGCAGCAGGGCCAGGACGAACAGCACCAGGCCGATGGTTTGTATGGTGTGGGACATCAATGTCGATCTAGGAGGCAATAGCGCCATGATAACGCAGCACAGTGGCCGAGGCCGTCGGGGTGCCGACCGCGCGGCATGGGGCCTCATCCTTTGCTAGCATGGTCGGCCGACCCATCGCAGGAGGTGAAGCCATGAACGACCTGAACAGTTTCCCGGTGACACGGAAGTGGCCCGCGCAGCATCCGGACCGTCTGCAGCTGTATTCGATGCCGACGCCGAACGGCGTGAAGGCCGCCATCATGCTGGAGGAAATCGGCCTGCCCTACGAGGTGCACCGGGTGGCTTTCGAAAAGCAGGAGCAGACCTCGCCCGAATACCTGTCGCTGAACCCGAACAACAAGATTCCTTCGATCATCGACCCGAACGGACCCGACGGACAGCCGCTGCCGCTATGGGAGTCGGGCGCGATCCTGCTGTACCTGGCGGAAAAGACCGGCCAGATGATGCCGCCCGACGCGGCCGGCCGTTACGAGACGATACAGTGGGTGATGTTCCAGAACGGCGGCATCGGGCCGATGTTCGGCCAGCTGGGCTTTTTCCTGAAATTCGCCGGCAAGGATTGGGAAGACAAGCGCCCGCGCGACCGTTTCGTGGACGAAGCCAAACGCCTGCTGGGCGTGCTGGACAAGCGGCTCGAGGGACGGGAGTGGATCATGGGCGAGCGCTACACGATCGCCGACGTCATGACCTTCCCCTGGGTGAATGGCTTGCAATCCATCGATGGTGCGCGCGAACTGGTCGGCTTCGACAAGTTCCGGAACGTCGATCGCGTGCTGCAGGCTTTCCTGCAGCGGCCCGCGGTGGCCAAGGGACTCAAGATTCCGGCCGCGCCTTCGTCCTGAGCATGGCCTTGAACGCGGCCCGGTCGCCGTGCAGCCCACTGATGGGGGACAAGAACAAAGCTTCCAGCGCGGCATTACAAAAGATAAATCTTGCCAAAACCTGATGAGAGTAGTACTGTATAAACATACAGTATTTCTTTGCATCACTTATGACCAACTGCTCAGATTCCACCTCGGCAGCGCCGGAATCCCTGCATCCGTCGCTCTGGCGTGCTTCGCAACTGGCGCGTTCTTCCACCCGCTGCGTCGACACCGGCCATGCGGCCCTGTCGGCGCAATTGCCCGGCGGCGGCTGGCCGACCGGCGCCCTGGTCGACCTGCTGCTGCAGCAGCCCGGCATCGGCGAGATGCGCCTGCTGCGCTCCGCGCTCGCGGAAGTAGCGGCGCGCCGCATCGTGCTGCTGCAGCCGCCCCATCCGCCGCAGGCGCTGGCCCTGGCCGCGCTGGGCGTGCCGCCCTCGCAGCTCATCTGGCTGCGCGCCAGCGGCACCGCCGACGCGCTATGGTCGGCCGAACAGGTCCTGCGCAGCGGCAGCTGCGGCGCGCTGTTGTTCTGGCAGAACCAGGTGCGCAGCGACAGCCTGCGCCGCCTGCACCTGGCGGCCCAGGGCGGCGAAACCCTGTTCTTCATGATGCGGCCGCTGGCGGCGGGGCAGGATGCCTCGCCAGCGCCCTTGCGCCTGGCGCTGCGGCCGCGCGCCGGCGGCATCGAGATCGACTTCGTCAAGCGCCGGGGGCCGCAGCGCGATGCGCCGCTGTTCCTGCCGCTTTCCTCCAACTTCACTTACACCCACCGCCATGCGCCTGTGGATCGGCCTGTCACTGCCCCGGTTGCCGCTCGAGGTCTTCAGCCCCAGCTGGTGCACTGACGCCGGCAGCGTCGTGCTCGAGCAGGAGCGCGTGCTGGCCGCCTCGGATGCCGCGCGCGCCGCCGGCGTGCAGCCCGGCATGCGGCGCGGCGGGGTGCTGATGCTGCTGCCGGACGCCCAGGTGCACGAGCGCTCGCCGCAGCGCGAGGCCGAGGCCCTGTATGCGGTGGCGATGGCGATGTTGCAGTACACGCCGCAGGTGACCGAGGCCGAGGAAGCGACCCTGCTGATGGACGTCGGCGCCAGTTTGCGCCTGTTTGGCGGCGTGCCGGCCCTGTGCCGGCGCGTGCGCGCGAACGTGCGCGCGCTGGGCTTCACGGCCTCGCTGGGCTGCGCCCCGACTGCGCGCGGCGCCTGGCTGCTGGCGCGCGCCGCCGGCAGGCGCAGCGGCGCACGCACGGTCAAGATGCCGTCGCTGGTGCGCCGCCTCGACCTGCTCGAGGTGCTGCTGGCGCCGCCGGCGCGGCCGTTCGCGGCCTGGTTCGAAGGCATCGGCTGCATCAGCTTCGGCGAGCTGCGGCGCCTGCCGCGCCCCGGCCTGCAGCGGCGCTGCGGCCGCGCGCTGCTCGACCTGGTCGACGCCGCCTATGGCCTGAGCCCGGAGCTGCACGAGTGGATCGCCGCGCCCGAAAGTTTCAGCGCGCGGCTCGAACTGTTCGACCGCATCGACGACGCCGAACTGTTATTGGCCGGCGCCCGGCGCCTGCTGCTGCAACTGACCGGCTGGCTGTGCGCGCGCCAGCTGGCGGTCGAGCGCATCGTGCTCAGGCTCGAACACGAGCGCGGCAGGGAAGCGCGGCCGCCCACCGGCATCGAGGTGGCGCTGGCCGAACCGGCCTGGCGCGACGAGCACCTGGTGCGCCTGCTGAAGGAGCGCCTGGCCAAGCTGGCGCTGGATGCGCCGGTGATCGGCATCCGGCTGGAAGCGGCGCAGCTGCAGCCGATGGCGCCGCCGAACGAATCGCTGTTCCCGGAACCCGGCGGCACCGAGGAAGACCGCATGCGCATGCTGGAGCTGCTGGTGGCGCGCCTGGGCGCGGACAACGTGCTGCAGGCCTTGCCGATGGCCGACCACCGCCCCGAGCAGGCCAACGCCTGGGTGCCGGTGCAGCAGAAGGTCAGCGAGCGCGCACGCAATGCGCAGATGCCGCCCGACGTGATGAGCCTGCCGCGCCCGACCTGGCTGCTGGCCAAGCCGATCGCGCTGCTGATGCGCGACCACCGGCCCTTCTACGGCTCGCCGCTGCGCATGGCGTCGACTCCGGAGCGGATCGAGGCCGGCTGGTGGAACGGTCCGGAAACGCGCGATTATTTCATCGCCGAGGGGCAGGACCATGCGCTGTACTGGGTGTACCGCGAGCGCATCGGGGCGGACGAGGAGGAGCCGCGCTGGTATCTGCACGGCTTGTTCGGGTGAGGGCGCTCAGCGCAGCCGCTCAGCGCACCAGCCCCGCGAACCGCTCGCCGATCAGCCGGTGGCTGGCCGCATCCGGATGCAGCTCGTCCGGCAGCGGCAGGCGCAGGTTGTCGTTCGGGCCGTACAGTTCCAGGCCGTCGATGTAGCGGATATGGGCGTCCGTCGCCGCGCGCCGTTCGACGATCTCGCGTAACGTTTCGCGGACGACGCCGAGCGTCAGCTTGCCCTGCCGGACCTCGTCCGCGCTGCCGCCGGCCTTGAACGACAGACGCCCCTCAGCCAGCGCATCCATGTCGTAGACCGACGGTCCCGGCACGGTTTCGTGGATCGGGCAGTAGACGGGGGAGACCACCAGCAGCGGCGTCGTCGGATGGGCTTCGCGGATGGTGTCGAGGAAGCCGTGCACGGCCGGGCCGAAGGCGCGCAGGCGCATCAGGTCCTTGTTGACCAGGTTGATGCCGAGCTTGACGCTGATGAGGTCCGCCGGCAGATCGCGGATGGTGCGGGCCACGAAGGGATCGAGCAGGGCGCTGCCGCCGTAGCCGAGGTTCAGCAGATCGAGCCCGGCGCGCGCGGCGGCCACCGCCGGCCAGGTGCCCGACGGCTGCGTGGAATTCGAACCCTGGCTGATCGAGCTGCCGTGATGGACCCAACGGCGCTTGCCCGAGGCCGCGGACGGAAACAGCGGCGCATCGGAACGCAGGGCCACCAGTTCCGTCACCTCGTCGTGCGGCAGCCAGAGTTCGACGATTTTTCCTTCGGCGGGCAGGCCGTCGAAACGCAGGACCCCGGGGGCGCCTTCGGCGAGGTTCGCCGCACCGGTCGCCATGTCGACGTGGAGCAGCCGGCCGCCCGGCACGCTGCCCTGGTGCGCCAGGCGGCCGTCGATGAACAGGTCGTAGACGCCGTCCGGACGCGGCCCGAGTGCACTGTAGGCGCGCTTGGTCGGCAGCGCCACCAGTTCGATGGCCGTGGCCTTGGTCTGGAACACCAGGCGCACGCCGGACGGCTGCGATTCCGCCATCATCAGCTGGGCATCCGGGCATTGCGTGCGCGCCCAGGCGGGCAGGCGGTGCGGCAGCAGGCCGGCCGGCGTCTGCTCGACGTCGACCGCGCCGTGGATGAAGTCGCGGGTCAGCGGGGTAGTGATCGGAAGAGAGATGGTATCCATTGCCCCATTCTACGCGTGCTTGCGGCGCAGGGTCGCCGCGCTCAGCCACAGCGCCGACACCAGGAAGTAGAAGGCGCCGAAGCCGGCATACCCGGTGACGGTGGCGAGCGAGGGTATCGCGGCTTGCCCGGCCTGGAAGATGAAGAAGCCGCCGGCCAGCGCCGACTGCGCGCCGCTCAGGACCATGGCCCACTGCGCGCCGGCCGTCTTCCAGCGTTGCAGGCCCGCGCCCAGCTGCAGCAGGCCGGACAGGATGGCCCAGGCGCCGAACACGGCCAGCACCCGGTGCATGTCCGGCAGGGCGACGGCAACCGCGCCGGCCACCGCCAGGCTGACCGCCACGTTGAGGGCCTGGGCCCGGTTCCTGGCCAGGCCGCCGCTGCGCCTGCCGTCGACCAGGTTCGCCAGTGCATCCCAGGCGGGATACCCCACCAGCAGGACGGCCTCGATGCCCCAGCCGTGCCGCATCGTGTTCAGGGCGGCGAAGATCCAGGCAAGCGAAAACGCCGCGCGGGTGAAGTAATAGGTCTTCAGCCAGCCTTCCTGGGTGGCGTGATCGGTGATGGCGTCGTTCATGTCATGTCCTTCATGTTGGATAAAACTATCTACTAGTTGGTAGGTTATGTGGTCAAAAAAACGCGCAGCCCGGCGTTTACTGCTTCTTCGCGGCCAAGCGCTCCAGTTGCGGGTCCATGATGGCGCCGAACACGCTCGTATCGCCATAGGCGCGTGCGGACAGCATCGCGCCGTGCACCGCCGCCATGAAGATCTCCGCTTCCACGCGCGGCGGATTCGCCAGCACGATGCTCTTCTGCCGCGCGCCGCGTTCGAGGACGGCGGTCAGCCAGCCCGACAGGTAGCGGAAATAGGCGCGGATCTCGAGCGCCACTTCTTCCGGCAGGATCGGCAGCTCGCTGGCCAGCAGGGCGCACACGCAGAAGGGCGCGCTGGCGTCGCCGATACAGGCTTTCCAGTAGCCGATGTAGGCGCGCAGCTGTTCCAGCGGCCCGGACACGCCGTGCTCCAGGTTCGCGATGCCTTCCTCGGCGGCTTCGCGGTAGCGGCCGACCAGCGTCCGCACCAGCTCCGCCTTGCTGGGGAAGTGGTGGTGGATGCTGGCCTTGCGAATGCCGACCACGTCCGCGATGTCGGCATAACTGAAACCGTTATAGCCGCCGGTGACGATCAGCGAGCGCGCACAGGCGAGGATGTCGTCGGAAGTGGTCGAGGATTTGTTCATGGCGTCATCCTACCTTCTGGTAGGTTGGTCGTCAAGCGGCGCATCAGGCGGCCGAACCCAGCGCCCGCGCGACGATCGCTTCCGCATGCAGGCCGGTCGTGTCGTACAGCGGCACCGGGCTGTCGTCCGGGCCGACCAGCAGCATGATCTCGGTGCAGCCGAGGATGACGGCTTCCGCGCCGGCCTGCACCAGCCGGGCGATCACTTCGCGGTAGGCCTGGCGCGAGGCGTCGACGATCCGGCCCTGCACCAGTTCCGAGTAGATGATGCGGTGGACCGTGGCGCGGTCCTCGGCTTCCGGCACCAGCACATCGAGCCCGTGCTCGCGTTCGAGGCGGCCCTTGTAGAAATCCTGTTCCATCGTGAAGGCGGTGCCGAGCAGCCCGACCCGGCGCAGGCCCGCCGCCTTGATGCGCTCGGCGGTCGGGTCGGCGATGTGCAGCAGCGGCAGGCCGACCGCGGCCTGGACCTGGGGCGCGGCGATGTGCATGGTGTTGGTGGCGATGACGAGGAAGTCGGCGCCGCCGCGCTCGAGGCGCTGGGCCGCGTCGACCATCAGGCTTGCCGCTTCATCCCAGCGATCCAGGCGCTGCAGGACTTCGATGTCGGCGAAATCGAAGGACCACATCAGGCAGCGCGCCGAATGCAGGCCGCCGAGCTGCGTGCGCACGCCTTCGTTGATCAGGCGGTAGTATTCGGCCGAGCTTTTCCAGCTCATGCCGCCGATCAGGCCGATGACTCGCTGTTCATGGGTCGGTGCGCTGGACGATGGCATGGCGTCGCTTCCTTGGCTGCGGATGGACGGATGAGTATAGCGCGCAGCGCCGACTTGCGTGCGCAGCCGATCCGGTGCACAGTGGCGCCAATTTGAACAAGCACCAACACGCAAGGACACACCACATGCTCACCGAACGCATGGATTTCCAGGGCCCGCATGGCAAGATCTCGGCCAAGCTCGACGCCCCCAACGGCACGCCGCGCGCCTACGGCCTGTTCGCCCACTGCTTCACCTGCAGCAAGGACGTGCTGGCCGCGACCCGCATTTCGCAAGGCCTGGCCGACCTCGGCGTGGCCGTGCTGCGCTTCGACTTCGCCGGCCTGGGCAACAGCCACGGCAAATTCGCCGACACGAATTTTTCCTCGAACGTGGAAGACCTGGTCGCCGCCGCCGACTTCCTGCGCCAGAAATTCGCCGCGCCGCAGCTCCTGATCGGCCACAGCCTGGGCGGCACCGCGGTGCTGGCAGCAAGCCACCGCATTCCCGAATCGAAGGCGGTGGTGACGATCGCCTCGCCGAGCGATCCGCACTACGTGGTCGACAAGCTGCTGGCCGAGCACGTCGACACCATCGAGCAGCTGGGCCAGGCCAGGGTCAAGCTGGCCGGCCGCGATTTCGACATCCGCCAGCAGTTCGTCGAGGATGCGGCCCGGCACAGGCTGCACGAGCGCATCGCCACCCTCGGCCGCGCGCTGATGGTGATGCACGCGCCGCAGGACGGCACCGTCGACGTCGACAACGCCGGCCGCATCTTCGGCATCGCCCAGCATCCGAAGAGCTTCGTCTCGCTGGACGGCATCGACCATCTCGTCACCGGCCGGGAGGATGCGGCCTATGTGGCGAGCGTGATCGCGGCCTGGAGCGCCAGATATATCGGGACGAACCGAGCGGAACGAACCGAATAAACCGTATGCAGAATTTTGAACGGCGGCGCGACCGCTTCGCGCTCTTCGACCGCATGGAAAGCCCGGCGGTCAACCTGTGCTTCCGCATGGACCTGCCGGAGTTCCGGCCCTGGTGCAAGGAGCAGGGACTCGCGCCTTTCCACGTGCTGCTGTGCGCCGTGCTGCGCTCCATCCTGGCGATCGAGAACTTCCGCTACCGCGTATTCGACGGCGAGGTGATCCGCATCGAGCGCCTGCATCCGTCCTTCACGGTCGTGAACCAGCATTTCGACCTGAATTTCGCCCAGTTCGACTGGTCGGACGACCTGCGCGAATTCGTTGCGCGCGGCCAGGCGGCGCGCGAGGAGGCGGGTGGCATGCTGGAACTGAACCAGAGATATGCGGCCATGCCGGCACGCCAGGCCAAGGAGCAGGTGTTCGTGACCTGCATGCCGTGGCTGGACTTCACCTCGATCCAGCACCCGATGACGTCCCTGGCCACGCCGGACATTCCGTCGCTCGCCTGGGGCCGGTTCACGGTCGCGCCGGATGGCGGGCTGCAGCTGCCGTTCTCGGTGCAGGCCCACCACGGCTTCGTCGACGGCTACCACATCCACCTGCTGGCGCAGCGCATCGCCGCCGAGCTGGCGGCGATCATGCAGGCTTAATCGCCGCCACCGCCGCAGGAGCTGCCGCCGTCGCAGCCGCCGTCGCTGCTGCCGCTGTCGCCACTGCAGCCGCCATCGCTTGCGAAAGCCAGGCCGCCGTCGGCGAAGCCGCCGCAGGAACTGCCCAGCGCCGATGCCTGCTGCATGCGCACGTGCGCCAGCACCATGTCGGCGCTGACCAGGCCGGCCGCGAGCAGGGCGCCGGTGGCCAGTTCTGGATGGGGCAGGGCCGGGTCCAGGCGGCGGCCGCGCGGCCCCAGCCTGGCGTACAGGATGTCGTCGCCGAGGACCCAATAAGCATGCCCGCCCGGCATGCGCAGGCGCGCGTCGAGTCCGAACAGCAGCGGCAGGCGCGGTCCCAGCGGCGCGATGCCTTCCAGCCTGCGGCCGGCCATCAGCGTGCCGGCCAGCGCGCCCGTGCCCAGCCCGGCGCGTTCGACGTGCGGGATGACGCGGCCGAAGTGCCGGCGGCAGAAGCCTTCCAGCCCGATCGGGTCATGGCGCAGCCAGGCGTGCCAGACCGAGTCCGCCGCTTCGGAGGGCAGGGCGCAGGGGCGCTCGCTGTGCGTGACGGCGTCGAAGAAGCGCAGCAGGCCCTCGGCCGCGCGGACGAAAAAAAAGGCATCCGTGGGGATGCCTGGGTATTCCTGCGGGGCGCCATGCCGCCATGCGGTCTCGAGACCGGGCGGCAGGTTTTCCAATGCGCCGCGGTGCTTCGAAACGCGCACGAAGCGGCGCACGCGCATTTTGCCGATCCATTCCATGTCTGCCTCCTTGTTCTGATTTTTCGGGCAGATTCAGATTACGGATTTTCCATGACGGTTTCGTGACATGCATCGACCGGATGCATGTCTCTCAGGGTCGAGAACTCTTCCGCCACTTCCTCGGCGCCGGCGACATGCGCCGCGAATTCGTCGAGGGTGTAGCGGACTTCGTCCAGGTTCGGACTGCCGGGGAGGTTGCTGGCATGGACGATCTGCTGCTGCATGTTCTGGAAGCCCCAGCGGCCGTGCGCGAAGTCGCTCTTCAGCTCGCGCAGGTCGTGCGCCGCCGCGAACCACTTGCGCCAGCGCGCCAGCGCCACCGCATCGTCGGCGTGGCAGCGCAGGGCCAGCGCTTCGAACTCGCACAGCTTGGCCTCGAACGGCAGCTTCTCGACCCTGGCGATCTCGCGCGCGAACTCGCCCGCCGGGCGGATGCCTACCAGCGCCAGCCCCAGATTCAGCTCCAGTCTGCCGAACACGAACAGCAGCCGCCCGAGGTGCTGGGCAGCCATCGCTTCGAGTTCGGTTTCCGGCAGAATCGGCATCATGTCCATGTTCTCTCCCTCCCTTGTGGCAAGGCTTACTTCAGTGCGGAATAAATCCCCTCCAGACGGTCCTTCACGCCCGGGATGCGTTCCAGGCGCGGATAGCGCAGGCCGCCGTGATAGTCGAGCGCGATGGTGCGCAGCACGTTGCCCTTCTTGACCAGCAGCTGGATCGGCTCCTTGCTGTCCTTCGCCGCCTTGACGGCATCTTTCAGCACCTCGGGCTTGAAGACGCGGTTGTTGACGGCGACGATGCTGGCATTCGCGGCCAGGCCGGCGCGGAAGCCCGGACCGTCCCAGATCACGTTGCGGACATTGCCCTCCGCGCTGACCGTGAAGCCCACCGAGTAGCTCAGGTCGGCCCCTTTCAGGCGGGCGTCATAGCTCTTGATGTAGTCGGTCGGGGTGTCGGTGTAGACCAGCTTCCAGCCGGCGCGCGCCAGGCCGTCCAGCGGGGCGCCCGGGCCGTGGCCGTCGACGCGGGTACGCAGGAAAGTCGCCCAGTCGTAGGGCACGACCTTGTTCAGCGCGGCGACCACGTCGTCGAAGGTGTAGAAGGCCGGCAGGAAGCTGCCGTCATCGATGCCGTAGAAGGCCCTGGCGAAATCGTCCAGCGATTTCCTGTCGCCCGATTTTTCGCGGATCAGGGTGTCGACGTCCAGCCAGATCAGCTGGCCTTCCGAGTAGTAGTCCTCGCTGCGCTGCCAGTTGGCCCAGCCGAGCGGACGGCGCGCATTCAGGATCGGATCGTTGACCGTGTCCTGCATGGCGCGCCAGGCACGGCCGGCGATGCTGTCGTAGCGCGCGGCGGTGGCGGCCAGCGCGTCGCGCGCGCCCTGCTGCGAGACCAGGCCGGAACGCGCGCCCAGCACGCTGCCCCAGTACTGGGTCTGGCCTTCGTAGACCCACAGCAGTTCGTTCTGCAGCGGGGTGTTGAAGTTGGGGACGTTCTGGCCGGCCGGGCGGCGGAATTTGCCGTCCCAGGAGTGGGTGTACTCGTGCGGCAGCAGGTCGCGGCCCGCTTCGCCCTTGGCCCAGTCGGTGAAGTAGCCCGGCTTGACGCCGTTCTCGCTGGACTGGTGGTGCTCGCGGCCGATGCCGCCGAATTCGTCGGACAGCGCGAACAGGAAGTCGTAGTGCTTGTAGTGGTGCGAGCGGAACAGCTTGTAGGCCTGCTGCACCAGCTTGCGGTGGAGCTCGATCTGTTCCGGCTTGGCGTCCAGGCTTTCCGGCGTGTCGGCAAAGACGTTCAGGCGCACCGGCACCTTGGCGCCCGGGTCGAGGTCGAACTGCTTGTAGTAGCGGCCGGCGAACAGCGGCGAATCCATCAGGGTTTCCAGGTCGTGCGGCTTGAAGTGGACTTCGTCGCCCTGGCGGTTGTCGGTTTCCAGCGCGGTGGCGTACTGCCAGCCGCTCGGAAGCTTCAGGTTGGGCTGCACCGTGATGCGGCGCGCCACGTAGCCGGCCGGGTACAGCGCCACCGACACCCACTGCACGCCGAGGATCTCGTCGGTCATGGTGATGCGGCCCTGCGAGGTATCGAGCGGCGACAGGTACTGGTATTCGGCTTCCAGCACGGTCGCGCCTTCCGGCACGTTGACGTGGAAAGCGAACACCTGGACCGGGTCGCGGGTCCATTCGACCGGCTTGCCGTTGGCCGTGAACTTCAGGCCGGCCAGCTGGGTGATCGGGCCGTTCGGGCCGTGGTTGGCCGGCAGCCATTGCGGATACAGCAGGGTCAGCGGGCCCGGCTTGACCGGAATGCGCATGCGCATCTGGAAGATCTGCTGCGACAGGTTGGTCGCATCGACGTTCAGGACGATGGTGCCGGGGTAGGGCTGGTCGACGACAGCCGGGACGTCCGCGCGCGCCGGCAGGGCGAGCGTGAGGGCGAAAGCGGCGGCGATGGCGGAACGGGTGGCCAGCGTCTTGAAACGGCGATGCGGAAGGTATGCGGTCATGGTAAGCAGTAGACAAAGATACAAGCAAGCGAGTGTAGCACCCCTAGGCAGGCCACAATGCCCTGGCGCATCGATGCAAATAAAATTCGATAAACGGCATTAAAATCCATATTTCGTGTGCCTTGAAAACGCATGTAGGGGACATTAGATTGGTCCCAACGGATGCTCACGATGAGGTCCGGAAACTTTATCGCTTAACTCAAAGGATATCGACCATGCGTACTTTTGACCTTACCCCCCTGTACCGTTCCGCCATCGGCTTCGACCGCCTGGTGAACATGCTCGAGCAGCGCGCCGAGGCAGCGCCGAGCTACCCGCCGTATAACGTCGAACTGGTCAGCGAAAACGAATATCGCATCGTGATGGCGCTCGCCGGTTTCAACCGCAGCGAGATCGAGATCGTCTCCGAACGCGACACCCTGCTCGTGACCGGCCGCAAGCAGAAGGATGACGTCCAGCGTCACTACCTGCACCGCGGTATCGCCCAGCGCGATTTCGAACAGCGCTTCCAGCTGGCCAACCACGTGAAGGTCGTCAGCGCCGCCTTCGACAACGGCATCCTCACCGTCGAACTGGTGCGCGAAGTGCCGGAAGCCCTGAAGCCGCGCAAGATCGCGATCGCGGACGCCAACGGCAACACCGACAACGTGCAGGTGCTGGAGCAGCCGCAACAGCAAGCCGCGTAAGCGGTAGCCGGGTGGGCCTTCGGGGCCACCAGTGAAACGAGAGGCGCCGCGAGCGCCTCTTTTTACGTCCGTCGCATCCCGCTTAAGCCCGCTCTAAGCTCAACCTTAAGAGTGATTTAAGGCTGCTGCGAGAAACTAGCTACATCAAAAAAGCAGTCTCCAAACACCCCTTTCCCAATCTAGGAGTACGTCATGGCCAACGAAGGTGCAGTCACCGCCATCACCGCAAAACGTCTCACCCTGGCCCTGTGCGCGGCCGGTGTCATTGGCGGAGCGGTTGGCGCGGTCGCAGTCAATCACAACAACGCTACCGCCGCCGCCGAAGCCGCCGCAGTGGCACAGGCGCAGGCACAACCAACCGTTCCGGTGGCGGCGACCCCGGCGCCGGTGGCCGGCAACCCGGGCGTGGCAGGCCTGCCCGATTTCACCAAGATCGTCTCGCACAACGGCCCGGCCGTGGTGAACGTGCGCGTCGTCGGCAGCACCAAGGTGTCCCAGCGCCAGATGCCGCAGTTCGACGAGGACGATCCTTTCTTCGAATTCTTCCGACGCTTCCAGCCGCAGCAGCCGCGCGGCAATGGCGGCGGCCGGGAACTCGTTTTCGGCGCTGGATCGGGCTTCATCGTGAGCCCGGACGGCGTCATCCTGACGAACGCGCACGTGGTGCGCGATGCCGACGAAGTCACGGTCAAGCTGCAGGACCGCCGCGAATACCGCGCGAAAGTCCTGGGCTCGGATCCGAAGACCGACGTCGCCGTCCTGAAGATCGACGCCAAGAACCTGCCGGTGGTTCCGCTCGGTAATACCCGCAACCTGCAGGTGGGCGAATGGGTGCTGGCGATCGGTTCGCCCTACGGCCTGGAAAGCAGCGTGACCGCCGGCGTGGTGAGCGCGAAAGGCCGCAGCATCGACACCAACGGCGTGCAGTTCATCCAGACCGACGTCGCCGTCAACCCCGGCAACTCGGGTGGCCCGCTGTTCAACACGCGCGGCGAGGTGGTCGGCATCAACTCGCAGATCTACAGCCAGACCGGCGGCTACCAGGGCCTGTCGTTCGCGATCCCGATCGACGTCGCGGTACGCATCAAGGACCAGATCGTCGCGACCGGCAAGGTGCGGCATGCCAAGCTGGGCGTGGGGCTGCAGGACATCAGCCAGGACTTCGCCGACTCGTTCAAGCTGGACTCGCCGGACGGCGCGCTGGTCTCGAACGTCGAGCGCGGCAGTGCGGCCGACAAGGCCGGCCTCAAGTCGGGCGACGTGATCCGCAAGGTCAACGGCCAGCCGATCGTCACCGGCGGCGACCTGAGCGCCATCGTGGCGGTGGCCAAGCCGGGCGACAAGGTGGCGCTGGATGTCTGGCGCGAAGGCAAGACCGTCCAGCTGAACGCGACGCTGGCGAATGCCAACGACAAGGCGGATCCGGTCGGCCGCGACAACCTGGCGAGCGTCGACAAGGGCGCCAAGCTGGGCCTGGCCCTGCGTCCGCTGGACCCGATGGAGCGCCGCCAGTCCGGCATCCCCGGCGGCCTGCTGATCGAAGACGCCGGCGGTCCGGCGCAGGTGGCCGGCATCCAGCCGGGCGACGTGCTGCTGTCGGTGAACGGCAAGCCGGTCAACAGCATCGAGCAGGTGCGCGACGTGGTCGGCAAGTCCAGCAAGTCGGTTGCCTTGTTGATCCAGCGTGGGGATGAGAGAATCTTCATCCCAGTGCGGATCGGATGATTTTTAAGGGAGAACTAAGCTCCCTTGGATATGATGGAATCTCTTTCATCCGCATGGTTTTCTGAGAATCGGGGGATTTGATGCGGCTGCTGCTGGTGGAAGACGATACGATGATCGGCGAAGTGGTGCTCGACCTGCTCAGGGCCGAGCACTACGCCGTTGATTGGGTCAAGGACGGCGAGATGGCCGACACGGCCCTGATGCAGAACCAGAACTACGACCTGGTGCTGCTCGACCTGGGCTTGCCGCGCAAGGACGGGCTCGAAGTCCTCCGCTCGATGCGCGCCCGCAAGGACCGCACGCCCGTGCTGGTCGCCACCGCCCGCGATTCCGTCGCCCAGCGCATCGCCGGGCTCGATGCCGGCGCCGACGACTACGTCCTCAAGCCCTACGACCTCGACGAAATGCTGGCGCGCATCCGTGCGCTGCTGCGGCGCGCCGCCGGGCGCGCCGAACCCGTCTTCGAATACAAGAATATCTCCATCAATCCCGCCACGCGCGAAACCCTGGTCGACGGCCAGCCGGTGGTGCTGTCGGCGCGCGAATGGGCGGTGCTGGAAGCGCTGGTCGCCCGTCCGGGCGCGGTGCTGTCGCGCGCCCAGCTGGAAGAAAAGCTGTACAGCTGGCGCGATGAAGTCAGCAGCAATGCGGTGGAAGTCTATATTCACGGCTTGCGCAAGAAGCTCGGCAGCGACCTGATTCAAAACGTGCGCGGCGTCGGTTACATGGTGCCGAAGGTATGAGTCCAAAGAAGGCCAGGTCCAGGGTCACCCACTCCCTGCGCGGCCGCCTGCTGTGGTACCTGCTGGCGGCGATCACCATCGCCGCCGTGGCGCAGGCCTTCATCGCCTACCGCACCGCGCTGGCCGACGCCGACCAGATCTTCGACTACCACATGCAGCAGATGGCGCTGTCGCTGCGTTCGCGCGTCCCGCTGGCCAACAGCGAGGAAGCCGGCAACGTCGACACGCCGCTGACCGGCAACGACGACCTGGTGGTGCAGGTGTGGTCGCCGGACGGCGTGCAGGTGTTCCGCAGCGTCTCGCATGCGCGCCTGCCGCAGCGCGCGGTGCTCGGCTTTTCCAACGTGCGCGCGAATGGCACCACTTACCGCATCTTCTCGATCCAGACCAATGCCCAGACCGTGCAGGTGGCCCAGGACCTGGCCGTGCGCCGCAGCATGGCCAGCAACCTGGCCCTGCGCACGCTGGGGCCGATCGCGGTGATGATGCCGATCCTGATGCTGGTCGTGTGGTGGGTGGTCAGCGGGTCGCTGGAGCCGGTGGCGCGGGTCCGCAAGCAGCTGGCGTCGCGCCAGGCCGATGACCTGTCGGCGGTGTCGGATGCCGGCCTGCCGGACGAGGTGAGGCCGCTGGTGCAGGAACTGAACTTGCTGTTCGGGCGCGTGCGCCAGGCCTTCGACACCCAGCAGACCTTCGTCGCCGACGCCGCCCACGAGCTGCGCACGCCGCTGGCCGCGCTCAAGCTGCAGGTGCAGAGCCTGGAACGTTCCGACAGCCGCGCCGACTGCGTCGAGGCGCGCAAGGTCGCCATCGCGCGCCTGTCGGCCGGTATCGAACGCGCGACCAGGCTGGTCGAGCAGCTGCTGGTGCTGGCGCGCCAGGAAGCCAACGAGGCGCCGCGCCAGCCGGTCGAGCTGGCGACGCTGGCGAAGCGCGCGGTGGCCGACCTGATCGGCGTGGCGCAGAACAAGCACATCGACCTCGGCATGCAGCGCGACGACGCCGGCACGGTGGAAGCCCAGCCGGAAGCGCTGATGATCCTGCTGCGCAACCTGGTCGACAACGCGATCAAGTACACCCCGGCCGGCGGCACGGTCGACGTCTCGGTGGCGGCGGAGCAGGGCCCTGGTGGCCGTCACCTCAGCGTGACGGTCGAGGACAGCGGCCCCGGCATCCCGGCCGAAGAACGCGAGCGCGTGTTCGACCGCTTCTATCGCGTGCCGGGCAGCGATGCCGCCGGCAGCGGCCTTGGCCTGGCCATCATCAAGGCGATCGCCGAGCGCCATGGCGCCACGCTGACGCTGGGCGAGTCGACGCGCCTCAAAGGCCTGGCGGCGACGGTGCGCTTCGTTCACACCACCTGAGGGGGAATGCCCGCCGGCGATGCGCACGGCGGCCGCAAGGGCCCTAGAATCCGGTCAATACCAACTACCGGACCTCATGCCATGACCGCCGCCAGCCTCCACCACTACCGCCGCTCCGCCGTACAAGCCATCCAGTCGCCGACCCTGGTCTACCCTTATGTCATGCGCAGCGCCAGGAGCAGCGCGGAGATGGCGGCCATCCACGCCCTGCTGACCACCGCCTGCACGGCCCGCGGCAGGCGCATGGCGCCGCGCGGCGCGTGGTGGGAAGCCCTGCTGGCCGACCCCGGCTTCGATCCGAACCTGGTGCTGCTGGTGGTGACGCCGAACGGCATCCTGGCCGCCGCCGGCATGGCCGCGAACGACGGCCGCGTGACCGAACTCGTGGTGGCGCCGTCGTTCCGCCGGCTCGGGCTGGGCACGGCGCTGCTGGGGCATCTGTGCCGGCTGCTGAAGGAGCGCGGCGTCGGCACGGTAGACCTGCAGGTCGAAGCCGATAAGCTCGCGGCCGTGGCGCTGTGCGAAGCGGTGCACATGCAGCGCGTCGGCGGTGTACTGGCGCTTCAGGGCTGAGCGTTCGTCACCGCGTACAGCGAGATGGTGGCGCCGTTGCCCTCCAGCTTGTGCAGCAGCCGGCAGCAGCGCGCCAGTTCCTGCGCCACCAGGCCGTGCGGATCGTAGAGGTCTTCCCGCCGCTCGACCAGCCACACCCGTTGGCGGCTCCACAGCATGGCGCGCAGGCGCGGGATGTCGTCGGGCGCGATGTTGGGTGCGCCGGCATTGCCGGTGTAGGTGCGCGCCAGGCCGCGCGCCGGGAAGGGACCGGGCAGATAGGTCACCGCCGGTCCGGTCTTCATGTAATAGGTGACCGGCATCTGCACTTCGTTCGGGAAGGCCAGCACCAGGTCGCCCGGCCGCGCATCGCGCCGCAGGCCGGCCAGCATGCCGCGCCAGTCTTCCGTGTCCGAGCGGTAGAAGCCCATCACGCTCCACGCCGAAAGCAGCAGCACCACGGCCAGCGCCGGCAGCCGCCAGGCGCGTTTCAGCGCCGCGATGCCGAGCGCCGCCAGCACCATGGTCAGCGGCGCCAGCCACGCGAACAGGCGCGCCAGGAACACCGGTTTCACCAGCAGGCTGTAGGCGGCGATCGCCAGGACCGGCAGCGCCATGGTGCAGCCCAGCAGCCAGAAGTGCGGCCGCGCGCGCCGCCACAGCCAGCCGAAGGCCAGCAGCACCAGCGCGAGGATCGGGTAATGCATGGTCGGCCAGCCCGACATCACGGTCCAGGCGGACGTGATATTGCCGGGGCTGAAGCGGATCCAGTACGACAGCTGGGCCATCGCCGCGCTCTGGCGCAGCAGCATCGGCACGAACGGAGACCACAGCAGCAGGGCGCCGGCGCCGGCCAGGGCCAGCGCGAGCGCCTGCCGTCCGCGCGGACCGGGGCTGGCGAACAGCAGGCCGGCCGTCATGCCGGTCCAGATGCCGAAGGCCGCGAAGATGCCGGTGTTGTGCAGCCACAGCGTCAGGCTCGCGGAGACGGCCAGGCCGCCGATCCAGGGCCACAGGCGTTCGAATGGCATGTCCACCGCCGCCGGACGGGCGAGCGACCGCACCAGCATGCAGGCGCAGAACACGGCCAGCATGCCGGCCAGCGCGTGGATGGCATAGGGGCGGGCCTGCTGGGCGAACAGGATGCTGTTGGCGTTCACGCTCAGCAGCAGGCCCGCCAGCAGCGCGATCCGCTCGGCCCGCGCACCCAGCCGCGCCACGCGCGCGCATACCGGAAGCAGCACCACGGTCAGCACGCTGGCCAGCACGCACAGGCTGCGCAGCGCCGCTTCGCCGCGGCCGAACAGCGCGCTCCAGCCCTTCAGCAGGGTGTAGTAGAAGGGCGGATGGGTTTCGTACAGCGGCACCTCGGTCCACAGCGTGTGCAGCGGCAGCGCCGAGAACCAGGCGCTGTAGGTCTCGTCGAGCCACAGCGAGCGGCTGGACAGGGTCGGCAGCCGCAGCAGCAGCGCGAACAGGCCGAGCAGGCCGCACAGCAGCAGGAAGCGCGTCCGCGCCAGGGGCGCATCGCGGTCCAGCCAGGCGCCGGCCAGCCAGGCCTTGAAGCTGGCCGGCTTCAGCGTGCCTCCGTCGCGCGGAAGGTCCATGCGGAATTGATGCCGAAGGTGGCGCACAGCAGGACGGCGGTCACCAGCAGCTGGGCCAGCCGGTAATCGATAGGGAACACGGCCAGCAGCGCCGACATCATGATGCCGTTGGCCGCCGCCGCCAGCGCCGCCGTGGCGAAGAAGCGCAGCGCCGTGCGGGCCGTCATGCGGCCGCGGAAGGTGACCTTGGCGTTGAGGAAGAAGTTGATGATGGCGCCGACGATGGCGCCGCCGACCGTCGCCGGCACCGGCCCCATCATGCCCGCCGAGACGGCCGTGAACAGGAAGGCGTAGTGCCCGGCGGTGCCGGCCGCGCCGACCATCGCGTAGACCAGGAAGCGAGCCAGCATGATGCGGGTGGCGCGGTCGGGAAGCATCGATCCGTCACGCATGCGGCGTCGTTCCTTCGAAGCGCTGGCGCACCAGGTAGATGGGGCGCCCTTTGGATTCCAGGTAGATGCGGCCGATGTATTCGCCCAGCACGCCGATGCCGATCAGCTGGATCCCGCCCAGCAGCAGGATCGCGGTGGCCAGCGAGGCGTAGCCGGGGACGTCGACGCCGTAGATGAGGGTGCGGAAGGCCAGCCAGAACGCCCGGCTCAGTGCCAGCAGTGCCACCGACAGCCCGAGGTAGGTCCAGATCCGCAGCGGCAGGGTGCTGAAGCTGGTGATGCCTTCGAGGGCAAAATTCCACAGCTTCCAGCCCGAGAAATGCGTGTTGCCGGCCGCGCGCGCCTCGCGCACGTAATCGACCACGGCGGTGCGGTAGCCGACCCAGGCGAACAGGCCCTTCATGAAGCGGCAGGATTCCGGCAGGGCCTTCAGCGCTTCGCAGACCGTGCGGGTGAACAGGCGGAAGTCGCCGACGTTTTCCGGAATCTTGACGTCGGCCACGTCGTTATGGAAATGGTAGAAGCCGATCGCCGTCCACTTCTTGAGCAGCGAATCGGCTTCGCGGTCGACGCGCCGGGCCAGCACGACATCGTAGCCTTCGCGCCATTTGTCGACCAGCCGGCCGATCACCTCGGGCGGGTCCTGCAGGTCGGCATCGAAGGGGACGATCAGGTCGCCCCGCGATTCGAAGATGGCGGCCGTGAGGGCGGCTTCCTTGCCGAAGTTGCGGGTCAGGTCGATCACGCGCACCCGCGCATCGCCGCGCGAGGCGGCCAC
Organism: uncultured Massilia sp.; assembly: GCA_913778765.1. Lineage (GTDB taxonomy): Bacteria > Pseudomonadota > Gammaproteobacteria > Burkholderiales > Burkholderiaceae_D > Telluria. The sequence goes on along the minus strand of CAJYXO010000272.1, from coordinate 26,228 downwards.
CAGCTGTTCCAGCGTGCGGTCGCGGCTGCCGTCGTTGACGCAGACGATTTCGAAACGGACGCCCGGAATGCGCGCGAGCTCGGGAATGACGCGGTCAAAGAACTGGCCGATCATTTCCTCTTCGTTGTAGAACGGTACGACGAGCGACAATAACGGTAAGGAATCCATGCTGTGCCGGGATGGATGGCTCGGCCACCAACATAGCATAAAGCTTGTAAGGACGAGTTTCGGTACGGATTGGACGCCTTCTACTGCTTTACGCCAGGTCAAATGCCCGCACGCAACAGCTTGCGATACTACTAGTTGGGCAAAGAAGACTGGAGGTAACGCATGACGGGTTCCACTGGGTCGCTGGTATCTGCAGTTCTCGATGAGTTGGCCGGCCGCTTTGGCCAGGATCGCCGGATACTCAGGCTGTCGACGGTGCTCGGCGATGAGCGCTTGCTGGCTGAAAGCCTGCGCGGGGAAGAAGAAGTCGACCGCGGCTTTCGCTTCGAGGTGGCGGCCCTGTCGCTGGACGCGGCCATTCCGCTTGCATCGCTGATCGGGCAGCCGGTGCTGCTGGAACTGCTCACGGGCGCCGGTCCCGAATGCCTGCGTCCATTCCACGGGCAGATCGCCGCGGCCGAGTTGAGCGGCGCAAATGGCGGGTTCGCACGTTACCGGCTGAGCATCGAACCGTGGACGGCGTTTCTCGCCCATGGACGCGACAGCCGCGTGTTTCAGGACAAGACAGTGTTCGACATCCTCGACACCGTGTTCCAGGCCTATGCCGGCAAAGGACGCCTCGCGCCGGCCTGGCGCTACGAGATCCGGGACCGCAGCCGCTATCCCCGGCGCAGCCTCACGACCCAGTATCAGGAAAGCGACCTGGCTTTCGCCCGCCGCCTGATGCAGGAGGAAGGCCTGTTCACCTTCTTCGAGCACCAGGGCGACCCTGCCAGTCCGGGCCTGGGCAGCCACGCCCTGGTCATCGCCGACCACGACGGCGCCTTCGCGCCGAACGCCCAGCCCGAGGTCCGCTACACGCAGCCGGGCGCGGTCATGCGCGAGGACAGTCTGGACCGCTGGCGCACGGAGTGCCGCATGCGCACCAACGCCGTGGCGCTGGCGAGCTGGGATTACCGCAGCCGGAGGATGCGCGATGCCGCCAGCAGTGCGTTCGACGGCGAGCGCCTATGCAGCCGCGATGCGCCGGGCGTCTACGCCTGGCCGAACCGCGAGCAGGGACAGCGCATCGCCGATAACCATCTGCAGGCGATCCACGCGCGCAAGGAAGTGCATGTGGGCGCAGGAACGGTGCGGACTTTCGCTGCCGGCACCCGCTTTACCCTGTTTGCGCACAGCCTGCACGACGGCGGTGATGACGCCCGCTTCACGATCCTGCGCGTCTGCCATCTCGCCCACAACAACTTGAGCGCGGACACCGGCAAGGCGCTCGGCCAGTTGCTCGGTCCATGCGGTGTCAAGCGCGCCAATGACGCCGATCTGGCATCGAGCCTGCACACGACAGGTGGACGCATCGGCGCGCGTCCGGTCTACCGCAACCGCATCGACGCCATCCGCAGCAGCACTCCCTATCGGTCCTTGGCCATCGACGATGAGGGCCGGCCGCTGCACCCACGCCCGGTGGTGCGCGGACAGCAGACCGCGATCGTCGTCGGACCGCCGGGCGCCGTGGTCCATACCGACCGCGATCACCGGATCAAAGTGCAGTTCCACTGGCAGCGCGGCGACGCCAGCCACAGCCGGCTGGCGCACCCGTCGCCGGACGGTCATGCCGGCGCTCCCGGCGACGACCGCGCCGGCACCTGGGTGCGCGTGGCGACGCCGCTGGCGCCAATCGCAGGCGAAAACTGGGGCAGCCATGCGCTGCCGCGCGTGGGACAGGAAGTGCTGGTCGATTTCATGGAAGGCGACATCGACAGGCCGGTGGTGATCGGCGCGCTCTACAACGGCAGGGGGCAAGGCGACGCCCAGTACAACCAGGTGGCGCAGGGCGGCGGCGCGGCCACCGGCAATGCGCCGATGTGGTTTCCCGGCGAAGCCGGCGGGCATGCGCATGCGGCGGTGCTGTCCGGCCTGAAAAGCCAGGCGCTGCAGGCCAGCCAGGTGGGCGACGGCGCCTGCAGCCAACTCGTATTCGACGACAGCCCCGGCCAGGCCCGCGTCGCCCTGCAGCACCACGCCCGCATGCATCGCGTGACTGCGGAACTGAACCTGGGCCAGTTACGGCACCAGACCGATAACCAGCGCCTGCAAGCGGTGGGTTCCGGCGCCGAGCTCAAGACGGAGCACGGCGCGGCCCTGCGCGCCGGCGGCGGCATGCTGCTGGCGACCGATCGCGCGTCAGGCAGCGGCATGCACCTCGACGCGCGCACGGCGGCAAGCCAGGTCGAGCAGACGGCCGGGATGCTCGCCAGCCTGGCGAATACGGCGCAGAAGCACAACGCGCTTCTGAAGGGCGAGCCCGACGCCGACAAGCTGCCGGCCATCGGCGAACTGCGGCGCAGCGGCGAGATCGTCTCAGCGGGAAACGGCGCCTACGCGGCGGCGCAGATGCAGCTGTCGACGCCATCGGGCATCGCGGCCGTCACCCCGGCCGATGCGGTGTTCAGTGCCGGCGCATCGAGCGCGATCGGCGCGGGGCAGGACATCGACGTCGCCACGCAGGGCGGCAGCTTTTACGGCGTCAAGAACGGCATCAGCCTGTTCTGCTACGGGAAGGCCGCCAATGACGGCAAGCCGATCAAGGAAACCGGCATCCGCCTGCATGCGGCGAGCGGCAAGGTGAGCAGCCAGAGCCAGTCCGGCGAAACGCGCATTACCGCCGACAAGATGGTCACGGTGGCGAGCGTCGCCAGGTCCGTGACCGTGGGGGCGCGCAAGCACGTGCTGCTGACCGCGCAAGGGGCTTGCCTGAAGCTTGAAGGCGGGAATATCGAGCTGCATGGACCGGGGAAGATCGAGTTCAAGGCGACGATGAAGGAGTTGGCTGGGCCGCAAAGCGTTTCTTTCGCGGCGCCCGAAATGCCTTTTTCCGAGATCAAACCGAACCGCATGGTCATCGAGCGGCGCTATCACGACGACGAACCTTTGGCGGGAGCCCGGTTCGAGGCGCTGTTTGCCGATGGCAGCAAGCGCACGGGCACGCTCGACGGCGAGGGAAGAGCAACGCTGGACGACGTCCCGGCCGGCACGGCGGAGGTGTCATTTGGACCGATGCCCGGCGCCTACCAGCGCAAGGATCTGAGGCCGACCCCGAACCACAAACCAGCGCCGGGTGCCGCCGATATCGATGCGCTGATCGACAAGTACGCGCCACCGCCGCAGGAGGAAGCATGAGCGATGCCACTTCCGCACCGGGTGGGCTGTCGACCAAGGAGTTCAAGCTGGCCGTGAGCGAAGTCGGGCAATGGATCTGGGGGATGGCCCAGGGTGCCTACAACGACAAGCAGACGCTTTCCCAAATCATTACCGATGCCGTCATCGGCATGATTCCCGTGGTCGGTGACGTTACCGCCGTCCGTGACCTGATGGCGGTGGGTACGGGCCTGGCGACCGATCCCGGGAAGCGGGAAGAGACCGTCGAGTGGGTATTGCTGGTCATTCTGCTGTTTGCCTTGATTCCGGTGATTGGCGGCGTGGTCAAGGGCGTGGGCCGGATTGCGTTGCGGCTCGGGCACGTGACTGCGGCGGAAAGCAAGCTCATTGCGAAAGCCGCGGACGACATCGTTCAGTTCCTTAATCGTATCGGTCACAAGAATGCCGAGGCTTGGTTCAGGAGTCTGGACGTTCTTTCTCACCAGGCCGAGATCCTGCAGAAATTCCGCGGGTTCTGCGACACCATCATCGTATCGATCCACCGCGATGGACTCCGCTTTCGCACGGTGCTGCCGCAAAGCCTGATAGCGCGCATGGAGCAGTTGTCGCATGGCTTTGAACAGTTGAAGGCATTGGGCGACAAGATGATTCCACAGGCTCTCAAGGAACTGCATGCGAAGCTCAAGGAATTGCAGGCGTTCGTGCATGCGGGTGGGAAGCCTGTGCCGAGCAAGGCGAAGGTGATGCTGGCGCAGACTGGGCAGAAGACGGTGACTTATGCGGAAGAGGCGCGGTTGTTGGAAGGGAAGATGGCGAAAAAGGTCAGGCATGCTGGGAAGCATCGGCAGAATGTGGCTGGTGTCGACAATTTAAGAGAAATCGCAAAAGTTTATAAATATGAACCAGGCTTCCCGAACTTGCTGCGACCTCCTGCACCGAGTGACGCCTACTATTCGATGATCGCTGCCGCATCTGGAAAGATCGAAAACAAAATGTTAAGTAGCGTCACTCTGTATCGTTCGTTTGGGCCAGAAGGCATTACGCATGGAGTCAAAGTAGGCGAATCTTTTCCAGTCGGTGCGTTCTGGGGGATTGGACTGCCTCCGGCAGCGGGCAATACATGGCGCGATTCGGCCGCCGTCATGGATGAGTGGACCCGTAATGGTTGGCTATGTGTCATGCATATCCCCGACCACGTGAAAGTACCAGCCTGCGTCAGTACTGTTTCCGAACAGTTCAGCAAAGCAATATCGGGCCAGTATCTTGAGGGTGGGGCACATCAAGCAGTGATCGAGGCTGATCAGGCGACACGTGACATTGCAGCCAAGTTAACGGAAGCAGGAGGTGGGAAAGCAACCTTGCCAAACGGTATTGAAGTCGAGATACACCCTAGCGGTTGGAGTGGAGTAAATGGAATAGTTGGATATGGTGAAACTGTTATTCCGTATGGATCGGTTGTAGAACGTTTGGGCGTTACAGAGAAGCAAAACAAGGTCGTGCGCCAAGTGGCACAAGCTGCGTCCAAACATCAGCGTGCCAAAGAGACGGAAAGGCTGAAATGAGTATTTTCGATATTTTCAAAACCAAATGGTCCGCGAAACATATGACTGACGACGACCGGCGCAAAATATTCTGGTACATGAAGCGTAAGACGAGTTACACGGCGTGGAGAGCCAATGCCGACGCTTTCGATCGCTTTGCTGCTATTTTCGAAACTCAGGTAAAGGAAGAACCATTTGTGGCACGGCCTGGAGTGGATCCTACTTGGGGAACAAACTGGGAAACCTCCTATCCAGAAATCCTGAAAGCGCAGGTCTTCTATGAACAGGGCTTAGCTCGGCTCTTAAACGGTGATCGGACCGTTTGGCTCTACAATGACCAAGGCATTTTGGGCGATGCGCATGTCATTGCTGACCACTGGTATATGGCTCTGGTAAATCATGGCCCACACGGCGATATTTTTTTCCGGGGGAAGTACGTCGATGACCTGACGGCCGCAATGGTGGAGTTGTCCCATTATGCGGGAGCGATTTCAGGAGTCGCACAGGAAGCATGGGAAAATCCTAACTTTTACGAATTCTGGAGCAAGGAACGCATGGCATCTCTTGATCAAAAGGTGCCATTTCCACAAACGCTGCCAGATGTACCTATTCCGACGAAACAAGTACTGGTCTGTACAGGAGACCCTGCACCATGCTTCGGTATTTTTGAGCCGCAGGTACCTGATGGATGCATGAGCTACTTGCTCGAAGGCGTGGCTGTGCCGTCAGCCGTTACAATCGATGAGAAAGATGGGGAGCGTTACACTCGCCCCGCCGCCTGGCGCCTGATCTGGGAAGACGACCGTTACCTCGACGGCACCATACCCGACGAAGAAAAAGACTACTTCCCCCCAATCGAAAAAGTCATCGCAACGAAACCAGTGGAAGTGACCCCCGATTCAATCATCAGCCTCGAAACCAACGAGCGTGTCTCCAAGCCCGGCATGTGGGTCGTGTCCAACCGACTGGATGTCAGAAAACGCTTCGAATTGGGCGACAAACTTCCGCAACATGAAGGTCGCGACGTTGTCTGGCTTTGGGTTGGCAAGGAATAAATAAAACAGGCCGCGTCGGATGTCGCGGCCTGCAGAGCTTGGGTCCCCGCCTTCGCGGGGACGACGACGGTGGGGCGAGGAGCGACGGGGATCAGAACCGATGCGCCAACCGCGCAAAATAAGCCGCCCCATTCAACCCGAACTGCACACTTTCATACTTGAACCCATTGTCGGTCTCATCCGGATTCTGCACGGTCGGATGGACGTTGAAGATATTCGTGCCGCCGACGGTCAGCCTGGTCTTGTCGGTGAATGCCCAGGTGAAGGACAAATCGGCCGAGGTTTTCGATTCGTAGTGCTGGTTCGGCACCGGCGGGCCCGAGAAGGTGCCGAGGGTCTGCGGGCCGTAGTGGACGATGCGGAAGTCGGTTTCCAGCTTGCCCTGGGTGTAGTCGAAGTCCAGCGTGGCCTTGCGGCGCGGGCCGCCTTGTTCGATGAACAGGCGCTCGCGCTCGGACAGCAGCACGTCTTCGAAGCCGGCCAGCGCGCTCGGGGCGTGCACGCCCGTCACTTCCGTGCGGCTGAAGTTCATCGCCAGGTAAGTCGCCAGCTTGCCGCCGCCGACGTCCATGCGGTGCGAGGCGGTCAGGTCCAGGCCCTGGGTGCGGGTGTCCACCGAGTTGACGAAGAACTGCGCCTGGCCGACGCCCAGCGTCTGCAGGGTGGCGCCGAGCGCAGGGTAGTTGTCGGCGTCGAAGCGGCCCGACAGGACGATGCGGCCGTCGATGTCGATGTGGTAGAGGTCGGCCGTCAGCGAGACCGCCTTGCTCGGCGACCAGGTCAGGCCCAGGGTGTAGCTCTTCGACTTTTCTTCCTTCAGCTGCGGGATGCCGGCCGCGTTGGCGACCTTGCCGCCGTTCGGCGCCAGCACCACGTCCATCGGCACGCCGCTGATGAAGTCGGTGAAGGTGGAGGAGAAGTAGACCTGCTGCAGCGACGGCGCGCGGAAGCCGGTGCTGGCGGAGGCGCGCAGCAGCACGTCGTTCGTCGCCTTGAACGAGCCGGCCAGCTTGCCGGTGGTGGTCGAGCCGAAGTCGGAATAGCGTTCGTGGCGCACGGCCGCCTGCAGCTTGGTGCGCTGGGTCAGGTCGGCTTCGATGTCGAGATAGGCGGCGCTGCTGTGGCGGTCGCGGTTGGCGCTGTCGCCCGGCTGGAAGCCCGGGAAGCCCTGGCTGCCGGCGTTGCCGCCCACGCCCAGGCCGTCGGCGTCGACCCAGGAGCCCGGTTCGCCGGCGAAGATCCGGTAGTTCTCGGCGCGGTATTCGAAGCCGAAGGCCGCGTTCAGGCCGCCCAGCACGTCGGCGTAGTAGCGGCTGAAGTCGGTGTTGGTGGTCAGCTGGCGGAACGAGAAGCCGCCGGCGTCGAATTGCGAGGGGCTGATGCCCTTGCCGCCCTTGGTGAGGTCGAGGTTCGCGATCGAGGCGTTCAGCGTGTGCGCGATGGTGTAGCGCATGCGGTTGTAGCCGTAGGTCTGCGAGAAGTCGCCGGCCCAGTCGCCGAAGCGGGTGCGGTAGCCGAGGATGGCGTAGCGGTCGTCGATGTCGCCGTTGATGTAGGGGACGAAGCCGTCCGGGTACATCGCCGCCGAGTTGCGCGAGGGAATGTCGTCCGAGCCGATGCCGCCTCTAGCCCAGGCGGCCGAGGAGGCGTCGCGGGTCTGGGCGCCGGCTGTCAGGTAGAGCTTGCCCGGGCCGAGAGGGAATTCGCCGTTCGCGTAAATGGTTTTGTTCTGGGTCTTGGTGTCGCCGATGGTGCGCGGGTTGTCGGCGTCCGCGCGGTTCGAGCGGCCGCGGTCGTAGTATTCGCCGGTGATGCCGAGCACGCCGTCCGCGACGGCGATGCCGCAGTAGGCCGAGGCCAGCCAGTTCTTGCCGTCGTGTTTCGAGTACTCGCCGAAGCCGACGATCGATTCGCAGCCCAGGCTCTTCTTCAGTTCCACGTTGATCACGCCGGCGATCGCGTCGGAGCCGTATTGGGCGGCGGCGCCGTCGCGCAGCACCTGCACGTCCTTGATCGCCAGCAGCGGCAGCGCGTTCATGTCGGTGCCGGTATTGCCGCGGTTGCGCGCGCCGAACAGGTTCACCAGCGCCGTCGTGTGGCGGCGCTTGCCGTTCACCAGCACCAGGGTCTGGTCCGAGCCGAGGCCGCGCAGGGCGGCCGAGTCGACCAGGTCGGCGCCGTCGGCGCCGGTCTGGCGGGTCGAGTTGAACGAGGGCGAAATATTCGTCAGGGTCTGCGCCAGGTCGAACTGTCCGCCTTGCTCGGCAGCCTTGGTCAGCGGGATGTAGTCGACCGGGACCGGGGTGTCGGTGGCCGAGGTATTCCCGACGCGGCGCGAGCCGACGATGTTCACGCTCTGCATCGTGCTTTCGGTGGCGGCCGGTTCTCCGGTCTGGGCGATGGAGGCGGACGGGAAGGCGGCGAGGGCGGCGCTGCCGTACAGGGCGAGCAGAAGGGATTGACGGATCGCGGTGGGTTTCAAGTGCTTGCTCCTTGGGAAAGATTGCTTTTCCATGAATTTACCAGTTGGAAACCTAGACCAAGGCGTCAACGTCTCATAACTACAACAACACAACGCATAATCTGAAGTAATAGTCTAAAAGTGCAGCGTCTTGATGTTATTTCGGTACATTGGTCACCTGCGCGCATTCGACAGCACTGCTGGCATCGAAAGCCGCCCGCAAGACCTTCGCCATGCTCGGCGACCTGGTCGAAGGCATCGTCCTGCACGCCTTCGAAGGCAGGCGCCCGTTCGGCGAGGAGAGCCTGGCGCGGATCCAGGACCTCAAGCGCATCTACGGCATGAAGCTGGAGGCGAAGGATGCGCACAGGCTGCACGAGGCGCCCAAAGGGTAGCGCGCGAGCCGCTGGCGCGCCGGATCGTCGCTGGAGGGCGAGGAAGCGGAGCAGGCGCCACCGATGCGCCCATTAGCAATCCGGGTCGCCGGCAGCCGGCATCACCCTGCGGATCGCGGCAACCACGGCTTCCGGCGTCGCTGTTTGCATGCGGTGATCGGAATCGACCACGGTGATATGCGCGTTGGGGTAGAGGCCGTTGATGGTGTCGGTCAGCTTCTTGCCCGAATTGAAGGCGCCGAAGTCGACCGGAATCGCGCCGGGTCCTCTGGGTGCATTGATCAGGCGCTCGACGGCGACCTGGCCGCTCCAGGGCAGGGCGAGCACCTGTGCGCCGGTGCGGTGGATCTCGTCGATTTCCCGGTTCAGGGTCTGGTTCAGGAAGAGGCGCTTGGCCACTCGCGAGTACAGCGGAAACTCCTCGGTCTTCTTGACGATGCCGGGATACAGGGAATCGACCAGCACCAGGCCTTTCACGTCGCGCGGATAGGCGCGGGCGAACAGTTGCATGTACAGGCCGCCCAGCGAATGGCCGACCAGGATGTAGGGCGGCTGCAGGCCCTGGCGCCGCAGTGTCGCGCGCAATTCGTTGACGATGGTGAAGCCGTCGCGCGGCTGCTCGGTGGCCTCGCTGTTGCCATAGCCAGGACGGTTGTAGGCAAAGATGCCGGCATCCGGCTTGATGGCGGCGATTACCTTGTCCCAGGTGTCGAAGGTCTCGCGTGCGCCGTTCTCGAACACGACCACCGGTTTGGCCGGGCATTGCGCCAGCGTCAGCATTTCCAGCTTGCGTTGGGCCGGGGCATCGTCCGCCTGTGCGGCCTGCAGGCTAGCCGCACTCAGGTACACCAGGAAAAAAAACAAAAAGGCGCATCGCGGCTCCGGTCGGTATGGTGATATGGTGGTGTAGATAACTACAACACCATATCACGATGTCAAAGCTAGGCTAGAAGAATCCGATATGCATGTCATCGGGTCACGCTGCGTCACTCCTGGTGGAATTCGTCGGCGGAGGCAAACAGATCCCACGAAGCAATGAACAGCGCCGCCACCACCGGCCCGATCACGAAGCCGTTCAGGCCGAACAGGGCCATGCCGCCGACGGTCGACAGCAGCACCACATAGTCCGGCATCTTGGTGTCCTTGCCGACCAGCAGGGGGCGCAGGAGATTGTCGACCAGGCCGATCACGAACACGCCGAAGGCGATCAGCACCACGCCCTGCCACACTGCACCGGTGACCAGAAAGTAGACCGCGACCGGCGCCCACACGATGGCCGCGCCGACGGCGGGCAGCAGCGACAGGAAGGCCATCACCACCGCCCACAGCAGGGGCGCCTGCACGTGCAGGATCCAGAAGATCAGGCCGCCCAGCGCGCCCTGGGCGATCGCCACCAGCACGTTGCCTTTCACGGTGGCGCGGATCACGGTCGTGAAATTGCTGAACAGGCGCTTCTTGTATTCGCGGCTGAGCGGCACCGCGGTCTTGATGCGGCCCGCCAGCGAGTGGCCGTCGCGCAGCAGGAAGAACAGCAGGTAGAGCATGATGGTCAGTCCGACCAGGAAGTCGAAGGTGTTGCTGGCGAAGTTGAGCGCATACTTGGCCGCTACCTGGCTGACCTGGGAGGCGATGCTGGTGAGCTTCTGCTGCAGCGAGTCGATGCTGGTGAGGTCGAAGCGTTCCAGCAGGCCGACCATCCACTGCGGCAGGGCGTTGAGGATCTGGCTGAAATACCGGCCGAAGTCGATGTGCCCCGTCTTCATCATGTCGTAGACCCCAACCGCCTGCTGCACCAGCGAAGCGCTGATCATCGCGACCGGAATGATCACCATCACCACGATCGACAGCAGCGTGAGCATGGCGGCCAGGTTCGGCTTCTGATCGGTCGCACGCAGCAGGCGGCGGTACAGGGGAATGAACAGGATCGCCAGCACCACGCCCCAGAACACCGCGCCCGCGTAGGGCAGCAGGATCCAGCCGAAGCCGATGGTGACGATGAGCAGGAGGGCAAGGAAAACTTTTTGATTGAGTGTGTATTGGTTCATGACAGAAGAGTAATGCAAGTCTGAAAATATTGCATATTTACGCGTCCGGCCGTGCGGGTGGGCGACGCCACCAGGATTGCCTGACAGGGAGAGAGCGGTTAGCATCGGGAGCCATGCGCCGTCTCCTTGCCTGCCTCGTCTATTCCTGCTGCCTGCTGCTCGTCCCATCGCAGGCGGCCACCTACACCTACCTCCGCCCCGAGTGGACAGATCCAGGACGCGACCCCTACGGCGTCGCGCTGCTGAAGCTGGCATTCGCCAAGGCCCATGCCTGCCATACCCTGGTGTACAGCACCGATCCGATGAAGCAAGGGCGGGCCATCTACGAGCTGGAACATGGTACGGGCGCGGTGGATATCATGATCACCATGACTTCGGCGGAACGCGAAGCGAAGCTGCTGGCGGTGCCGATCCCGCTGACCAAGGGCCTGCTCGGCTGGCGCATCGCACTGGTGCGCAAGGAACGCCTGCAGCAGTTCGCGCATGTGCGGACGGTCGGCCAGCTCAAGGCCTTCGTGGCCGGCCAGGGACACGACTGGCCGGATGTCGGCATCCTGCGCGCGAGCGGCCTGCCGGTGCACGTGTCCTCTGCCTATGACGGCATGTTCAAGATGCTGGAGGCAAACCGGATCGATTATTTCCCGCGCGCCGTCCAGCAGGTGTTCGACGAGGTCGAGCACTATCCAGGCCTGGCGGTCGAGCCGCACCTGATACTGCGCTACCCGACCGACGCTTACTTCTTCGTCAACCGTGCGCATGCCGGCCTGGCGGGCGACATCCGGCGCGGCCTGGAGGCGGCCATCGCCGACGGTTCCTTCGACCGCCTGTTCTACAGCTATTTTGCGACGAAGATCGCGGCCGCGGGGCTGGAGCATCGGCATGTCCTCGACCTGCCCAATCCCTTGCGCGGACCGTCGCTCCCGGTGTCGCGCAAATCGCTGTGGTTCTCGCCAGCAGAGCTGCGGCGGCCGGCGTTCCGGGACGCCTTGAAGCCGGGCGCCGGCCCGGCGACGCCGTCGTGCGTTCCATCGGCGCGGTGAACCGGCGCTTTCGGTAGGCCGTCTGCCATGCCAGGACCGGCGCGCCCGCCGGTGACGGCCGCCGCTCAGCCGCCGCCGGCCTCGGGCGGGTCGGCGCTGGCTTCCCTGGCGCCGCGCTTGCGCAGGCTGCGGTTGGCCGCGACCACGCTCACCCCCACGATCGCCAGGCTCAGCATGGCGCCGAGCGAGGGCGCGGCCAGCCAGCGCAGCGACTGGTCCGGCAGTTCGGACGGCGACTGCTGGGGCGGATCCGAATCGGCCTGGGCCGGCGCCGGCGCCGGCGTCCCGGCCTCGCCGGCCAGGAAGGGCGGCAGCTCGCGCACGAAGGCGGCGCAATCCTGCGGCGTGCGGCTGGTGAGCAGGCGGCCGTCGCGCACGACGTCCTGGTTCAGCCAGACCGCGCCGGCGTTCACGAGGTCGTCGCGCACGCCCGGCCACGAGGTCAGGGTACGCTTGGCCGCCAGGCCGCAGGACACCAGCACCAGGGCCGCATGCGACATCGCCGCGACCGGCTTGCCGGCGGCCTCGATGCCGCGTACGAAATCGCGCGCCTGGGCCGACTGCCGCAGCAGGTCGGGCGCAATATAGCCGCCGGGAATCAGGAGACCGTCGTAGTCGGCTGCCAGCACGTCGTCGATCTTGCGGTCGACCCGCACCAGGTCGGCCGGCTGGTGCACGCTCATGCTGCGTATCCGGCCCGCGCGCAGGGCGATGAGGACCAGCTGCGCGCCCGCATCCTTCAGCGCCGCCAGCGCCGCGTCCAGTTCCGCCTGTTCGACGCCGTCCGCCGTCAGCACGGCAATCCGCTTGCCGGCAAGTTGTCCGGATGCGCTCATCGTCTTCTCCTTGTTGCTGCGGTCTATTGCTAGCAGAGTCGGCGGACATGGCTTTAGTTCCGCTTGACCGACTCATAACTACGTGGTTATACTTTTTCCATAACCAGCCAGTTATGAATGACGATGGACCCGACCCCAGACCTGATTTTCCGCACGCTTGCCGACCCGACCCGCCGCAGCCTCTTCGAACGGCTGTGCCGCGAAGGAGAGCAGACGGTCGGCGCACTGACCGCCGAGGCCGGCATTTCGCAGCCGGCGGTGTCGAAGCATCTCGGCATCCTCAAGCAGGCTGGCCTCGTCAGCGACCGCCACGCGGGCCGCCAGACGCATTATTCGGCGCAGTTGCCGGCGCTGGCCCCGCTGGTCGGCTGGACCCGGCAGATGGCCCGGTTCTGGGAGAGCCGGTTCGACGATCTCGATGACCTCTTGAAAAGGATGGACCAATGAACGATTCCTCGTTGCATATTCGTACCGTCACCGTCGAGCGCGAGTTCGCGCATGCGCCGGACAAGATCTGGCGCGCGCTCACCCAGCCGCACCTGATCGAAGCCTGGCTGATGAAGAACGACTTCGTGCCGGCCCTGCATCACCGCTTCAGCCTGCGGGGCGACTGGGGTTCGGTGGCCTGCGAGGTGCTGGAGATCGAGCCGCAGCGCAGCCTGTCCTATACCTGGGCCGCGCTGGGCCTGGACAGCGTGGTCACCTGGACCCTGACGCCGACCGCCGCCGGCACCCGCCTGCGCATGGAGCAGAGCGGCTTCCGTCCGGACCAGGACCAGGCCTTCCACGGCGCCCAGTACGGCTGGAACAAGTTCTTCGCCGCGCTCGAGCAGGTGCTGGCATGAACGGCGCAGCCAGCCCGGCCACCGCGATGATCGACGAACGCATCGCCAGCCTCGGCGACTGGCGCGGCGCGGCGCTGGCGCGCATGCGCGGACTGATCCATGAGGCGGTGCCGGACGTGGTCGAAAGCTGGAAGTGGATGGGCACGCCGGTGTGGGAACACGGCGGCATCCTGTGCACCGGCGAATCCTACAAATCCTGGGTCAAGCTGACCTTCCTGAAGGGCGCGTCGCTGGCCGATCCCGCCGGCTTGTTCAACGCCAGCCTGGACGGCAATGCGCGGCGCGCGATCGACATCCGCGAAGGCGAAGTGGTCGATGCCGACGCCTTCAAGGCGCTGATCCGGGCCGCGGCAGACCTCAACGCCGCGGCAAAATCGAAGCCGAAGCCGAAGCCTTAGCTTTTCTTCAGGGCCGGCATGCCCGGCAAGGTGCAATGCTGGGACGCCGCCAGGCCTTTCAGGAAGGCCCGCCGCGCGGTGCCGGCGGCGACGCAGGCCGACACCTGCCTGGCGTGCTTTTCCGCGCCGCTGAGCTTGCGCACCCAGCTGCGGAAGGGAATCAGCCCTTCGGCGGTGCGCTGCACCGCGCCCACGGCCTGGTCTTCGGCGACGTCCGAAGCCTTGTCCATGAAGGATTCCTCGTTCTTCGAGGCCGGGGCGTCGTAGTCGGGGCCGAGCGCCTCGTCGAGTTCACGGATCTCGTGGGCGATGGCGAAGCAGCTCTGTCCGGCCGGGATCAGGTAGGGATTTTCCCGGGCCTTGGCGAGCACGGCGGGGATATCCTCTTTCTTGATGCCGAGATCGGTGAGCGGCGCGGTGGCGGCATTGCCCATGCGGGATGCCGTGTGCGAGGCGCAGCCGCCCAGGACGAGGAGGGCGGTGGCCGGAATGAGTTTGATGACGGAATGCATGATAGGCCTGTCCGGCTGACACATGGAAGCGATCATACCGATCTCAGCAGGGATCGGGAACCGGGATCTTGCGCCCGCACAGTCTGGATGAGGTCGCTGCTCAAGCCGGCTCTACCGCACCGCCGACCAGGATGGCGTCGCCGTCGACGCGCACCCTGATCAGGCAATCGCGCCCCGTCGCGCGGCCCTGGCGCACGGTCATGCCGCGCCGCAATGCCACCGCGAGGGCGCCCGCGGCGACGCCGGTGGCGCTGTCTTCCAGGGCCGGGTCGAGGTGGTTGAAGTTGCGTCCCTCGACCGTGTCCGCATCGATCCGGCACCAGGCATAGATGCCGTTCACGCCATCCTGCCTGCCCCAGGCCGCGATGCCGGCCAGGTCCGGGCGCAAGCCGTACAGCGTTTCCAGGTCAGCCACCTCGACCAGCAGCTTGGGACTGCCGACCGAGGCCACCTGCGGCGTCGACGCCAATCGCAGGCCGGGCGCGCCGAGCAGGACGGCGATCTCATCCGTTGTGATGGCAGGCTGCGGCGCCGGCTGCGGCGTGAGCCGCACGAAATAGTCGGCCCCTTCGTGCGACAGGCCGAGCACCTGGCCCTTCATGGCCGTGTGCACGTCGATGACACCGGCGTGCGCATCGCGTCCGAACAGTACCGCCGCCACGGCCAGCGTCGCATGCAGGCACAGCGGACTGCGCATGTGCGGATAGACGTAGTCGACCTCCCGGTCCGCCGACAGGAACACGCAGGTCGTGTTGCGGGCGGCGGCGAAAGCCTGGCGCGCCGTCTGGTCCATGCCGTCGTCCTCGATCACCAGCGCCGGATTGCCGTCGCCCGGCCGCGCGCCGAAGCAGTTCAATGTTTGTACGTGCATGTTTCGCGTGTCGAAGTCGTCAGTTATACTGTGTTTTTATACAGTATTGTCTTTTGTTAAGACCATTGTAGACCGATTCGACGCTATCCACGATGCCATCCGATTCCTCCTCCCAGTTCGGCCTGCACCTGGGCCTGCCCCAGTACGCGGAGCTGTTCTGCCTGACGAACTTCTCCTTCCTGCAAGGGGCGTCGCATGCGGAGGAACTGGTGGCGCGGGCGGTGCAGCTCGGCTATGCGGCGCTGGCCGTCACCGACGAGTGCTCGCTGGCCGGCGTCGTGCGCGCGCATGCGGAGGCGAAGGGGGCCGGGCTGCCGCTGATCGTCGGCGCCCACTTCCATTTGACGCATCCCGATGGCAGCCCTGCACTGTCGCTCATCCTGCTGGCGCAGAACCGCAACGGCTACGGCAACCTGTCCGAGCTGATCACGCTCGGGCGCACCCGCGGCGAGAAGGGGACTTACCGCCTGCATCCCGACGACCTCGACGCGCCGTCCGGCGAGCTGGCGCATTTGCAGGGCATGCCGGACTGCCTGGCGATCCTGCTGCCCGCGTATCCGGGCCATGACCAGCAGGGCGTCGACCGCCTGCATGCCCAGGCGGCGTGGATGGCGATGACCTTCCCGGGCCGCGCCTGGATCGGCCTGAACCTGCTGCACCGCGCCTTCGACGACGCCCACCGCGCCACCGTCGAGGAAGTCGGCTGGCAGCACGGCATGCGGATCGTCGCGCTGGGCCAGGTGGTGATGCACGTGCGTTCCAGGAAGCCGCTGCAGGACACCCTGAGCGCGACGCGGATCGGCAAGCCGGTGGCCGAATGCGGCTACCAGCTGGCGCCGAACGCCGAGCAGCACCTGCGTTCGCGCGTGCGCCTGGCCAACATCTATCCGCGCGCGGCGCTGGATGAAACCCTGCGCGTGGCAGGCCTGTGCACCTTCTCGCTGGATGAACTGCGCTAC
Source organism: uncultured Massilia sp. (assembly GCA_913778765.1). Classification (GTDB taxonomy): domain Bacteria; phylum Pseudomonadota; class Gammaproteobacteria; order Burkholderiales; family Burkholderiaceae_D; genus Telluria. The sequence continues at coordinate 9,946 of CAJYXO010000272.1, read as the reverse complement.
GAATACCCGGACGAAGTGGTCCCGCCCGGCCACACGGCGGCCAGCTATCTGCGCAGCGAAACCTATATCGGCGCGCACCGGCGCTTCCGCGACGGCATCCCGGCAAAGGTGCAGGCCCAGATCGAGCACGAACTCGGGCTCATCGCCGAGATGCGCTACGAGCACTACTTCCTGACCGTGTACGACATCGTGCGCTTCGCCCGTTCCCAGCACATCCTCTGCCAGGGCCGCGGCTCGGCCGCCAATTCCGCGGTGTGCTACTGCCTGGGCATCACGGAGGTCGACCCGGCGCGGGCCAGCCTGCTGTTCGAACGCTTCATCTCGAAGGAGCGCAACGAGCCGCCGGACATCGACGTCGACTTCGAACACCAGCGGCGCGAAGAAGTCATCCAGTACATCTACCGAAAATACGGCCGTACCCGCGCGGCGCTGGCGGCGGTCGTCATCAGCTACCGTCCCAAGAGCGCGCTGCGCGACAGCGGACGCGCGCTCGGCATCGACCTCGCCATCGTCGAGAAGGTCTGCAAGCAGCACCACTGGTTCGACAGCAAGGCCGACCTCTTGATGCGGCTGGCCGAAAGCGGCCTCGATCCGGAAGCGCCGCTGTCGCAGCAGTGGGCTTCGCTGGCGCAGCGCCTGCTCGGTTTTCCGCGCCACCTGTCCCAGCATCCGGGCGGCTTCGTGATGGCGCGCGGGAAGCTGTCGCGCCTGGTGCCGATCGAGAACGCGACCATGGAAGAGCGCAGCGTGATCCAGTGGGACAAGGACGACCTCGAAGAGCTGGGCCTGATGAAAGTCGACGTGCTGGCGCTGGGCATGCTGTCGATGCTGCGGCGCGGCCTGGAACTGGTGGGACAGCGCCACGGCACCGTGTTCGAGATGCAGGACATCCCGGCCGACGACCCGGCCACCTACCGCATGATCCGCGCGGCCGATACCGTGGGCGTATTCCAGATCGAATCGCGCGCGCAGATGAGCATGCTGCCGCGCATGAAGCCGCGCGTGTTCTACGACCTCGTGATCCAGGTGGCCATCGTGCGTCCCGGTCCGATCCAGGGCGGCATGGTGCATCCCTACCTGAAGCGGCGGGAAGACCCGCGCCTGGTCACCTACCCGAGCCCGGACATGCAGGTGGCGCTGGAGCGCACCCTGGGCGTGCCGATCTTCCAGGAGCAGGTAATGCAGGTGGCGATCCTGGCGGCCGGCTTCACGCCCGGCGAGGCCGACCAGCTGCGCCGCGCGATGGCGGCCTGGAAGCGCAAGGGCGGACTGGAAAAGTACTACGAACGCATCGTCGGCGGCATGCTGGCGAAGGGCTACGACATCGGCTTTGCCGAGCAGATCTTCAGCCAGATCCAGGGCTTCGGCGAATACGGCTTTCCCGAATCGCACGCGGCCAGCTTCGCGCTGCTGGCCTATGCAAGCTCCTGGCTGAAGTGCCACGAGCCGGCGGCGTTTTTATGCGCGCTGCTGAACAGCCAGCCGATGGGTTTCTACAGTTCGTCGCAGCTGGTGCAGGACGCGCGCCGCCACGGCATCGAAGTGCGCCCGGCGGACGTGAACATCAGCGGCTGGGAGTCGGCGCTGGAAGAAGTCGATGAGACGCGGCGCCTGCAGCCGGCGGTGCGCCTCGGCCTGCACCTGCTGCGCGGTTTGAAGCAGGAGGCGGCCGAACGCATCGAAGTGGCGCGCGCGATCCGGCCGTTCAGCGACACCGCCGACCTGGCCCGCCGCGCCCACCTGGACCGCGGCGACCTGCAGGTGCTGGCCGGGGCGAACGCCCTCAGCGCCCTGGCCGGCCATCGCCGCCAGGCCCTGTGGGAAGCGGTGGGCGCGGCGCCGGACCGCGACCTGCTGCGTCCGGCCGGCATCAGCGAGGAGACGCCGGTGCTGGCGGCGCCCAGCGAAGGGCAGGAGATCGTCGGCGACTACCGCGCGCAGGGACTGACGCTGGGCCGCCATCCGCTGGCGCTGCTGCGGCCGCAGTTGCTGGCCAAGCGCTTCCTGCCGGCCGAGGTGCTGATGGACTTCGCCAACGGCCAGCTGGCGCGCGCCTGCGGCATCGTCACCGTGCGCCAGCGTCCCGGCACGGCCAAGGGCGTGCTCTTCCTCACCATCGAGGACGAGACCGGGAACGTGAATGTGATCGTGTGGGCCAGCCTGGTCGAGCAGCAGCGTCGCGAGGTGCTGAATGCGCACCTGCTGGGCGTGTACGGGATCTGGCAGCGGGAGGGTGAGGTGCGCCACCTGGTGGCCAAGCGGCTGGTGGATATGTCGCACCTGCTGGGGAGTCTGGATACGCGGAGCCGGGATTTTTGTTAGTCCAAAAACGTCGTTCCCGCGAAAGCGGGAACCCATGCCGAGGCGCCGAAGTTGGACGCTCGGTATGGATTCCCGCCTCCGCGGGAATGACATTCACGAGCTAACGCTGATTAAAACTCTTCCCACTCCGCCTCAGCCGCCTGCTTGGCCTTGACCGGCTTGGCGGCCGGCTTGACGGCAGGCTTGCTCAGCGGCGCCGGCGCCGCGGCGCGCGGCAGGGCCGGGCGGACCGGGGCGGCGGGCGCCACGCGGGCAGCCGGCGCCGCGCCGAAGTCATGCGCGCGGTCCAGCTTGAACACGCTGACCACCTCGGCCAGCTTGGCCGCCTGGTCCTGCATCGAGGCCGCGGCGGCGGCCGCTTCTTCGACCAGGGCCGCGTTCTGCTGGGTCACCTGGTCCATCTGGGTGATGGCGCTGTTGACCTGCTCGATGCCGCCGGTCTGTTCCTGGCTGGCGCTGGTGATCTCGGCCATGATGTCGGTCACGCGGCGGATGCTCGTCACCACCTGTTCCATGGTGGCGCCGGCCTGGTCGACCAGCTTGGTGCCGGCGTCGACGTTGGCGGTCGAGGCGGTGATCAATTCCTTGATTTCCTTGGCCGCGGCGGCCGAGCGCTGGGCCAGGTTGCGCACTTCCGATGCCACGACCGCGAAGCCGCGGCCCTGTTCGCCGGCACGCGCCGCTTCGACGGCGGCGTTCAGCGCCAGGATGTTGGTCTGGAAGGCGATACCGTCGATCACGCCGATGATGTCGGCGATGCGGTTGGCCGAGGCGTTGATGGCGCCCATCGTGGTGACCACTTCGCTGACCACGGCGCCGCCCTGGGTCGCGACTTCCGACGCGGTGATGGCGAGCTGGTTGGCCTGGCGCGCGTTGTCGGCATTCTGGCGCACGGTGGTGGTCAGCTCTTCCATCGAGGCCGCGGTTTCTTCCAGCGCGCCGGCCTGCTGCTCGGTGCGGCTGGAGAGGTCGAGGTTGCCGGCGCTGATCTCGCGCGAGGCGGTGGCGATGGTGTCGGTGCCGCCGCGGACCTGGCTGACGATGCCCACCAGGCTGTCGTTCATGTGGCGCAGGGCGCGCAGCAGGGCGCCGGTTTCATCCTTCGTGTGGGCCACGATGGCCTTGGTCAGGTCGCCGCCGGCGACGGTCTCGGCCACCTTCACCGCTTCGCGGATCGGCAGCACGATGCCGCGGGTGAGCAGCCAGGACATGACGCCGCCGAGCGCGACCGCGCAGGCGCACAGGATCATGATCAGGCGCGTAGCGCTGTCCGCGTTGCTGTCGATGCCGCTGGCGGTGGCGTTCATGCTGTTGCGCTGCATGGTGACCATCTGCTGCAGCAGGTCCTGGTATTTCTGCGCCGCCGGCGTGAATTCCTGGTCCAGGATGCGGGTCGATTCCTCGGCATTGCCGTCGGCCTTGGCCTTGACGGCGCCGTCGCGCGACGCGCTGTAGGCCTTGCGCTGTTCGAGGACCTTCGCGAACAGGTCGCGTTCAGCACCGCTGGCGTCGACCAGCGTCTCGATCTGCTTGAGCAGTTCCGCGGCCTTCTTGACCGAGGCGGCGGAGTCTTCCTTGAAATAGGCGCCGAGCGAGGGGTCGGTGCTCTTGACGATCGCGGCGGTGCGGCGGATCGAGGCGAAGTTCAGGCTGTACCAGTCGGTGATCAGGCGCTCCTTGGCCAGCGGCAGGGCCATCATGGCCTTGGTGTCGTCGGCGATCTTGTTCATGCGCCAGGCGCCGACCGCGGAAATGACCACCGTCATCGCGAGGATGAGGGCAAAGCCGAGTCCGAGGCGCTTGCCGATCTTGATGTTTGCAACGAATCCCATCGAGTTTCCTTTGTGTGAAAGAAGGCCGGCGACGCGTGCAGAAACCTGCTCGCAGGAGGAGCATGGGCACGTGCGAGGTAGCGGGCCTGGAAGTGAGGGAATTGTACTGTCCGCACGTTTCCCAAAGGAATTAAAAAATGCGTTATGGAAAAAAATTTGCAACACTTTGTCGGGAAATTCCGACAGGCCATGGAGTGAATTGTTAAATCTTCATTGTTGCAAATGGACTGAGCTGGTAGTCTGAAAAAGATGGCATGCCATCCCCGCCTGCTTTACCTCGATTCAAACAACCTGAACAACATCTCCATGAAGCCATCCCGCATTCTTCGTCATTCCCTGTTCCTGGCCGGTATCGTCGCCGGCGCCGCCGCCAACGCCGCGCCGCTGCCCGCGCCGTTCGCCGAGCAGCTCAACGCCAGCTACCCGGCCATCGAGAACCTGTACCAGGACCTGCACCGCAACCCGGAACTCGGCTTCGATGAACACAAGACCTCGGCCAAGCTGGCCGACCTCGCCAAGAAGCTGGGCTTCGAGGTCACCACCGGCGTCGGCGGCACCGGCGTGGTCGCGATCCTGAAGAACGGCCCCGGCCCGACCGTGATGCTGCGCACCGAGATGGACGCGCTGCCGGTCCAGGAAAAAACCGGCCTGGCCTTCGCCAGCAAGGCCACCGGCAAGAACGCCGCCGGCGAACCGACCCCGGTGATGCACGCCTGCGGCCACGACCTGCACATGTCGGCCTGGTACGGCACCGCCAAGCTGATGGCCGAGAACCGCAAGGCCTGGAGCGGCACCCTGATGCTGGTCGGTCAGCCGTCGGAAGAGACCGTGCACGGCGCCGAAGCGATGCTGAAGGACGGCCTGTTCAAGCGCTTCCCGAAGCCTGACTACGCGCTGTCCTTCCACGACGACGCGACCATGCCGTCGGGCACCGTCATGTACCACGCCGGCGCCTTCCGCGCTTCGTCGGACGTCGTCAACATCACCGTGTTCGGCCAGGGCGGCCACGGCGCCGTGCCGCACGAAGCGCGCGACCCGATCGTGATCGCCTCGCGCATCGTGCTGGCCCTGCAGACCCTGGTCGCACGCGAGAACAACCCGATCGACCCGCTGGTCATCACCGTCGGCAGCATCCACGGCGGCACCGTGGCGAACATCATCCCCGACCAGGTCAAGCTGTCGCTGTCGGTGCGTACCTTCAAGCCGGAAGTGCGCAAGCGCGTCCTGGCCAGCATCGCACGCGAAGCCAAGGGCGAAGCGATGGCCGCCGGCGCGCCGAAAGAGCCGCTGGTCGACGTCCAGCCGGGCACCGATTCGGTCTACAACGATCCGGAGCTGGTCCAGCGCATGGCCAGGGTCGTGGAGGGCGCGGTCGGCCCCGAGTTCGTGAAGGAGATGCCGGCCAAGATGACTTCGGAAGACTTCTCCCAGTACGGCCTGCAGCCGGGCGTGAAGGCGGTCCTGCTGCACGTCGGCGCCGTCGACGCGGGCCGCCTGGCCGCCGCCAGGAAGGCCGGCCAGCCGCTGCCGGGCACCCACTCGCCGCAATGGGCGCCGGATTTCAAGCCGACCGTGGTCAACACCATCAAGGCTGAAACCGCGATCCTGCTGGACCTGATGGCGCCGAAGAAGTAAGACCGGACGCGATTCGACGAACGCCGCTCCCGCCGACCGCGGGGCGGCGTTTTTTTTCGGCCGCCGCTAGGCGCTGACGTATTCCGTCACGACGATGGTCGTCGCCTTGCCACCGCGCTTGACGGACACCGAGTAGCCGCCGAGGCTGTCCCAGGAACAGGCCCCCGCGTCCGCCGCCAAGCCGTCGCGGCAGAGCGAGCGCGCGCCCTCGCGCGGCGCGATGCGGCGGGCTTTGGCGAGGTGTGCGCGCTGGGTTTGTCCAGCGTCTGGCCCGGATAGGCTTCCGGCTGCAACACCGGATCCGGCGCCCGCAGAGAGCAGCTGTCTTCCGCGAACGCGGACATCGTGGCCGCGCACAGCAGCGCGGACGCCAGCGCGGCGCGCAGGCTCACGCGGGCCGCGTGCCGTAATGCGCGTGGATGGCGCCGGCCCATTCGCCGTCGGCCATGTCCGGCCAGTGGTCGGTATCGAAGCCGGGCGCGTTCTCGATGCGCTCCTTGGCGATGTCCATCGTGAAGCGCTTGTGCTGCGGGTCGAGCGTGAGGGCCTGCCAGGGGACCGCGAACAGCTTTTCGCCCAGGCCGAGGAAGCGTCCGGACGACATCACCGCGTAGGCGATCGCGCCGCTGCGCATGTCCACCATGAATTCCTTGATGACGCCCAGGTGTTCGTTCTGCAGGTTGTGGACGTGGTCGCCGAGCAGTGTGTGCGCGCCCATCAGTTCCGGGCCCGGTCCCTTGCCGTGCTTGTTCTTGTACATACCGTAGTCGTCTCGTTCTTCGTAAGACATTCGTCGTCTCCTTTGCTCGAAATGCAAGGATAACCCGAGTCAGGCGAAACTCGGTTCGAACGCACACATAGCGCCACGCAGGCGAAACAACCCCTCAGCGGTTCAGCCGCTTGAGCAGCTGGACGCGCAGCGCGCGTGCGTTGTCCTCGTCCAGCGGCGCCCGCTTCCTACTGCGACGAATGCGCCTTGGCGACCATCGGCCAGGAAGACGCCAGGCCGCGCAGCACCACCGGTTCGGCGGCGGTCAGCAGTTCGTCGGAGAGAACGCCCTGCGCCCGGCCGTCCAGTTCGCGGATCGGCGCGGGCTCGGGCAGCATGGCGGGACCGCCCAAGGGAGACTCAGAACTTGTAGCGCGCGCCGACCATGTAGCGGCGGCCGCCCGTCGACACCTGCAGCACCTGCATGTCGGAACGGCCATGCGTGCGCTGGGTCGCGTCGGTGAGGTTGATCGCTTCGAGCGACAGGCTGAGGTTCCGGTTCACGTTGTAGCCGACCGAGAGGTCGACCTGGTCGTAAGGCTCGACGTAGCTCGGGTTCGGCTTGCCGTTGTCGTTGGTCGACGACAGGAACTCGCCGCGCCAGTTGTAGGCTGCGCGCACCGACCAGTTCCTGTCCTCGTAGATGCCGACCAGGTTGGCGGAGTTCGACAGGCCGACCAGAGCGAACTGGTTACCCACGCTCAGGTTATCGTAGGTCAGGTCCGACTTCACGTAGGTGTAGTTGGCCTGGAAGCCGAAACCGTTGGCGAACATGTGCTGCCAGTTGATCTCCGCACCCTTCAGGTTGGCGCCCTCCGAGTTGGCCAGGGTGGACACGGTGTAGGGCAGCGCCGGATCGCCGGCGATGCCGGTGATGGTGCCCTGCGCATTGCCCGCCGAGTTATCGCCGGTGAAGGTCACGCCCGGCTGGCCGGCGAAGGTGTGCAGGATGTAGTTGCGGATGCAGATCTTGTTCGATGCCGAGCAGCCGGACGCCAGCGCCGCGTTCCAGTACTTGCCGCCCACCGGGGTGGTGGCGTTCGGCGAGGCTTCGTTCACCACGGCCGAGCCGGTGAAGTCGGTCAGGTTCTTGTTGAACAGGCCCAGCGACAGCATGCTCTGCTTGTTGTAGTACCACTCGGCGGACAGGTCCAGGTTCTTCGACTTGACCGGCTCCAGCGCCGGGTTGCCGCGGCTGACCGTGTCGCCGAACACGCCGGCGGTGGCGCCGTAGGTCGAGCCGCCGGCGATCTGGTCGTAGCGCGCACGGCCGATCGACACGCCATAGCTGGCGCGCAGCTTCAGGTCGGGACGCAGGTCCATGTCCCAGTCCACGCTCGGCAGCAGGTTGTTGTACTTGCCGTGCAGGGTCTCGTAGACCTGGGAGCCGAAGTCGACCGGGAACTCGTTCTCCGCGATCCAGCGGATCCCGGTCGGCACCTTGGTCAGGCCGGTCGAGTCGACCTTGGTCTGCTCGTAGCGCAGGCCGATCCCGGTGTGCATCGGCAGCGCCGTATCCCAGTCGGTGCTGAACTGGGCGTAGATCGACTTCGTCTTTTCGACCGTGGTGCGGTCGTAGGCCGGGTTGGCCAGGCTCGGGGTGTAGCCGGCCTTGTCGCCGGTGATGCCGATCGCGGCGTTGCGCACCGCGGCGAAGTCGAAGGGGTGGATCTGGTTGAACAGGGCCGGATCGTCGGCGCCGCCCAGCTTGCCGAAGTACTTGCGCAGGTCGTCCGCGTGCCACAGGCTCTGGTCGTAGGCGGCCGAGTTCTGCGGCACCGTGCCGCCCCAGCTGTCGCGCTGCACCTGCTGGAAGATCGAATGGTTTTCGTTCTTGATGTGGCCGAGGCCGAAGTTCAGGCCCGAACGCTCGAACAGCGACAGGCGGCCGCCAAGCTGGATCTGGTCGATCTTCATCTTGTTGCGGCCGTCCTGGAACCAGGAGCCCGCGACCTGGTTCGGGGCCGCCACGAAGTCGGCGCCCTGGATCGACAGCACCGGCATCTCGTGGGTGAAGTCGGCGCGCGTGGTGCCGCGCGAGAAGCTGGCGGTGCCGAGGTCGTTGTTGCTGCCGTAGGGGCTGTCCGACTTCGCTTCGGCCACCGAGTGGTGGGCGTCGAGGCTCAGGCGCAGGGCAGGCGAGACCTTCCACTGGGCGTTGAAGCCGAGCGAATTCAGGGTCGACTTGGTGGCGGAGTCGCCGCCGTTCATCGAGATGTCCTGCGGACTGGTGTAGCGCTCCTCGTAGTACAGCGGCGACGCCAGCGGGCCCTTGGTGAACTCGGCGCCCTGGATCTCGGTGTTATGGCCGAACCAGGCCGACAGCTCGCTGTAGCGCTGCTGGATCTTGTTCTCGGCGTAGGTGTAGTCGAGGGTGGTGGTCAGGTCCTTGACCGGGCGAAACTGGAAGGTCAGCTGGCCGTTGGTGCGCTGGCGCTGGTAGCCGTTCATCCGGTACGACATGTTCTGCGGCGTCAGGTACAGGTCGTTCGGGCCCGGCGGGTTCTTGATGTTCACGTAGTTCTTGTCGCCCGGCGGCGTGACCAGGCCGTCGCCGCTGGTGGCGTCGCCGCGCAAGGGACCCAGCCAGCCATTGATGACCGAGGCCGTATTGATGCCCATGTTGCGCTTCTGGTAGCTGCCGGTGGCGGCCAGGCCGAACATGCCGTCGTGCCAGGTGGTGCTGTACAGGCCCGATATCTCCGGAGTGGCCGAGTGGCCGGCCTTGACGTCGCCCGGCAGGTTGTTGTTGGACTCGTCGTACACCGCCTTGACGCCGAGGCTGGCCTGGCTGCCCAGGTCGAGCGGACGGCCGGTCATGATGTTCAGGCTGGCGCCGATGCCGCCCGGGGTGACGTCGGCGCGCACGCTCTTGTACACCTGGATCTGCGACACGGATTCCGCGGCCAGGTTGCTGAAGTCGAAGGCGCGGCCGGACTGGTCGCCCAGGCTCGCGGTCGGCATCTGGCGGCCGTTCAGCAGCACCAGGTTCAGGTCGGGGCCGACCCCGCGCACGGTGACCAGGGCGCCTTCGCCGCGGTTGCGGTCGATCGACACGCCGCTGATGCGCTGCAGCGCTTCGGCCAGGTTGGTGTCGGGGAACTTGCCGATGTCGTCGGCGACGATGCCGTCGACGAAGCCGTCCGAGTTGCGCTTCAGGTTCAGCGTCGACTGCATGCTGGCGCGGATACCCGTCACGATCACGGTGTTGGGGCTGGTTGGATCGGCGGCGCTGGCGGCCGTCCCGTTGTTCGCTTCCTGTGCATGGACGTGGCCTGCAAGGGTGGCGCAGGCGCTGGCCACGGCAAGGGCGATCAGCCGGTGGCGGGTATGCGGATAGGGGGAAGATCCCTTGGTTTTCGTGTGCAGCACTTTGTCTCCTCTCTTC
>CAJYXO010000271.1 GCA_913778765.1 uncultured Massilia sp. | reverse complement strand
TGCGCCGATGCGGATCGGCACGCTGCTGGTGAGCGTGGCGCCCCAGATGTCGGCGGCGCGCTGGAAGGCGATCAGGCGCTGCTGGCCGAGCGTGGTGCCGGTGTTGCCGCCGACCGGCGTGGCCGGGGTCGGGTCGTTGAAGCCGACCCCGGCGGCATTCTGGTTGACGATCACGATGGTGGCGGCGGCGCGGGCGGTGGTGGCGGCGCCGACCGCCACGGCCAGGGCCAGGGCGATGGTGGCGACGCCGACGGCGGCCGCCTGCTGCAGGCGCGAGTGGCCGGGCTGCTTGTCGTCCGGTTGTTCAGCGGGCTTCATGGCGGTGCTCCTCGTGCTCGGCGTTGGCGGGGTGTTGCAGGGCGTCCTGGGCGGCGTCTTCGCCGTGCACGCATTGCTCGGACAGCTTGCCGTCCGCGCCGCGGGTGACGACGTCGTAGACAAGGGTCTTTTCGCCCAGGCGCACGCCGCGCGCGCCGTCGCGGCGGCTCAGCGTCTGCGGCGCGGCAGGCTTGCCGGCGAGCGAGGCCGCGGGCGCCGGCGTCCTTGCCCGCAAGGCGCGCAGCTCTTCGGGCGTGGGCGCGCGCATCTTGCCGGTTTGCGGATCCTTGACCACGACCATGCCTTTTTCGGCGGCGTCATTCTTGGTCTGGGCTTTCGCGTGCAGGGTTACCGAGGCGAGCACGACCATTGCGGCCAGCATGCTCAGGGTCATCAGCTTTTGTTTGGACATGGCATCCTCCGTTCAGGCTTGCGGTTTGCGGCGGCGCAGGCCGAGCAGGCCGAGGCCCGCGCCGAGCATCGCCCAGGTCGACGGCTCGGGCACGGCCGTCACCACGCTGACCGAATCCAGGCCCACATAGTTCAAGGTATCGGCGGGGCCGAAGTAGCGGAAGGCGAAGCGCCCGCTGCCGGCGGCATCGAGGTTCAGGTTGTACTGCGTCCAGTCGGTGGCATAGCCGCCGGCGCCGCCGATGGTGGTCAGGACCGTGAAGCCGCTGGTGTCCGTGCCGGCGCCGGCCGAGAACAGCACTTCGAGACGGTCGTCGAAGCCGGGTTCGGCGCCGTGGCGGGTGGTGAAGCTGAGCACGGTGGCGCCGGACAGCGACAGTTCCGGGGTGATCAGCCAGTTGTCGACGGTGCCGCCGCTGCCGGAAGCGCTGAGGAAGTTGACGGCGGCATAGGAATCGGCGGGACCGGCCTGGGCCGGGAAAATGCCGGCATTGCCCTGGAACCAGCCGTCGCCCGGCGGCACGCTGTGGTTGACCTGGGCCCAGCCGCTCAGGCCGCTGACGCTGGCGAATCCTTCGTTGAGTACTTCGACCCCTGCTGCCTGCGCGGCCGGGGCGCCGATGGCGGCCAGCGAGACCGCCGCCGCCGCTAACATACTGTTGACGGGTTTCATTGAAAGCCCTTAATTGAAAGCCAGTAGGATGGTGAACCGCTCGCGCTGGCTGATCGACGAGGCCATGCTGAGCTCATCATATGATCGAGATGACAACAGGCATTGATATTCAGCTAAGGGGCGGACTGGACTTTCGAAGTATTGTCGGGCAGGCCGGGGGAGGGCGGCGAATGCGCCCCGGGGAGGGAATGATGCCGTCGTTCCCGCATGCGCGGGAGCGACGTCATTTGCGGCGGTACCTCAGCTTGCCGACGATGCCGATCGGGAAAAAGTAGATCGAGAGGATGAACAGCACGCCCAGCCACAGCATCCAGCGGTCCGGGTGCAGGGCGGCCGCCAGCAGCGGCAGGTTGGACAGCGCCTCCGAGGCCTGGCCCATCAGCGCCTTCAGGTAGTTCTGCGCCAGGATGAACAGGGCGGCGCCGATCACCGCGCCGTACATGGTGCCCATGCCGCCGATCACGACGATCAGCAGGATGTCGGTCATCACCTCGAAGCCGAGCGAGGTCTTGGGGCCGACGTAGCGCAGCCACAGGGCCATCAGCGCGCCGGCCAGGGCGGCCACGACGGCGGCCAGCACGTTGGCCCAGATGCGGTAGACGACGGTGCGGTAGCCCAGCGCTTCGGCGCGGAACTCGTTCTCGCGGATCGCCTGCAGCACCCGGCCGAAGGGCGAATTCACGAGACGCAGCAGGAACAGGAACAGCACCAGGCAGCCGAAGAACACCAGATAGTAGGTGATCAGCTTGCCGTCGATGGAGCGCCCGAACACCTCGTTCTCCATCAGCGTGTAGCCCGGCGTCAGGACTTCCGGCACGCTGAAGGTGCGGCCATCTTCGCCGCCGGTAAAGTCCGACAGCTGGGACGCCAGCACCGCGAACGAGGACGCCACCGCCAGCGTGATCATGGCGTAGAAGATGGCGCGCACGCGCAGGGCGAACAGGCCGATCACGAAGGCCAGCGCCACGGTCAGCAGCAGGGCCAGACCCAGGCCGGCCAGGGCCACGCCCCAGGTCGGCTCGTCGACGCGCGCCAGGGCGATGCCGATGCCGTAGGCGCCGATGCCATAGAACATCGTATGGGCGAAGGAGACGATGCCGGTATAGCCCAGCAGCAAGTCGTAGGACGCCACCAGCACGATGTAGATGCAAATCGTGGCCGCCGTGTTGAGCGGGCGCGCGCCGGAGAACAGGAAGGGCGCCAGCAGCAGGCCGAGCAGGGTCAGCAGCAGCAGGGCGCTCAGGGCGCGGCTGCGCGGCAGGTCGCCGGAAAACAGTTTGATCAGCATGCTCAGCCTCGCGACTTGGAATACAGGCCGGCCGGACGCCACAGCAGGATGGCGATCATCAGCACGATATTGGACACCAGCGCCATCTTCGGCGCCAGGAAGCCCGCGTAGTTGGCCACCAGGGCCATCAGGATGGCGCCGATGAAGCAGCCGCCCACCGAACCGAGGCCGCCGATGATGACGACGATGAAGACCATCACCATGATCTCGCTGCCCATGCTGGCCACCAGCGTCTCCTTGTACAGGCCCCACATCACGCCGCCGAGTCCTGCCAGCGCCGAGCCGGCGGCGAACACGCCGACGAACAGGCGGCGGATGCGGTAGCCCATGGCTTCGACCATCTCGCCGTTCTCGACGCCGGCGCGGATCAGCAGTCCGATCTTGGTACGGTTGAGCGTGAGAAACATCGCGGCGAACACGACCAGGCCGACGACAACCGCCAGCAGGCGGTATTTCTCGATCGCCGCATCGCCCAGGAAGATCGCGCCGCGCAGGGTGGCGGGCAGCGGCAGCGGAATCTGCTCGGCGCCCCAGATCACGTTGATCAATTGTTCGGACACGATCATGCCGCCCATGGTGATCAGGATTTGCTTCAGGTGCTGGCCATACACCGGCATGATGACGACGCGCTCGAAGGCCCAGCCGATCACGGCCGTGACCAGCATCGCCACCAGCACGGCCAGGCCCAGCGCGCCGAGGTTGGCGGCCAGGGAATCGGCTTCGAGCCAGCCGCGCATCGGCAGCAGCACCATCGTGGCGCTGAAGGCGCCGACCGAGACGAAGGCGCCGTGGCCGAAATTCAGCACGCTCATCAGGCCGAACACGAGGGTCAGGCCGCTGGCCATGATGAAGATCATCATGCCCATGGCGAGGCCGGCGACGGTCAGCGTGACCCAGGTCGGCAGGGAGACGAAGGGCAGCACGGCCAGGGCCAGCGCCGGGACCAGCAGCAGCGGCGCGAGGTCGCGTTTCGCTGCCGGCAGCGGCGCATCCGTCTGCGGCGTGGTAAGGGGTAGGGTTGCGCTCATTGGTGGGAATCCAGTGAAAGGCCGAGCAGGCGCTGCTGCAGCGCCTCGTCCCCGGCCAGGTCGTGCATCAGGCCGGCGTGGGCGACGCGGCCGTCGTCCATCACGCCGACGGTGTCGCCGAGGCTGCGCACGAAGTTGAAATTCTGCTCGACCAGCAGGATGGTGGTGCTGGTGTCCTTCAGCTCGCGGAAAGCCATCATCAGGCTTTGCACGATGGCCGGGGCCAGCCCCTTGGTCGGCTCGTCGACCAGCAGCAGCTTGCGCGGCTCGACGATCGCGCGGGCGATCGCCACCATCTGCTTCTGGCCGCCCGACAAATTGCCGGCCGGGGTGTTCCAGAACTTTTTCAGGGCCGGGAAGAAGCCGCAGATCCAGTCGACGCGCGCGCCGTCCAGCGGGCCGTTGCGCGCCGCCAGGTACAGGTTCTCGCGCACCGTCAGTTCCGAGAACACGGCCATGTTTTCCGGGACATAGGCGATGCCGGCGCGGGCGATGTCGGGCGTCGCCGTCTTCGTGATGTCGCGGCCGTCGAACACGATGCTGCCGGCGCTGGCCTTCCACAGTCCCATGACGGTGCGCAGGGTGGTGGTCTTGCCGGCGCCGTTGCGGCCCAGCAGGACCGCCAGGCCGCCGCGCGGCACCACCAGGTCGACGCCCTGCAGGATGTGGTACTGGCCGATGTGGGTGTGCACGCCGCTCAGGGTCAGGATCGGATCAGACAACTTCGGGAGTTCCAAGATAGGCTTCCTGTACGATTTTCGATTGCATGACGTCGCGCGGCTCGCCGTCCGCGACCAGGGCGCCGTTGTGCAGCACGACGATGCGGTCGGCCAGCGAGCGCACCACGTCCATCTTGTGCTCGACCAGCAGCACGGTCTTGTTGCGCTCCGCCTTCACCTGGTGGATCAGGTCGAGCACGACCGGCACTTCGTCGACGCTCATGCCGGCTGTGGGTTCGTCGAACATCAGGATCTCGGGTTCGAGGGCCAGCAGGATCGCCACCTCCAGCTTGCGCTGGTCGCCGTGGGGCAGGGTGCCGACCAGCAGGTCGCGCTTGGGCGCCATCGACACCCGTTCCAAGTAATGCTCGGCGCGCTCGATGACGGCCCTGTGGCCGAACCACACCGAGAACATGTTCAGGCCGATGCCGGCCCGGCTCTGCACCGCCAGGCGCACGTTCTCCAGCACCGTCAGGTGCGGGAAGAGATTGGTCAACTGGAACGCGCGGCCGACCCCGAGCCGGGTGCGCGCCGCGGGGCCGAGCTTCGTCACGTCCTGGCCTGCCACGTGCACGCTGCCGCCCGTTGCCGCCAGCTGGCCCGAGACCAGGTTGAAGTAGGTGGTCTTGCCGGCGCCGTTGGGGCCGACGATCACGGTCAGGGTGCCGGGATAGAAGTCGGCCGTCACCCCGTTCACCGCGACGTGGCCGCCGAAGCGGATCGTCAGGTCGCGGGTCGCGAGGGAGGCCTGCACGCTTTTTTCGACCAGCGTCATGTCAGCGCTTGTTCCGCACCGGCAGCGGCAGTTCGGAAGCCGGGATTTCGCGCACCAGGTCCAGCAGGTCCCATTCGTTCTTCTGGTCCTTCTTGATGCGGAAGTGGTACATCGGCTGCAGGGCCTGGTGGTCTTCCTTGCGGAAGCTCATGGTGCCTTTCGGGGTCTCGAAGGACATGCCTTCCATCGCCGCCGCCATCTGGTCGCCATTCCCGTTCGGCGCCTTCGACAGGGCCGCGAACACCGCGCCGGCCGCCGCCATGCCGCCCGCCGTGAACATGTCGGGCGGGGCCTTGAAGCGCCTGGTGTGCTCGGCAACCAGCCAGTCGTTCATCTTGTTCTTCGGGAAGCCGTAGTAATAATAGATGGTGCCTTCGGTGCCGGCGTAGGCCTTCCAGGTCTTCATCACCGGCAGGATGTTGCCGCCCGGGGCCAGGGCGATGCCGTAGCGTTCCGGTTTCATGTCGGCGATCTTGTTCAGTGGGTTCGGGCCGGCCCAGACGATGGCCAGCACGCGCGGCTGCGGCTTGTCCTTCAGGGCGTCGAAGATGCGCTGGGTCGGCGCGGTGAAGTCGGTCGAGGCGGCCGGCGCGTATTCCTCGTGGACCACTTGCGCGCGGCTGCCGGTGGCGGCCAGCGCTTCCTTGCCGGCCTTGATGGCGTCGCGGCCGAAGGCGTAGTCCTGGGCCAGGAAGGCGACGCTGCCGGACTTCAGGGTCGAGGCGGCGGCCAGCGCATCCTGCATCGAGTTGCGCGCGGTGCGGAAGATGTACTTGTTCCACTTGGCGCCGGTGATCTCGTCGGCCACGGCCGGCTCGACGATCAGCACCTT
>CAJYXO010000270.1 GCA_913778765.1 uncultured Massilia sp. | reverse complement strand
GCCCTGGTGAACGGCACTGTGAAATTCGTCAAGCAAGGCGTCGGTTCGAAGCAGTACGTGACCGTCGTTGCCGCTGCTGCCGAAGCAGTCGCTGCCTAATAATAGGTAACGATGTAGAGGAATCCGGCGTATCGCTCAGCGAGCCGCCGAGTTCCTGTGAGGCGCAAGCCTTGCAATCGATAGGCTCTGCCCTCAGGTGGAGCCTTTTTAATTTCCGGCGTTGTCACCGTTAAGTGCGGTTCCATGGGCCCATCTTGTGGCACATTTAACAGTGACATAGCCTCAGTTTTGGTGGTTCATCATGAAGTTTATCGACGAAGCAAGAATCGAAGTCATCGCCGGCGACGGCGGCAACGGCTGCGCCTCGTTCCGCCGCGAGAAATTCCGTCCGTTCGGCGGTCCCGACGGCGGCGACGGCGGCCGCGGCGGCTCGATCTGGGTCATTGCCGACCGCAACATCAATACCCTGGTCGACTTCCGTTTCTCCAAGGTGCATACCGCGAAGAACGGCGAACCGGGCCGCGGCTCGGATTGCTACGGCAAGGGCGCCGAGGACGTTACCCTGCGCATGCCGGTCGGTACCATCATCATCGATGACAACAACGGCGAGATCATCGCCGACCTGACCGAGCACGGCCAGACCGAACTGCTGGCACGCGGCGGCGAAGGCGGCTGGGGCAACATCCACTTCAAGACCTCGACCAACCGCGCGCCGCGCCAGAAGACCGAAGGCAAGGAAGGCGAGCGCCGCGCGCTGCGCCTCGAGCTGAAGGTGCTGGCCGACGTCGGCCTGCTGGGCATGCCGAACGCCGGCAAGTCGACTTTTGTGACGGCCATCTCGAACGCGCGTCCGAAAGTGGCGGACTATCCGTTCACGACCCTGCATCCGAACCTCGGCGTGGTGCGCGTCTCGCACGAGAAGAGCTTCGTGATCGCCGACATTCCGGGCCTGATCGAAGGCGCGGCCGAAGGCGCCGGCCTGGGCCACCAGTTCCTGCGCCACCTGAGCCGCACCGGCCTGCTGCTGCACATCGTCGACGTCGCGCCGATGGACGAGAAGACCGACCCGGTCAAGGAAGCCAAGGCCCTGGTCAAGGAACTCGAGAAGTACGACGAAGAGCTGCTCAACAAGCCGCGCTGGCTGGTGCTGAACAAGCTGGACGTCGTGCCTGAAGACGAGCGCAAGAAGGTGGTGAAGGACTTCGTCAAGAAGATGGCCTGGAAGGGCCCGGTCTTCGAGATCTCGGCGCTGAACCGCGAAGGCTGCGAAGACCTCGTGCACGCGATCTACCAGCACCTGGAAGAGAAGCGCCACGCCGAACAGCGCTCGGAAGAGAAGCAGATGACCGAGGAAGCGCGCGGCATCTCCTCGATCGATCCGGACGATCCTCGCTTCAAGATCCTCGAAGACTGATCCGGTTTTCAGTTGGGAGAAACGACACCATCGCGACGCCAGCACCTGCGCAGCCAGCTGCTGCAGGTGATCGCCACGGTCAATTCGCTGGCCGCGCTGTCGGCCATGCTGGACCCGGACCGCATGGCGACGATGATGGGCCAGTTTCTCGTCGGCGTGAACGGCTACAGCCAGTTCTACGCCACGCATGTCGGAGTGCGCCTTGCGATCGCGGGGCTGGCTCTGTTGGCGGCCAGGCGGGGCGACCAGCCCATCCTCGGCGACCTCGCAGCATTATTCATCCTGGCGCAGCCGCTCGGCCGCATCGTCGCGTCCTTCGCGATCGGCCTGCCCCAGGGCTTATTGTTCGTCGTTAGCGGGATCGAAGTGCTGGCCGGCCTGGCGCTGCTGCTGCTTCGCCCGCGGGGAAAGCCACTCTTGCCATGAACTCCGCCACATCCGTCATCCATCAAGCCGCCCGCATCATCGTCAAGGTCGGCTCCTCGCTCGTCACCAACGAAGGCCGTGGCCTCGACAACGCCGCGATCGCGCGCTGGGCCTTTCAAATCGCCTCGCTCCGCACGCTCGGCAAGGAAGTCGTGCTGGTGTCTTCCGGCGCGATCGCCGAAGGCATGCTGCGCCTCGGCTTCACGGCGCGCCCGACCGACATCCACGCGCTGCAGGCCTGTGCCGCCTGCGGCCAGATGGGCCTGGCCCAGATCTACGAAACCAGCTTCGCCACCCATGGCGTGAAGACCGCCCAGGTGCTGCTGACCCACGCCGACCTGGCCGACCGCGAACGCTACCTGAACGCGCGCTCCACGCTCACCACCTTGCTGCGGCTCGGCGTGGTCCCGATCATCAACGAGAACGACACCGTGGTCACCGACGAGATCAAGTTCGGCGACAACGACACCCTCGGCGCCCTGGTCGCCAACCTGATCGAAGCCGATGCGCTGGTCATCCTCACCGACCAGAAGGGTTTGTATTCGGCCGATCCGCGCAAGGACCCTCAAGCGAAGCTGATCGCCGAAGCCGAAGCCGGCGACACCTCGCTGGAGGCGATGGCCGGCGGCGCCGGCAGCAGCATCGGCCGCGGCGGCATGCTGACCAAGGTGCTGGCCGCCAAGCGCGCCGCGCGCTCGGGCGCGCATACCGTGATCGCCTGGGGCAGGGAAGACAACGTGCTGGTGCGCCTGGCCGGCGGCGAAGGCATCGGCACCCAGCTGCTGGCGCCGACCGCGCGCCTGACCGCGCGCCGCCAGTGGATGGTCGACCACCTGCACACCGCGGGCGAGCTGGTGCTCGATGCCGGCGCGGTGCACAAGCTGCAAAAAGAAGGCAAGTCGCTGCTGCCGATCGGCGTCTCCGCCGTGCGCGGCGAATTCGGGCGCGGCGCGCTGGTGTCCTGCGTCAGCGAGGACGGCCGTGAAATCGCGCGCGGCCTGACCAACTACACCGCCTCGGAAACCAGGCGCATCATGCGCCACGCCTCATCCGGGATCGAAGCCATCCTCGGCTACGTCGAAGCGCCCGAGCTGGTGCACCGGGATAACCTGGTCCTACTCTGAACGCAGCACGGCCGGGTCGAGCGCCATCAGCGTCCCCGATTTCCGGTTGAAGGACAGGCGCATGGCATTCACCTGCCGGGTGTCCGGCAGCGCATGCCGCAGCCAGACGAAGCTGCAGGCGGCAGGGGCGTCGCGGCGCACGACCGGACCCGCCTCATGCCAGTCCCCCGCGGCGTCGCGGGTTTCCACCTTTTCGAGACTCTCCAGTGCGTGACGGTTGAGCGCCACACGCAGCCCTTGCGCGCATTCTCACGCAATGCATGGTTGATGAGTGGAAGTATATTTGCTACATAGTGGTAAAAATATTGCTACTCAATTGGAATTCCGTGCTAAATTGTCTGTAAATCAAGAACAGACAAGGAGCGCACTACCATGCAGGAACTGAATCTCGCATCGCAGCTGCTGGAGGGCGGCGCCGGTGTC
>CAJYXO010000269.1 GCA_913778765.1 uncultured Massilia sp. | reverse complement strand
CGTGATCGACCGCGAGCCGCGCCGCCTGCGCGCCGCCGAAGTCCAGGGCTTGATCGACCTGGCCGCGATCGCGTCGGCCGAGATCCAGGCCAGCCGCCCCAACCGCTTCTGAAGCGTCGTCAATCGGCGTGCGCGCGGTGGCCCAGCGCGTGCGCCGCCTGCCGCATGAGCAGCGCCGCGCGCTGAGGATCCGGCTCATGCATCGCCAGTTCCTGCAGGGCTTCCGGATAATCGAGCGCGGCCGCCGCTTCCAGCCAGCGCCGCGCTTCCACAAGGTCGACTGCACCGCCCTCGCCTGCCGCCAGCATCTGCGCCAGGATGAACATCGCTTCCGGCTTGCCCAGCGCCGCCGAGCGGCCCAGCCAGCGCCGCGCTTCAGCCGCATCCTTCGGCGCGCCGCTGCCGTTGCGCCAGGCGAGCCCGGTGCGCCAGGCCGCCGTCGCCGCGTCGGGGTCCGGCTGTCGGGCGCCAGCAGGCCCGGCCAGGGCCGCGGCGAACAGCAGCGCAGTACCAATCCACAGCGGCGAAGCGCCAGATTTCATTTCGACAGATCGACCGCGTACAGGGCGAAGCCCTTGCCCTGGCCATCGTCCGCGGCCACCTGGCTGACGCTGTCCAGTCGCGCCGCGCGCGCCAGTTCCAGCTTGCCGGGCGCCGAGTGGAACACCACCGGCCCCTTGGTCGCCACCTTCGCGAAGCGCCAGCTGCGGGCAGCGCCGTTGGCTTCGCGCGTCAGGCGCTTGGCCGCCTTCACGTAGGCGATCAGCACGTCGCGGCTGGCGTCCGGCGAGGCCAGCACGGTCCTGCTGCCGTCCAGGCCGGGGAAGTTGCCGCCGCCGCTGGCGCGGTAATTGTTGGTCGCGACCAGGAATTCCTGGCCCTCGCGCAGCGGCTCGCCGCGCAGCTGCAGCTTGCGGATGCGTTGGCCCGGCGGCTGGGTCACGTCGATCTCGTAGCTGAGCTCCGGCGAGGTCACGGTGTCGAAGTTGTAGGCCGCGAACGCGGTATTCACCAGCTCCTGCGGCTCGGCCTTGCCTGGGTCGATGGTGTTGAAGCGCGTCGCCGCCTTTTCCAGCCAGGCCTTCAGGCCGGCGCCGTCCACCTTCACGGCGTACAGCGCGTTCGGATACAGGTACAGGTCGGCGGCATTGTTCAGCGCCAGCTCGCCCGCGGCGACGTCGGTGTAGTCGAGCACGCCGACCGCGCCGCCCTTGAACGGTGCCGACACCGACAGCACCGGCAGCTTCGCATACCGCGGCAGGTTGGCCGCCACGTAGCTGCGCACGTAATCGGCCTGGGCCTGGTTGACGACCTGGATCGCGGAGACGTCGCCGACGTCCGCGAAATAGGTCGACATGCGGAAGTCGGTCGAGCCGATCGGCGTCTTCACGTAGCGGATCGTCGCCTCGTGTTCGTCCTTCACCAGCGCCATCACGGCAGGATCGGCCGCCACGTAATGCTTGTCGGGCTGCTGGGTCGAGCGGGTCTCGACCGTGCTGGCGTCCTGGTCGACGCGCCAGCGCTTGCCGTCGTGGCGCAGCTGCAGGCGCACCACGCCCAGGTTCTTGCCCCACAGGTTCGCCATCACGGTGGGCACGCCGAACACCCGGCCCCTGACCTTGTCGACCTGCGGCAGGTTGAACTGGGCAACCGTGGATGCCGGGTTCGGGAACAGCTGGTGCGAATGGCCGAGCAGCAGCGCGTCGATGCCCCCGAATTCACCACTGCGCTGCGCCAGATAGTAATTCCCGTTCTCCATCGACGGCGA
Source organism: uncultured Massilia sp. (assembly GCA_913778765.1). Classification (GTDB taxonomy): domain Bacteria; phylum Pseudomonadota; class Gammaproteobacteria; order Burkholderiales; family Burkholderiaceae_D; genus Telluria. The sequence goes on along the minus strand of CAJYXO010000269.1, from coordinate 7,741 downwards.
ATACGGGCCGTCATCCAGGCCGCCGTGCGAAATCGCGACGATCACGTCGGCGCCTTTCGCGCGCATCTCGGGCAGGTAGCGCTTCGCCGTCTCGACCAGTCCTTCGGTGTACACCTTCCCTTCCAGCCAGCGCTTGTCCCAGTTCAGGATGGTCGGCGTGGTGAAGCCGATGATGCCGACCCTGACCGTCGACGCCAGCGCGCGCCCCTGCGCATCGACGGCCCGCACGCGCTTCTCGACGATCCGGTAGGGCGTGAACAGCGGCTTGTGGGTCTTGACGCTGTAGACGTTGGCCAGCACCACCGGGAAGCCCGGACCGGCGCAGCGCTTGCCGTCCACGCCCGGGGCGTCGATTTTCTGGCCGGTGACCTGGCCCAGGAAAGCGAGCCCGAAGTTGAAGTCGTGGTTGCCGACCCCGGCGCCATCGTAGCCGAGCTTGTGCATGACCTTGTGGATGGCCAGCAGCTGGCCGCAGCCTACCGGCGCCACCTGCGCCTGCAGGTCGCCCAGCGCATTGCCCTGGATGGTGTCGCCGTTGTCGAGCAGGAGGGTGTTCGGGAAGTCGCGCCGCGCCTGGGCGATCAGCGATGCCGTGCGGTCCAGCCCGAGCGAGGGATCCTCGGCCAGCTTGAAATAGTCGTAGCCGACCACGTTCGAGTGCAGGTCGGTGGTTTCCAGCACCGCCAGCTCGGCCCTGGCGCCGGCGCCGGCCTGCGGTGTGGCCGCCTGTGCGGGCGCCGCCAGCGCGGCGGAAACGAGGACGAGGCAGAGCCGGGGACGGAAAAGAAGGCGCATGATCGGGATGACAATTCGACGGGAACGAACGGGCGATGATACGGGATGCGCCTGCCTGCGGGCAAGGAAGCCAGGAATGCGCGGAGAATGCCCCGGCTGCGGTATAATCTCCGGTTCGATTCAACCCACTGAAAATACGTCAACGACCATGGAAGCTGAACGCATCAACGCCCTTTCCGCCCTGCTGAACGACCTGAGCAGCCGTGAAGCCGAACTTCGGAGGTATCTTTGACTTCGACCGGAAGTCGGAGAAACTAGAACAGGTCAACCAGGAGCTGGAAGACCCGAGCGTCTGGAACGACCAGAAGCGCGCGCTCGAACTCGGCAAGGAAAAGAAGGCCCTGGAAGGCGTCGTCCTGACGCTGGAAAAGGCGAGAAGCGACATCGACGATTCGCGCGACCTGTTCGACATGGGCCGCGAAGAAGGCGACGACGACACCATCGTCTCGGTCGAAGGCGACGCCGAAGAGATCAAGAAGGTCATCGAGCAGATGGAATTCCGCCGCATGTTCAGCAATCCGATGGACCATGCGAACTGCTTCATCGACATCCAGGCCGGCGCCGGCGGCACCGAAGCCCAGGACTGGGCCTCGATGCTGCTGCGCCAGTACCTGCGCTATTGCGAGCGCAAGGGCTTCAAGGCCGAGGTGATGGAAATCTCCGAGGGCGAGGTCGCCGGCATCAAGACCGCCACCATCAAGGTCGACGGCGAGTACGCCTACGGCCACCTGCGCACCGAGACCGGCGTGCACCGCCTGGTCCGCAAGTCGCCGTTCGACTCGGCCAACGGCCGCCACACCTCGTTCACCTCGCTGTTCGTGTACCCGGAAGTCGACGAATCCTTCGAGATCGAGATCAACCCGGCCGACGTGCGCATCGACACCTACCGCGCATCCGGCGCGGGCGGCCAGCACATCAACAAGACCGACTCCGCGGTGCGCCTGACGCACGCGCCGTCGGGCATCGTCGTGCAGTGCCAGAACGACCGTTCGCAGCACCGCAACAAGGCCGAAGCCTGGGACATGCTGCGCGCCAAGCTGTTCGAACTCGAACTGCGCAAGCGCATGGCCGAGCAGCAAAAGCTGGAAGACTCCAAGACCGACGTCGGCTGGGGCCACCAGATCCGTTCCTACGTGCTCGACCAGTCGCGCATCAAGGACCTGCGCACCGGCTTCGAGACCGGCAACACCAAGAACGTGCTGGACGGCGACCTCGACGAGTTCATCTCGGCCTCGCTGAAGCAGGGCGTGTGACGATGACGAAGCCCGCCTTCATCTTCGACATGGACGGCACCATCGTCGACAACATGGCCTTCCATACGAAGTCCTGGCTCGAGTTCTTCGCCCGCCGCGGCCAGGAATACGAGGCCGAGGCCTTCTTCCGCGAGACCGCCGGCGCCCAGGGCCGCGAGATCCTGCGCCAGCGCCTGGGCGACGACGTCAGCGACGAAGAGATCGCCGTGCTGGCGGCGGAAAAGGATGCGCTGTACCGCGAGATCTACGGCCCGCACCGCGCCGCGATCCAGGGCTTCGACGCCTTCGTCACCGCGGCCGACAACCGGGGCGTTGCCCTGGCCGTGGCCACTTCGGCGCCGCCGAAGAACATCGTGTTCACGCTCGACGAACTCGACCTGCGCCGCCACTTCGCCGCCGTCGTCGGCGCGGCCGACGTCAAGCAGGGCAAGCCGCATCCGGACGTGTTCCTGAAGGCGGCCGAGCAGCTCGACGCCGATCCGGAACGCTGCATCGTGTTCGAAGACGCGCCGATGGGCGTGGAGGCGGCGCGCCGCGCCGGCATGCGCGCGGTGGTGATCACCACCACCCTGCCGGCCGAGGCCTTCGCCGAATTCGACAACGTGATCCGGATCGTCAACGACTACGACGCGCTGTCCGTTGAGGACCTGCTGGCTTGCCTGTAAAGCCGATCCAATACTAGATAACAAAGACCTGATATGAGCACCGAGAACCAAGAACAAGGCCAGGAACCAGTCCAGGAGCAGCAAAGCACGCTGCAGGCCGACGACAACAAGATCATCGCCGAGCGCCGCCAGAAGCTGGCCGCAATCCGCGAAAAAGGCGTGGCCTTCCCGAACGACTTCGTCCCGCAGCACAAGGCCGCCAGCCTGACCGAGACCTACGGCGGATGGACCCGCGAACAGCTCGAAGCCGAGCCGCAGCAGGTGGTGCTGGCCGGCCGCATGATGCTGAAGCGCGAAGCCGGCAAGAAGGCGGCCTTCGCAACCCTGCAGGACGCCTCCGGCCCGCGCGCCGACGGCCGCATCCAGATCTACGTCACCCTCGACAACACCGGCGAAGAAGCGATGGAAGCCCTGCGCCATTACGACCTGGGCGACATCCTGGGCGTGGAAGGCTCGCTGTTCAAGACCAAGACCGACGAGCTGACCGTCAAAGTGAGCACGCTGCGCCTGCTGGCCAAGTCGCTGCGCCCGCTGCCCGACAAATTCCACGGCCTGGCCGACCAGGAAACCAAGTACCGCCAGCGCTACGTCGACCTGATCATGAACGAAGAGACGCGCCGCACCTTCAAGGCGCGCACCGCCGCGATCGCGTCGATCCGCCGCTTCATGCAGGACAACCAGTTCATGGAAGTCGAGACCCCGATGCTGCACCCGATCCCGGGCGGCGCCGCGGCCAAGCCTTTCATCACCCACCACAACGCGCTCGACATGCAGATGTTCCTGCGTATCGCGCCCGAGCTCTACCTGAAGCGCCTGGTGGTCGGCGGCTTCGACCGCGTGTTCGAGATCAACCGTAACTTCCGCAACGAGGGCGTGTCGATCCGCCACAACCCGGAATTCACGATGATGGAGTTCTACGCCGCCTACACCGACTACAAGTGGCTGATGGACTACACCGAGGCCGTGATCCGCCAGGCCGCGATCGACGCCCACGGCACCGCCGACCTGAAGTACGGCGGCCGCGCGCTCGACCTCGGCAAGCCGTTCCACAGGCTCACGATTGTCGAAGCGATCAACAAGTACGCGCCGCACTACACCACCGAACAGCTGAACGACGCCGCCTTCCTGAAGAAGGAGCTGCTGGACAAGTTCGGCGTGAAGCCGCACGTGATCTCGGGCCTGGGCGCGCTGCAGCTGTCGTTGTTCGAAGAGACGGCCGAAGCCCAGCTGTGGGAACCGACCTTCATCATCGACTACCCGGTCGAAGTGTCGCCGCTGGCGCGCGCCTCCGACACCCGCGAAGGCATCACCGAGCGCTTCGAGCTGTTCATGGTGGGCCGCGAGATCGCCAACGGCTTCTCGGAGCTGAACGATCCGGAAGACCAGGCGGCCCGCTTCCAGGCCCAGGTGGCCGCGAAGGATGCCGGCGACGAAGAAGCGATGTTCTACGACGCCGACTACATCCGCGCACTGGAATACGGCCTGCCCCCGACCGGCGGCTGCGGCATCGGCATCGACCGCTTGATCATGATCCTCACCGACTCGCCGAACATCCGCGACGTGCTGCTGTTCCCGCACCTGCGCAAGGAAGACTGACCCTTGCCCGTCGCTCCCGCCAAGGCGGGAGCGACGATGCGAACGCTAACGAACCACGCGGTAGCAGGGAATGTACTCTTTCCCCGGCAACTTCATCCGGCTCTGCTCCACGAACGACTGCAGCAGCTTGTCCATCGGCGCCATGATCTCCTCCTCGCCGTGGATCTCGAACTTGCCGTACTTCTCGATCGCGCGGATCCCCTCTTCCTTTACGTTGCCCGCCACCACGCCCGAAAACGCGCGGCGCAGGTTGGCGGCCAGCAGGTGCGTTTCCTGGTTCTTGTGCAGCGACAGGTTGCGCATGTTCTCGTGGGTCGGGCGGAACGGACGCTGGAATTCCGAGTCGATGCGCAGGCCCCAGTTGAAATAATAGGCGTCGCTGCGCGACTTGCGGAATTCGCGCACCTGGCGGATCCCGGTATGCATTTCCTGGGCCACGGCTTCCGGATCGTCGACGATGATCTTGTAGCGCTTCTGCGCGCGCTCGCCCAGGGTCAGGCCGATGAACTGGTCGATCTGCTCGAAGTATTCCTTGCTCGTGGCCGGGCCGGTGAAGACCAGCGGGAACGGGATCTCGGCGTTCTCGGGGTGCAGCAGGATGCCGAGGATGTACAGGATCTCCTCGGCGGTGCCGGCGCCGCCCGGGAACACGACGATGCCGTGGCCGGTGCGCACGAAGGCTTCCAGGCGCTTCTCGATGTCCGGCATGATCACCAGGTCGTTGACGATCGGGTTCGGCGATTCGGCGGCGATGATGCCCGGCTCCGAAATGCCGAGGTAGCGGCCGCCCTGCAAACGCTGCTTGGCGTGGCCGATGGTGGCGCCTTTCATCGGGCCCTTCATCGCGCCCGGGCCGCAGCCGGTGCAGATGTCCAGTTCGCGCAGGCCGAGCTGGTAGCCGACGTGCTTCGAGTAGTTGTATTCGACGCGGTTGATCGAGTGGCCGCCCCAGCACACCACCAGGTTCGGATTGCGCTGCGGCTGGATCGCGTTGGCGTTGCGCAGGATGTGGAACACGGCGTCGGTGATGCCCTCCGGGCGGTTCAGGTCGAAGCGCGGATTGTCCGTGACTTCGAAACTCACGTAGACGATATCGCGCAGCACCGAGAACAGGTGCTCGTGGATACCCTTGATCATCTTGCCGTCCACGAAAGCGTGGGCCGGGGCGCTGCGGATGTCCAGCTTGATGCCGCGTTCGCGCTGGACGATCTTGATATCGAAATCCTTGTAGCGTTCGAGCAGTTCCTTGCCGTCGTCGATCGAGCTGCCGGAGTTCAGCACGGCCAGCGCGCACTTGCGGAAGACCTGGTACAGGCCGCCCTGACTGGTGTCGAGCAGCTTCGCCACCTCCGCCTTCGACAGCACCTCCAGGCGCCCTTCCGGGGAAATCAATGTGTCGACAACCTCGTTCGTCATAATTCGCTTCCCTTTCTCTTCAGTGCTGTACTGATGTGTTTCCGTACAGCTTCACCACCAATATACGACATCTCAGGCCGATTTGCCCCCACGCTTGCGCAGGCTTGACAAGTCAATACTGTTGAGCAGGAAAAAGTTGCCTTAACGAGCAGAATTTCCACTAAAATGCGACGCTACTGGCCTTGCGCCCTCACACAATGAGGGTAAGCGGTCCAGCCATTCCTATTCTTATAAAACGTATTTTGGGGAGGAACCGCATGAGCGGTGCAGCTACTTCTACCGTCGAACCGAAAGCGATCCCGGAATTCAAGCAGATCATGGGCCACCCGGCGCCGCTGTGGATGCTGTTCATGACCGAATTCTGGGAGCGTTTCGCCTTCTACGGCATCCGTTGGGCCCTGGTGCTCTACATCGTCGCCCAGTTCTACGGCGGCAGCGGCGTCGGCCAGGCCGACGCCAACCTGACCTACGGTTCCTACCTCGCCCTGGTGTACGCCGGCGCGGTGTTCGGCGGCTACATCGCCGACCGCGTGATCGGCTACCAGCGTTCGATCCTGGTCGGCGCGGCCTTCATGGCGGCCGGCCTGTTCGCCATCACGGTGCCCGACCCGAACGTGTTCAAGCTCGGCCTGGCCACGATCATCGTCGGCAACGGCATGTTCAAGCCGAACATCTCGACCATGGTCGGCCAGCTCTACGGCATCGGCGACGAGCGCCGCGATTCCGGCTTCACCATCTTCTACATGGGCATCAACAGCGGCGCCTTCGTCGCCCCGATCCTGACCGGCATCCTGGCGAACGCCATGGCCGACAGCACCGGCGTGCCGGCCTACAAGGTCGTGTTCTTCGCCGCCGGCGTCGGCATGCTGCTGTCGCTGGTGTGGTTCCAGATCGGCCGCAAGGGCCTGAAGGGCATCGGCGCGCCGGTCGGCGAGCTGGCCAGCCCGACCCGACTGATCGGCGTGATCGTCGGTTCGCTGGTCGTGATCCCGGTCGTCTACTTCCTGCTGAAGCTCGGCGCCGACACCATCCAGGGCATCCTCTCGGTGCTGTTCATCCTGCTGGCGGTGATGCTGCTGGTCGAAGGCATCCGCAACGGCAAGGTCGCGCGCGACAAGACCATCGCCATGCTGCTGATCTTCTTCTTCAACGTGATGTTCTGGTGCTTCTTCGAACAGGCCGGCAGCTCGTTCACCTTCCTGGCCGAGAACATCGTGCGCCGCGACTTCGGCGGCTGGATCTTCCCGACCGGCTGGTTCCAGTCCGTGAATTCGATCGCGATCATCGTCTGCGCGCCGATCGTGGCCGCGGTCTGGGTCTGGATGGGCCGCAAGAACCCGTCGATCCCGCGCAAGTTCGGCCTCGGCCTGATCTTCAACGGCCTGGCCTTCCTGCTGCTGATGTTCTCGCTGCAGCAACTGGTCGGGCTTGACAACAAGATCCCGTTCTGGACCCTGTTCATGGTCTACGTGATCCAGTCCGTCGGTGAGCTGTGCCTGTCGCCGATCGGCCTGTCGATGGTCACCAAGCTGGCCCCGGTGCGCCTGGTCGGCCTGGGCATGGGCGGCTGGTTCCTGTCGACCGGTATCGGCAACAACCTGTCGGGCATCTTCGCCAGCCACATCTCCGGCGAAAAAGGCATGAGCGTGGCGTCGGCGCTGGGCGGCTACACCTTCGGCTTCTATGCCCTGATCGGCTCGGGCGTGCTGCTGTTCCTGATCGCGCCGTTGATCCAGAAGCTGATGCATGGCGTGAAGTAAGTCTTTTACTTCCGCTTCGATGAAAACGGCGGCCTGCGGGCTGCCGTTTTTTCTTGGCGCTGTTCGCGCTAGGTGTTGAATCGGCCTAGTGCTGCTCTCAAAAAGGCATTGACGTTCCGGATATGCAGAGCGCCGCGCCTCTTTTCGCCGGCGCTGGTGTTGACCGCTTCGTGCGAAATACCGGCTTCGCGCGCAAACGCCGGATAGGCCGCATGGCTGTCAGTGACCAGCAGGACGTCGCGCTCCAGCCGCGGGC
>CAJYXO010000268.1 GCA_913778765.1 uncultured Massilia sp. | reverse complement strand
CCGCGCAGTTCGTCCTCGCCGCGCCCGTACAGGCGCAACAGGCCCAGGCCCTTGAGGCGGTCGGCGAAGTGCCCGCCCATCCGCGCCAGTTCGCGCAACTGACGGCGGCCGGCGGCCTCGGCGCCCCAGCCCACCAGCATCATGAAGATCGGCACCAACGGCGCGGTGAACAACAGGATCAGCCCGACCACCCAGTCGCTCCACGCCACCGCCAGCACGATCAATAGCGGCACCACGCTCACTTCCCAGCGCGCGGGCCGGTAGCCAGCGTAGTAACCGTCCAGCGCATCGCCATGCGCCAGCAGCAGTTCGCCCAGTTCGCCGTTGCGCTGTCCGCGCAGCCACAGCGGCCCGCGCTGCAACAGTTGCCGGTACACGCGCCGGCGCAGCTCGAGTTTGGCCGCATCGGCGACATCGCCGGCGGCCCGCTGCGCGGCGGCGCCGAGCCCGGCGCGCAGGACCAACATCAGCGCCAGCAGGCCGAAGGCCGGCAGCGCCTGCGCCAGGTCGCGGCGCTCGACCAGCAGCGCCTGCACCAGCCAGGCGATGGCGCCGGCCTGCACGATCAGCAGCGCGCCGGACGCGCTGATCGCCGCCGCAGCCAGGCGCTGGCGGCCGCGTGCGGCCACGGCCAGGGCCTCCAGCCAGCGCATGCGCTGCTGCCGCTGCTGCGGCGTATCGGCGGGCAGTGCAGTGGACGGCTCGGCGGAATCGGTCAAAACGGGCTCGGCGCGGCGAACGAAGTCGCCAGTTTAGCGGGAAGGCGCTTCCGGGCCGGAACCGCCGTGGTCGCCACGATGCCGGGCACCCCGGTGCCGCACATTGATCTGAATCAAGGTCGAAGGCGCCGCAGCGGCGGAAGATCGCCTCCAATCTCCCGCCACTCGGCCACCCAGATGCACATCTTCCACGAGGTAGCACAGCCATGATCGACACCACTGTCGTAGAGCTGTCGCGGCTGCAGTTCGCCATGACCGCGATGTACCACTTCCTGTTCGTCCCGCTCACCCTGGGCCTGTCCTTCATGATCGCGATCATGGAGAGCGTGTACGTCATGACCCGCAAGGACGTGTGGCGGCGCATGACCCTGTTCTGGGGCGTGCTGTTCGGCATCAACTTCGCGATGGGCGTGGCCACCGGAATCGTCATGGAGTTCCAGTTCGGCATGAACTGGTCCTACTACAGCCACTACGTCGGCGACATCTTCGGTGCGCCGCTGGCGATCGAAGGGCTGATGGCGTTCTTCCTGGAAGCGACCTTCATCGGCCTGTTCTTCTTCGGCTGGAGCAAACTCACCCCGGTCAAGCACCTGATGGTGACCTGGCTGATGGCGCTGGGCACCAACCTGTCGGCGGTGTGGATCCTGATCGCCAACGGCTGGATGCAGAACCCGACCGGCGCGGTGTTCAACCCGGAGACCATGCGCATGGAAGTGGTGGACTTCATGGCGGTGGTGTTCAACCCGGTGGCGCAGGCCAAGTTCGTGCACACGGTCAGCGCCGGCTACGTGACCGGCGCGGTGTTCGTGATGTCGATCAGCGCGCTGTACCTGCTGCGCGGCAAGCACCGCGACATCGCCCGGCGCTCGTTCGCGGTGGCCGCCGCGTTCGGCCTGGCGTCCTCGCTGTCGGTGGTGGTGCTGGGCGACGAGAGCGGCTACGCCGCCAACGAACACCAGAAGATGAAGCTGGCCGCGATCGAGGCGATGTGGGAAACGGAGCAGGCGCCGGCCGACTTCACCGCCTTCGGCATCCCCAACCAGGCCACCGGCAAGAACGACTACGCGATCAAGGTGCCGTACCTGATGGGCCTGATCGCCACGCGCTCGTTGAACACGCCGGTGCCGGGCATCCTGGAACTGGTCAAGCGCGCCGAGCACCGCGTGCGCGGCGGGCAGATCGCCTACGGCGCGCTGCAGCGGCTCAAGGCCAACCGCAACGACGCCGAGGCGCGCGCGGTGTTCGACCGCCACTGGCAGGACCTGGGCCACGGCCTGCTGCTCAAGCGCTACCGCGAGGACATCCTCAACGCCACGCCGGAGGAGATCGCCAAGGCCGCGCTGGACACGGTGCCGCGCGTACTGCCGCTGTTCTGGACGTTCCGGGTGATGGCCGGCCTGGGCTTCTACCTGATCGCGTTCTTCGCCGCCGCGCTGTGGTTCTCGTGCAAGCACAATTTCGAGGACAAGCGCTGGTTCCTGAAGCTGGCGCTGTGGACACTGCCGATGCCGTGGATCGCGATCGAGTGCGGCTGGTTCGTGGCCGAGTACGGCCGCCAGCCGTGGGCGGTGGAAGGCGTGCTACCGACCTTCTATGCCGCCTCCGGCCTGGCCCTGCACGACATCCTGATCACCCTCGCCGGCTTCGTGGCGATCTACACCACGCTGCTGATCATCGAGATCAAGCTGATGCTCAAGGCGATCCGCAAGGGGCCGGACGACCTGCCTGCCCTGCTGCAACCCGCCCCGCGTCCCGTCACCCCGATCGCCGCGCCTGCGGCCGCCGGCCACTTCTGATTCCGGCAGGAGACACACCATGGACTTCATTGCATTGGACTACACCACGCTGCGCGTGATCTGGTGGCTGCTGCTGGGCATCCTGCTGATCGGCTTCGCGGTGATGGACGGCTTCGACCTGGGCGTCGGCGCGCTGCTGCCGTTCGTGGCCAGGAACGACGCCGAACGCCGGCTGGTGGTCAACACCATCGGCCCGGTCTGGGAAGGCAACCAGGTTTGGTTGATCCTGGGCGGCGGCGCGATCTTCGCCGCCTTCCCGCCGCTGTACGCGGTGAGCTTCTCCGGCTTCTACCTGGCGATGTTCGTGATCCTGTTCGCGCTGATCCTGCGCCCGGTCGGGTTCA
>CAJYXO010000267.1 GCA_913778765.1 uncultured Massilia sp. | reverse complement strand
GTGGAACTGGGCGGCGAGAACTACGTGTTCTGGGGCGGCCGCGAAGGCTACGCCTGCCTGCACAACACGCAGATGCGGCGCGAGCAGGAGCATCTGGCGCGATTCCTGACCCTGGCCCGCGACTACGGGCGCAGCATCGGCTTCAAGGGCAATTTCCTGATCGAGCCCAAGCCGATGGAGCCGATGAAGCACCAGTACGACTTCGACAGCGCCACCGTGGTCGGCTTCCTGCGCCAGCACGGCCTGGGCCAGGACTTCAAGCTCAACCTCGAGGCCAACCACGCCACCCTGTCCGGGCACAGCTTCGAACACGACCTGCAGGTGGCCAGCGACGCCGGCCTGCTCGGCAGCATCGACGCCAACCGCGGCAATCCGCAGAACGGCTGGGACACCGACCAGTTCCCGGTCGATCTCTACGACACCGTGGGCGCGATGCTGGTGGTGCTGCGGCAGGGCGGGCTGGCCCCGGGCGGGCTCAACTTCGACGCCAAGGTGCGCCGCGAGTCGTCCGATCCGCAGGACCTGTTCATCGCCCACATCGGCGGCATGGACGCGTTCGCGCGCGGCCTGGAAGTCGCCCACGCGTTGCTCACGACCTCGCCGCTGGAGCAGTGGCGCCGCGAGCGCTACGCCAGCTTCGACAGCGGTGCCGGCGCGGCCTTCGCCGCCGGCAAGAGCACGCTGGCCGACCTCGTCACGCATGCCGCGCAGGCCGGCGAGCCGACCCAGCGCAGCGGCCGCCAGGAAGCCTACGAGAACCTGATCAACCAGTACCTGCTGCGCTGAACCGGTGTGCGGCGGCGGCCCGGTGCCGCCGCCGCGCATGCTCCTTCCCGCGCGCCGGCCGTCTCCCTCTTGCACGCCACCAGGTGAACCCATGTCCAGTGTTCCGATCGATCGCCACGCCGATGCCGGCGAGAACACCCGCCTCATCATCCTGATCAGCTGCGTCGCCACCATCGGCGGCTTCCTGTTCGGCTTCGACAGCGGCGTCATCAACGGTACCGTCGATGGCCTCAAGCAGACCTTCCAGTCCAGTTCCGCCGGCACTGGCTTCGAGGTCGCCTCAATGCTGCTGGGCTGCGCGATCGGCGCGTTCCTGGCCGGCTCGCTCGCCGACCGCTGGGGCCGGCGCACGGTGCTGATCGTCTCGGCGGCGCTGTTCCTGCTGTCGGCGTTGGGCGCCGGCGCGGCGCACAACTCGGCGGTGTTCGTGCTGGCGCGGATGATGGGCGGTTTCGCGGTGGGCGCGGCCAGCGTGATGTCGCCGGCCTACATCGCCGAGGTCGCCTCGGCGCGCTACCGCGGGCGCCTGGCCACGGTGCAGCAGATCGCCATCATCGGCGGGCTGTTCTGCGCCTTCCTCAGCAACTATCTGCTGGCCAAGGCCGCCGGCGCGTCCACCGAGGCGCTGTGGCTGGGGCAGCCGGCCTGGCGCTGGATGTTCTGGATGCAGGCGCTGCCGTCCACCGCGTTCCTGCTGCTGTTGCTGGCGATTCCGGAGAGCCCGCGCTTCCTGGTGGTGCAGGGCCGCCGCGAGCAGGCGCTGGCGGTGCTGACCCGGCTGTACGGCGCCAACACGGCGCAGACCAAGCTGACCGAAATCTCCGCCTCGCTGTCGGCCGACCAGCACACGCCGCGGCTGTCGGACCTGGTCAGCAAGGTCACCGGCAAGATCCGCCCGATCGTGTGGATCGGCATCGGCCTGGCCACCTTCCAGCAACTGGTCGGCATCAACGTGGTGTTCTACTACGGCGCGGTGCTGTGGCAGGCGGTGGGTTTCTCCGAGAGCGATGCGTTGTTGATCAACGTGCTGTCCGGTGCGTTGAGCATCGGTGCCTGCCTGATCACCGTGGTGTTGATCGACCGGGTCGGGCGCAAGCCGCTGTTGTGGATCGGCTCGGCCGGCATGGCGGTGTCGCTGGCGCTGGTCACCATCGCCTTCGCCAGCGCCTCGCTGGATGCGGCCGGCAAGCTGGCGCTGTCGCCGGGCATGGGCCGGTTGGCGTTGATCGCCGCCAACGTCTACGTGGTCTTCTTCAACATGTCCTGGGGCCCGGTGATGTGGGTGATGCTGGGCGAGATGTTCCCCAACCAGATCCGCGGTTCCGGCCTGGCGGTGGCCGGTGCGGCGCAGTGGATGTCCAACTTCGCCATCACCGTGACCTTCCCGGTCCTGCTCGGCAGCATCGGCCTGGCCGGCGCCTACGGCATCTACACCGTCGCCGCGTTCCTGTCGGTGTTCTTCGTGCTGCGCTACGTGTACGAGACCAAGGGCAAGGAACTGGAGCAGATGCAGGGCTGAGGCCGATACGCACGCGCACGCGGCGCGCGTGCCATCGTTGGATCGGTGTGTCTGTAGCCGAGCGGCTGAAGGTATTGCCGGATCGGTGGTGGCGCTGCGCGTGTCGTACCCTCACCCCAACCCCTCTCCCGGTGGGAGAGGGGCTTTGGACTTTCCCTTCTCCCGCCGGGACCATGCCCCCTTTTCGGGGGAAGGTGCGCCGCGGGTGCGGATGAGGGTCCGGGCGAATCCTTGCGAGCAGGTCCACACAGCCCACAGACGTTCATTGATGTCCTCCCGGCGATGGTGCCGGGCACTCCCAACGGCTGAGGTGTGCGATCGATGGTCCCATCGGTGTGCGCTTGTTGTGTTACTTTATAACAATTGTCACTCCGCCTTGCTTGCCGTCCCTCGCTCCCTTGCTGCTCCCGTCGATCCGATGAACCTGCAGATCCCCTCGCCATTGCCCGATGTCGCTGCCGACGAACCTTCGCAGATCGCCGCTCCCCTGAACTGGGTGGGCATGGACGGCATCGCGCTGCCGATCTGCCTGGAGGTGGGC
>CAJYXO010000266.1 GCA_913778765.1 uncultured Massilia sp. | reverse complement strand
GCCTGGAGATCACGGAGAGCGCCCTGATGGACGAACCGGCGCTGGCGCTAACCCACCTGAATGCATTGGCCGCGCTGGGGGTGAAACTCTCGATCGACGACTATGGCGTCGGCCAGGCTTCGCTGGCCTACCTGAAAAGCCTGCCGGTGAACGAACTGAAGCTCGACCGCAGCTTCGTCACCGCGATCGGCGATTCGCCGCGCAATGCCGCGATCGTCCAGTCGACCATCATGCTCAGCCACGCGCTGGGCCTGTCGGTGGTGGCCGAGGGCGTCGAGACGGCGGAAGAATTCGACTGGCTGCGCGCCAACGGCTGCGACGTCGGCCAGGGCTACGGGATCGCGCGGCCGATGATGGCCGCCGACCTGCCGGGCTGGGTGGCGGCGCAGCGCGCCGGCTATGCCGCCAGCGAGGCGCGCGTGCCGGGACTGGCGACGCCGTCCTGAATGTAGCGGCCGGTCCACATGGCGCTGGCGGTGGCGCGGCAGTCGTGCAGCAGGCCGTGCGCCTGCGCATACCCGGGCAGGTCCTGCGGCATGGCCAGCTGCAGGCGCTCCATCACGCGGCGCTTGATGGCGCCCACCGTGTCCGCATGCAGGTGCAGCACCTGGGCGCTTTCGAGCGTCGTCATGCCGCACACCGCCATCGAAAAGACCTGGAATTCGCGCCGGCTCAGGGTTTCGTGGGGCGCTCTGCGGACGTCGTACTTGCGCAGGCCGATCTTCAGTTCCGCCGCCAGCGCCGGACTCAGATAGCGCTCGCCGCGCGCCACGCGCTTCACCGCCGCCAGCAATTCCTCGCGGCTGGCGCTCTTCATCAGGTAGCCCTTGGCGCCGGCGCGCAGCGCGTTCACGCCGAATGTCAGCTCGTCGAGTTCCGTGAAGACCAGCAGCGCCGCCCACGGGGCGGCTTCGCACAGGCGCTTGACCAGCGTGATGTCGGACCAGCCGGACAGCGCCGGCTCGACGATGATCAGTTCGTAGTAGCGCTCGCGCAGCTTGCACGCCAGGTCCAGGCTGCTCGACGCTTCGTCGATTTCCAGCGCCAGCGCGTGCGGCGCCAGAATAGACCGGATGCCGAGTCTGGCAAGGCTGTTTTCCTCGACGATCAGGGTCCGAATCATCGCGTCTCCACGCAGTTTCGCACGAATAATGATGCCGATTATATATTTGATTTATTTGAGTGTTTGTCTCTTTTTCACCAATTGTCACGAGGCGGACCGATCCGCCGCGAGTAAAGACATTCGTTCGTTGACTTCCGGACACGATCCCAGCATCATCGTCGGCTCGACTACCCTACCGACATGAGCTCACACGGCCTGACCTTCCACCACCCGCTCGCCTTCTGGAGCGGCACCCTCGCCATCGTCGCCGGCGTTCTTGCCCACGTGCCGATGTTCGTCTGCGCTTCCCACATGGGTTACCAGATGGTCGGCATGGAGATGGACGCGGCGATGCTGGCCGGCATGGCGCTGATTCCGCTGGGCCTGCTGCTGGCCGGCTACGGCCTGATGCCGCGCATCGTCCGCGCGTCCAGCCGGCCGCCGCTGGCGCCGGGCCTGGCGCTGCAGGTGGCGGACGGCATCCCGCTCAACCGGCGCCACTGGAGCCTGGTGGCGGTGCTGGCGATCGCGCTGACCATCGACGTCATGAAGCCGGCCACGCTCGGCTTCGTGATGCCGGGCATGACCCGCGAATACGGACTGAGCAAGCAGAACGCCGGCCTGCTGGCGCTGGTGGCGCTGACCGGCACCACGGTCGGCTCGGTGCTCTGGGGCATGATCGCCGACCGCTTCGGCCGGCGCGCAACAATTTTATTGTCGGCGCTGATGTTCATCGGCACCGCCATCTGCGGCGCCATGCCCTCCTTCGAATGGAACCTGGCCATGTGCTTCCTGATGGGCGCCTCGGCCGGCGGCCTGCTGCCGATCACCTTCACCCTGATGGCGGAGATGATCCCGGCGGCCCACCGCGGCTGGCTGCTGGTGGCGCTCGGCGGAATCGGCAATTCGGCCGGCTACCTGGCGGCGGCCGGCGCCGCCAGCCTGCTGGAGCCGGCCTACAGCTGGCGCGTGCTGTGGCTGCTGGGCCTGCCCACCGGCGCCGTCATCATCCTGCTCAGCCGGCTGCTGCCGGAATCGCCGCGCTTCCTGGTCAACAATGGCCTGTTCGAGGAAGCGCGCGCGGTGCTGGCGCGCTTTGCCGGGCCCGCGCAGGCCGGCAGCGCGGCGGCCATTGCGCCGCTCGGGACGGCGGCCGGGACCGCGCCGAGCGCCGCGTCCGGCGGCCTGCGCGAACTGCTGCGCGGCGGCTACGGCCCGCTGACGGTCGGCATGTCGGTGGCCGGCATCGCCTGGGGCCTGGCGAACTTCGGCTTCCTCCTGTGGCTGCCGATGAATTTGCGCGCGATGGGCATGGACGCCGCCGCCGCCAGCGCGCTGCTGGCGAAATCGGCCTTCTTCGCCCTGCCCGGCATCCTGCTGGTGATCTGGCTGTACCACCGCTGGAGCTCGATCCGCACCCTGGTCGCCTTCATCGCCCTGAGCGCGGCCAGCCTGCTCGGCTTCTTCCTGCTCGGCTACCTGGGGATCGCTTCGGTGTCGGCGATGGTGCTGGCCACCGTCGCGCTGCTGGTCTCGGCCAGCGGCGTGATCGCCACCCTGATTCCCTACGCTTCCGAAATCTATCCGGTGCACCTGCGCGCCACCGGCTCGGGCCTGATCGCCGCCAGCTCGAAGCTGGGCGGCATCCTCGGCGCCGGGCTGGGCGTGGTCGGGCTGTTCGGGAATGTCTCGCTGTCGGCGCTGGCGATCGCCCTGCCGATGCTGGCGGCGGCGCTGCTGCTGGCCAGGAACGGCATCGATACCCGCGGCCGCGCTCTGGAAGAAATCCAGGGGATGCTGGCGGGGGAAGCCTAGGCGTCGCCCTTCACCAGCGCCACCGGCAGCTCGACGAAGAACGTCGTGCCCTCGCCTTCCACGCTGTCGAACCAGATCCGCCCGCCATGCTCTTCGACGATGGTGCGGCAAATGCTCAGTCCCAGCCCGGTGCCGCCCTTCCTGCGCGAATCCGCCGAGTCGGCCTGGGCGAAGCGCTGGAACACACGCTCGCGGAAGGCCGCCGGAATGCCGGCGCCATGGTCGACGACGGCGATCCGCAGCCTGTCGCCCCGCGCCTCCAGGCGGGTCAGCACCGCGCTGCCGGCTTCCGAAAACTTGATGGCATTCGACAGCAGATTGGTCAGCACCTGGGTCAGGCGGTCGCGGTCGACCTCGGCGCGCAAGGCAGCGGCGCCGGGGCCGGCCTCGAAGGCCAGGCGCACCCCGGACTGGCCGGCGAAGCTGGCCATCGCCGCCACCGCGCCGTCGACGACCGGCGCCACCGGCTGCACGCTGCGCTGGTAGTCCATCTGTCCGGCTTCCATCTTCTGGATGTCGAGCACGTCGCCGATCAGGCGCACCAGGCGTTCCGAACTGGCGCTGGCGACGCCGACCAGGCCTTGCGCATCCTCGGGCAGCTCGCCGGCCATGCCGTCCTTCAGGAGCGACAGCGAGGCGCTGATCGCGGTCAGCGGCGTGCGCAGCTCGTGCGAGACGGTGGACACGAAATCGTTCTTCAGGCGTTCGACTTCCTTGCGCTCCGAGACGTCGTGCAGGAAGACGCTGAAGAACACGCCATCGCCGGTGCCGACCAGGCCGACCGTCATCTCGGCCGTGATCTCCTGGCCGTCGCGCCGCGTCAGGATGCGTTCGACGCGGCGTCCCAGCAGGTCGAGTTCGCCGGTGTCGCGGAAGTGCTGCAGCGCCAGCCGGGCCGCCGGACGGTGGCGCTCGGCAATCGCCAGCTCGACCAGCAGCTGGCCCACGGCTTCCTGGCGGCTCCAGCCCAGCATGGATTGCGCGGCCGAGTTCCAGTCGGTGATGCGGCCGGCCAGGTCGACGCTGATGAAGGCGTCCTGGGCGGTTTCGATGATGTTGACGATGCGCTGCTGGCTGGCGCGCACCGTGCTCAGGGCCTGCTCCAGCTGCAGGGTGCGCTGCTCGACGCGCAGCTCGAGGGTGGCGTTCAGGTGCTCCAGTTCGCGGCGCCGGTGCACCAGGTCGGTCACCAGCACGTTCAGGGTGCCGGACAGGGCTTCGACTTCCTCGTAGCTGCCGCGGCCGGCGTCGATCGCTCCGGTGTCGCCTTCGCGGATGCGGTGCGCCGACCAGGCCAGCTGGTCCAGCGGCCGGGTGATGCGGCGCGCCACCAGGATGCCGGCCAGCGAGCACAGGCCCGCCAGCAGCACGCCGGCGGCGAGGCCGTAATCGCGCAGGCGCCGCACCGGGGCATAGGCATCGTCGACGTTCTGGCGCACCAGCACGGTCCAGCCCAGCCCCGGGTAGTCGGCATAGCCGCGGCCGCGCGCGTAGCCGACCAGCCAGGACTGCCCGTCCGCCCATTTCTCGACCAGGTAGCCGCCCTCCCGGTGCGCGGCCGCCGCTTGCAGGCTGGGCAGGGACAAGGTACTGCCCTGCCAGCCCGGCGGGCCCAGCAGCACGGTGCCCTTGGCGTCGACGATCAGCGCTTCGACCGAGCGCCGCGCGGCGATCGGCGCGATCACCGAGCGCTCGACGTCGCGCGCCCATTGCCAGGACAGGTGCACGCCCAGCACGCCCTGCGGCTGGCCGGCCTCGTCCGGCACCGGGAAGGCGACGTCGACGAAGCGCCACGGCTCCTGCTGCTGCGGCAGCAGCTTGGCCAGCAGCACGGCCTCGTGGACGTCGCCGGCATGCTTGCCCTGCAGGGCTTCCCGGAACCAGGGACGCTTCGACACGTCGGCGCCCTCCAGCAGGCCCTTGGCCGCGACCTGCACCTTGCCGTCCATGCCGGCCACACCGATCCAGCTGTAGTAGCCGTAGCTGTCCTGCATCTGGTCGAGGGTCTCGCGGCGGCGCGCCAGCGGCGATTCCGGGCGCAGGCCGCGGCGCTGGGCAATCAGGCGCACTTCGCGGTAGCGTTCGTACATGCCGCGCTCGAGCTTGTCGGAAGTCTGCAGCGCCAGCTCGGCCAGGCCGTAGCCGATGCTGGTCTTGACCTGCTCGGTGTTGCGGCGCTCGATCACGCTGACCAGCAGCACGGTCAGCACCACCGACAGCAGGGTGAAGGCGAGCGCCAGCCAGGCGCCCAGGCGGCGCGGCAACAGGGATTGGGGAAACGGGCGGGAGAACGGCATGGCGGTCATCGGAAGAAATGGCGCCGCCAGCGTAGCACACGATGATGCCGCACGGATACAAATCCATGGCGCGGCCGGCCGCCGCCGCACGGGGATGTCTGATTTCCGGTAAACTTCAGCTTTACAGTTGCAGAATTCGTTCCAGGAACCCCGCCATGCAAGACATCGCCACCGCTTCTCCCGACAGCGCTTCGAACCTCGTCGACTACG
>CAJYXO010000265.1 GCA_913778765.1 uncultured Massilia sp. | reverse complement strand
CTCGATCGGTTCCGGCACCATTGCGCAAGACCTGTTGACCACGCTGTCGGCGCACTTCGAGGCCCACCTGCTGGCCGAAGGCACGCGCATGGCGATGGCGCCGACCCTGTACTCGCTGGACCAGTTGCCGCGCACCCACGCCGAAACCTATACCCTCACCCACAAGCTGGCCCAGGCCGCGCACAAGGGCTCGAGCGTGAAGCCGGCCGCGCCGGGCCCGGACGCGTCCCAGTTCCTGGCCGATACCCGTTTCCTGCTGGTGGCCGTGATCGCCCCGGTCGGCGGTCCGCTGTTCCGCTGGCAGGAGCCGCAGCACCACGTCAACTTCGAAGCCGTGCGCGAAGCCGCGCTGGAGCAGTGGCGCGCCCAGGCTGGCCCGAACGTCGCCCGCCTGCTGCCGGGCTGCGGCACCGAACTGCTGCTGCCGGAAGCCTATTACGTGGCCTGCCGCGAGGCCGACAAGCTGATCCGCCCGGTATCGGTGCGCGCCGCCGTCCACTACCTCACCTATACGCTGGGGGTGGAACCGGGCGACCTGCGCGCCGTGATCGCCGGCTTCGGCGACGAAGTCAACGACAGCCAGGTCGACGAATACCGCATCGGCTTCACGCTGCGCCAGTCCTCCGACGTGGTCTACGGCATCGTCTGGCCGCTGTATGGCCAGGAAGACGAGGAAGGCACGCCGCCGGAAGGCCCGGTCCACGGCGGCCGTCCGCTGGCGCCGATCGACGAGATCGTCAAGCACCTGAACGAGATGGGCATCGCCCACGTCAAGCGCATCGCCGAACGCTACGTGGCGGAGTACTGCGACGACTGCGGCGCCCCGCTGTTCGCCGACCCGAGCGGCGAACTGGTGCATGCCGAGATGCCGGAGGATACGCCGGCGGGGAACGAGCACTTTCACTGACGCTGCCCATGCCGTCGTTCCCGCGCAGGCGGGAACCCAAGTTTGTTTGCGTTTCGAGCGCCAATCGAACTTGGATCCCCGCTTTCGCGGGGATGACGGCAGGTGGTTCGCGGGGACGGCAGGTGGTTCTCGAGAACGGCGGTAGCTAGGCCTCGGCGCGACGCGCCATTTCCAGGTAGCCGTGAATCTGCGCCACCACCGCCGCCCCCTCCCCGGCCGCAGCCGCCACCCGCTTGGTCGATCCCGACCGCAAATCCCCCAACCGCGAACACCCCGTCCACGCTGGTTTCCAGCGCGCGCTGGTGGTGATCCCGTCCGGCGTCGATGCCGGTCAGGACGAAGCCCTTGTCGTCCAGCGCCACCGCGCACTCGTGCAGCCAGTCGCTGTTGGGATCGGCGCCGACGAAGAGGAACAGGTGCCGGGTCTCGCAGGCCACCTCCCGTCCGTCCTTGAGGCCGCGGCAGCGCACCTTGCTGAGGCCGCCGTCGTCGCCTTCCAGGTCCGCCAGCCCCAGGCCCGTGTGCAGGACGATGTTGGGCGTGGCGGCGATGCGCTCGATCAGGTAGCTGGACATGGTGTCTTCCAGTCCGGCGCGGCGCACCACCAGGTGCACGGCCCTGGCGTGCGCCGACAGGAACACGGCGGCCTGCCCGGCCGAGTTGCCGCCGCCGACCAGCATCACTTCCTGGCCGCGGCACAGGCTGGCTTCCACCGGGGACGCCCAGTAGTACACGCCGCGCCCCTCGTAGCGGCCGAGATCCGGCAGCGCCGGCCTGCGGTAGCGCGCGCCGGCGGCCAGCACCACGCTGTGGGCGCGCAGGCAGGTGCCGTCGTCGAGCTCGACCTTCAGCGGCCTTTCATGGCACAGCATGCGCCGGGCCTGGGCCGGGATCGCCACCTCGGCGCCGAACTTGATCGCCTGCACGTAGGCGCGCCCGGCCAGCGCGCGGCCGGTGATGCCTGTCGGGAAGCCAAGAAAATTCTCGATGCGCGCGCTCGCCCCGGCCTGCCCGCCGTAGGCGCGCTGGTCCAGCACCATCACCGACAGGCCCTCCGAGGCCGCATACACGGCAGTCGCCAGTCCCGATGGACCGGCGCCGACCACCAGCACGTCGTGCACCTTGTCGCGGTCGATGCGCGGCAGGGTGCCGAGGCAGCGCCCCACTTCGGCCAGGCTGGGGTTGCGCAGCACGAAGCCGTCGGGCAGCGCCACCAGCGGCCAGTCGGCGTCGCTGTTCCAGTGCCGGCGCACCAGCGCGGCGGCTTCGGCGTCGATGGCCGGATCGCGCCGCGTGTAGGGATAGGCGTTCCGCGACAAAAAGTTTTCGAGCTCGAACAGGCCGGCGTGGGACGGCGGGCCGATCAGGATCGGGCCGCCGGGCCGGCTGCCGGCCTGGTTGCCGATCAGGAGCACGCGGCGCAGGATGAAGGCGCGCATCAGCCGCTCGCCCAGCTCGGCTTTGGCCATCAGCAGCGCGCGGATGCTTGCCGCGTCCAGCACCAGGGCGTCGAGTTCGCCGACCGCCATGCCGTCCACCAGCGGCGGCCGGCCGGACAGCTGGGACACCTCGCCGCTGAACTGCCCTGGCCCGTACTCGACCACCTCGACCCGGTTGCCGAAGGCATCGGTGCGGCTGCACACCAGGTGGCCATCGAGCACCACGACCATGCCGGGCGAATCGACGCAGGCGCGGAACACGCCCTCGCCGTCGCGCCAGCGCCGCGGCACGCCGAAGCGGCGCACGCGGCGCAGGTCGTCGCTGCCGAGGACGGGAAAGATCTGGTGGCCGCGGGTGGCGAGGTCCACCGCCGAACGCGGTTCGGGGTCGGCGCCCACGGTTTCGGGGCCGAAGTCGGAATGCTGGTCTGGCATGGCGGCGGCTCGCAAGAGAAGTCTCCTGCGCATGCTAAAACAAAGGCGCTGTTCGCATTAAGTGTGGAATCTTTTTTGCAAGCGCCCGGTCCAACGTCGACCTGAACCGTTGACGGAGGCGCCATGCAAGCACGGCAGTTCGAGCAATTTCTCCAATGCCTGTCGAGCCTGACACGCCGCCAGCGTGAGCGCCTGCTGGCCTTG
>CAJYXO010000264.1 GCA_913778765.1 uncultured Massilia sp. | reverse complement strand
TCGCCAGCCGCTACCTGTCGCATTACTTCGGCTGGCGCTGGGCGCTGGACGGCCAGCGCATTTCCAGCGCCGATGCTTTTTTGAGAGCAGCACTAGGCCGATTCAACACCTAGCGCGAACAGCGCCTTTTCTTTTGGAGCGCCTGAGAAAGCCTCCATGGCGGCGTTGCACGGTCTCGCCGTACCAGCGTACTGTCTTCGACCGCGCGCCTTGCCCTGAAGGCTTTCTCAGGCGCTCTTTAAAATGCATCAGCCCTGCGCCAGCGCCTTCAGCGGCGCCCCGGTCACGCGGCAGACTCGCCAGTCCGGCAGGATCTCCGCGCCCATGGATTCATAGAACTTAATCGCTGGCATGTTCCAATCCAGCACCGACCACTCGAAGCGGCCGCAGTCGCGTTCGACGGCGATGCGCGCCAGGTGCTTGAGCATGCGGCTGCCGTAGCCCTTGCCGCGGCGATCCTGGCGCACGTA
This sequence comes from uncultured Massilia sp., assembly GCA_913778765.1. Taxonomy (GTDB): domain Bacteria; phylum Pseudomonadota; class Gammaproteobacteria; order Burkholderiales; family Burkholderiaceae_D; genus Telluria. The sequence continues at coordinate 72,490 of CAJYXO010000264.1, read as the reverse complement.
CAGGTCTTCCAGGTACAGGCCCTTCTTGGTCAGGAAGGTCGAGAAGTTGTGGAAGAACAGGGCGTAGGCCACCACGTCGCCGTCGGCCTCGCCGACGATCGCTTCGCAGGACGGCTTGGCGCCGAACAGGCCTTCGTGCAGCAGGGCATCGGTGGCGACCACCTGGTGCTCGAGTTTCTCGAACACGGCCAGCTCGTGGATCATGCCCATGATGTGGGCGACGTCGGCCGGGGTGGCGGGGCGGATGGCGAAGGTGTTCACGGTGTGTTCAGGATTCATGGCGTTTCGAGAGGTGCGTCGAGCGCATCGGTCAGGTTGATGGTGGGCGCCTTGCGTTTCGGCGTGTGCAGGGCCCAGGCGACGCTGCCCAGGCAGACCGCCATGCCCAGCCATTCGATGAGGCCGGGACGGTAGTGTTCGAGCCGGATCGACATCAGCACCGACAGCACCGGCGTGATGACGCCGATATAGACGGCCTTGGCCGAGCCGATGCGGTTGATCAGGGTGAAGTAGCAGATGAAGGCCACCACCGAGCCGAAAATGGCCAGGTGCAGCAGGCCCAGCACGTAGCTGGTCGTGTGCGGCAGGATGAATTGCTGGCCGCTGGCCACGCACCACAGCGCGACCATGCAGGTGCCCCAGAACATCGACCAGCCGGTGGTCAGGATCAGGTTCGTCGATTGTTCGCGCACCTTGCCGACCACGATGCTGCCGGCCGCGCTGGCGATCGAGGCGCCGATGCCGAGCACCAGGCCGAGCAGGAAGTGGCCGTTGCCGCCCTGGGAAATATCGTGCAGCGCGCCCTGGATCGAATGCCAGAACAGCAGGGTCACGCCGGCGATCGAGGCGGCGCCGGCGGTCCAGGTCTTGCGCGGGATCGGCGTGCCGAATGCGATGCGCGACAGCAGCGGCGTCCAGAACACCATCAGCGCGAACAGCACGGCCACCAGGGCCGACACCACGTACTGCTCCGAGTTGTAGGTGCACACATACGACAGGCCGAAGGTGAAGAAGCCCTGCAGCAGCGTCCACTTCTGGGTGCGCCAGGGCAGCCGGAGCTTGTCGCCGCGAATCAGGCACCAGGCGAACAGCGTGGCGGCCGCCAGGGCAAACCGGTAGACGACCGAGACGGCGGGCGGAATCTCCCCCAACTGCAGGGTGATGGCCCAGAAGGTGGAACCCCAGATCAGGGACGCGATGGTGAAGAGGACGTAGGAAGGCATCCGGAAAGTATACGTGCTTTCCGGAGTTCATTGTGGAGTCCGGCCGCGATCTGTCGTCAGTGCGTCACGCGCGTCATGTAGCCGTCGCTGACCAGGCGTACCCGCTCGCCTGGGCGGAACATCTCGTCGGCCGGCTGGGTGATGGCGACCAGGCCGCCGCCGTCGAGCTGGACGGTGATCTCGAAACCGGCGCGCTTGCCGGCGCCTTGCTCGACCTTCTGCCCGATCAGGCCGCCGGCCACGGCGCCGGCGATCCCGGTCGCCCAGGAGCCCTTGCCGCCGCCGATCTCGGAACCGCCGAGTCCGCCCAGGGCGGCGCCGGTCATGGTGCCGACGCCGGATTCCGGACTGGCGATGGTCACGGTGCGCACGGATTCCACGGTCCCCATGCGGACCGATTGTTCATGCATGGTCTGGTAGCTGTTGTAGACGTTGCCGGATTCGGGCGGCGTGGCACAGCCTGCCAGGAAGCTTGCTATAGCCAGAGGGATAAGGATTTTCATAGATCCTCCTTGAGACCATCATAGGCCAGGAAGACCCATCCCCCTAGGTCTGATTCAATACGCTACATGCAGGCGACGGTACAGGAAACCCAGCACGAAGAGCGGTCCGATCAGCAGGAAGCGCAGGTCGTCGAGAAAGGACGGCTTCTTGCCTTCGATCTTGTGGCCGATGAACTGGCCGATCCAGGCCACCACGAAGATCGCGATCGACAGCGGCAGCACCGTCATCGGCGGCATCAGGGCCAGCAGCGCGAGCATCACGGCGCTCATCAAGAGCATGCCGAAGGCGAAGGGCCGCGACAGCCTGAAGTAATAGACCAGCGCCGCCACGCAGGCCGCCACCGCGACGATGGGGTGGATGCTCCACAGGATGCCCAGCAAGGTGAACACGATCACCGGCACGCACACGAAATGGATCAGCTCATTGGTCGGGTTGCGGTGGCTTTCGCTGTACTGTTCCAGCAGGGTGTCGATGGTGCGCATCGTGGTCTCCTCGGTTTTAAATGGTTTCCATCGCCGCCAGCGGCAGCGGACGCGGCACCGCGCGCAGGTGCATGTAAGGGTGGTTCGCGAACACCTCCGACACCCACTCGACGAACACCCGCACCTTGGCCGACAGGTGGCGGTTCTGCGGATAGACCACGTGCACCGGCAGCGGATCGCTGGTCCAGTCGGGCAGCAGCTGGACCATGCGACCGGCTTCCACGTGCTCGGCCAGCAGGTAGTCGGTCATCTGGATCACGCCCAGGCCGGACAGGCCCGCCTTCACATAGGCGTTCGAATCGTTCAGCGCGATCACGCCGCGAATGGCGATGTCGATGCGTTCCTCGCCGCGGCGGAAATCCCAGTCGTAGATCTTGCCGGTCTTGGCCGAGAAGTAGTTCACGCAGCGGTGACGCTCGAGGTCGCGCGGGTGCTGCGGCGTGCCGAAGCGTTCCAGATAGGCCGGCGAGGCGGCGGTGACGAAATTCACGACACCCACCCGGCGCGCGATCAGGTTGCTGTCGACCAGCTCGCCGCCGCGCACCGCGCAGTCGACGCCTTCCTCGACCAGGTCGACGGGACGGTCGGTGCTGCCCAGTTCCATCATGATGTCCGGATAGCGCGTGAAGAAGTCGGGCAGGGCGGGGATCAGCACTTCGCTGGCGAGGCCGGTCGGCATGTCCACGCGCAGGCGCCCGCTCGGCGAGAGGCGGGTGCGCGACAGCGATTCCTCGGCGTCGCGCACGTCGGACAGGATGCGCACGCAGCGTTCGTAATAGGCGGCGCCGTCGGTGGTCACGGTCACCAGGCGCGTGGTCCGGTGCAGCAGCTTGGCCGACAATGCCGTCTCCAGCGCCTGCACCAGGGTCGACACCGTGGCCTTCGGCAACTGCAGGGCGTCGGCCGCGCGCGTGAAGCTGCCGGTGTCGACCACCTGCACGAAGACTTCCATCGCTTGCAGCTTGTTGTTCATTTTGATTGTTCAGGGATCTGAATAATGGATTCGCGATTGCGGTATTTATCAGATTCTAGTTCATGTCTATAGTATCGGCACGGTCACTGATAAAAGTGCCATTCACCACACGGAGCAGGACATGAAACGACTCGATGGAATTTTTGCAAGCCTGGCGCTCGCACTCAGCGTGGCGCTGATGGCGGGACTGGTCGGCACCGGCGCCTACGCCCGTGCGGCCGCCGGCGAAGCCGTCGGTTACTCGGCCCTGTTTCATGGCGTGGCCAGCAGCGAGGTGCAGCCGTGAACGCCGCCGTCATCAACGAACTACAGGCACAGGACCAGCACGAGCTGGTGGTGAAGGAACTCGAAGTCGCCGGCCATGAAGGCATGCTGGACGGCCGCCTGTACCGCGCGGCGGTGGACGGCAAGCGCGACATCCTGATCGTGTTCTTCCACGGCGGCGGCTTCGACGACGGCGACATCGACGAGGCCGACGGCTTCCTGCGCCGTCTCGCAGACGCGAGCGGTTATCCGGTGGTGCTGTCCTCGACCTACACGCTGGCCCCGGTGAAACCCTTCCCGGCGGCGGCCGAGGATGCGCATGCGGTCGTCAACTGGGCCAAGAAGAACAAGACCAAGCTGGGCTGGACCGGCAAGCGCCTGATCGTGGCCGGCATCGAGGCCGGCGGCAACCTGGCGGCGGTGGCGGCAATGATGTCGCGCGACCGCGGCGGCCCTCTGCTTGCCGGCCAGATCCTGATCATGCCGATGCTGGACCCGGGCCTGTCGAGCTGCTCGATGCGCGAAATGCCGACCTGCCCCGACAAGGCCAGGGTGTTCGACGAATGCGCGGCCGCCTACCGCGGCTACCTGCCGCATGCCGCCGACCGCAGCCACCCCTACGCCTCGCCGCTGCAGTCGAGCCGATTGAAGAACCTGCCGCCGGCCCTGATCCTGTCGGCCGACGACGACCCGCTGCGCGACGAGGCCGAAGCCTACGGCGCGAAGCTGATCAACGCAGGCGTACGGACCACGGTGCGGCGCATGGCGCCGGCCCGCATCGAGGAACCGAACGCCCGCAACGAATGCGCGTGTACGGGCCATGCCCTGCACGAAATCGCCAACTTCATCGCCGGGCTCGAAGCCGACAACGCCTTGCCCGGCAGCTGATCGTCACAAAGCGCCCGGCCGCAACGTCTAGCCGGTAACGCATAGCAAGATCCAAACCTAGAACAACGTGCCCGTGTCGGGCACGGGAGACCTGTCTTTTCCTGCGTTTCTGTCTGCATCCCGCATGCAAGACCGGAAGGGACCGCTTTCGCCTAATTATTAATAAGTCATCAAGAATCGGAGGGCTCACCCATGAAATCCATTCATCAATTCCGTACCGCGGTTCGTCCGGTCGCGCGGTCCCTCGTTCTCGCGCTTGGCGCCGCCGGCATCGCAGCCCTGATCGCGGGCTGCTCGGACGCCAACAGCAAGGCGGCCGAAGCCCAGCCCCAGGCGCAAGCAGGTCCGCCGGTCTCCGCCGCGGTCGTGGTCCAGAAGCAGGTCGCCGACACCCAGGAATTCTCGGGCCGCCTGGAAGCCGTCGAACACGTCGAGATCCGTCCGCGCGTGTCCGGCTTCATCACCGCCGTCAACTTCAAGCCGGGCGCCACGGTCAAGAAGGGCGAGGTCCTGTTCGTGATCGACCCGCGCCCCTTCCAGGCCGAAGCCGAACGCGCCGACGCCGCCGCCAGGGCGGCGCGCGCCAAGGCCGAACTGGCCAAGCTGGAACTGAGCCGCGCCGAGAAGCTGTTGGGCGACAAGGCCATCGCCCAGCGCGAATACGACGCCAGCGCCTCGGCGCAGAAAGAACTCGAAGCGAATGCGCGCGCCGCCCAGGCCCAGTACGAAACCGCGAAGCTGAACCTGGCCTACAGCCGCGTCGTCTCGCCGATCGACGGCCGCGTCTCGAAGGCCGAGATCACCCTCGGCAACCTGGTCGACGCCTCCAGTGTGCTGACTTCGGTGGTGTCGATGGACCGCATCTACGCCAGCTTCGACGGCGACGAGGACACCTACCTGCGCGTACGTTCGCAGGCCCACAGCGGCCAGCCGGTCACGGTGCGGGTCGGCCTGGCCAACGAGGAAGGCTTCCCGCACGAGGGCAAGCTGGAATTCGTCGACAACCAGCTCGACACCCGCGCCGGCAGCGTGCGCATGCGCGCCGCCTTCGCCAACAAGGACGACCTGATGGCGCCGGGCCTGTTCGCCCGTGTGCAGATCGGCGGCGGCAGCGAGAAGCCGGCGCTCCTGATCAGCGACCGCGCCGTCGGCACCGACCAGAGCCACAAGTTCGTGTTCGTGGTCGGCAAGGACGGCAAGGCGGAGTACCGCGAAGTCAAACTGGGCCCGGTCGTGGATGGCCTGCGCGTCGTCAAGACCGGCCTGCAGCCGGGCGAAAAGATCGTCGTCAACGGCCTGCAGCGCGTGCGTCCGGGTTCGCCGATCACGGCGCAGGTCGTGCCGATGGTCGCCAACCTGGGCAATGCGAAGGACAAGTCCGCGCAGCTGGCCATGGCAGATGCAAAATAAGGAATCAATCAGATGAACATCTCACGCTTTTTTGTCGACAAGCCGATCTTTGCGGCGGTGTTGTCGGTCATCGTTTTCGTGGGCGGGCTGATCGCGCTGTTCCAGCTGCCGATCTCCGAGTACCCGGAAGTGGTGCCGCCGTCCGTGGTGGTGCGTGCCCAGTACCCGGGCGCGAACCCCAAGGTGATCGCGGAAACCGTCGCCACCCCGATCGAACAGGAAATCAACGGTGTCGAGGACATGCTGTACATGACCTCGCAGAACACCTCGGACGGCGCGCTGCAGCTGACCGTGACCTTCAAGATCGGCACCAACGTCGAGCAGGCCGAAACGGCCGTGCAGAACCGCGTCCAGCGCGCGCTGCCGCGCCTGCCGGAAGAGGTGCGCCAGATCGGCGTCACCACGGTCAAGAGCTCGCCCAACATCACGATGGTGGTGCACCTGAACTCGCCGGACGGCCGCTATGACGACCTGTACCTGCGCAACTACGCGACCTTGAACGTCAAGGACCAGCTGGCGCGCATCAACGGCATGGGCGACGTCCAGCTGTTCGGTTCCGGCGACTACGCCATGCGCGTCTGGCTCGACCCGCAGAAGGTCGCGGCGCGCGGCCTGACCGCCAGCGACGTGGTGAACGCGATCCGCGAGCAGAACGTGCAGGTCGCGGCCGGCGTCGTCGGCCAGGGTCCGACCAAGGGCGCCGACTTCCAGCTGACCGTCAACACGCAAGGCCGCCTGCAGTCGGAAGAGGAGTTCGGCAACATCGTCGTGAAGACCAGCCAGGACGGCGCGACCACCCTGCTGAAGGACGTGGCGCGCCTGGAAATGGGCTCGAACTCGTATGCGCTGCGCTCCCTGCTCGACAACAAGTCGGCCGTGGCGATCCCGATCTTCCAGTCGCCGACCGCGAATGCGCTGCAGCTCTCGACCGACGTGCGCAACAAGATGGAAGAACTGTCGAAGGACTTCCCGCAGGGGATGAGCTACAGCATCGTGTACGACCCGACCCAGTTCGTGCGCGAATCGATCGACTCCGTCGTCCACACCCTGATCGAAGCGGTGGTGCTGGTGGCGCTGGTCGTGATCCTGTTCCTGCAGACCTGGCGCGCATCGGTGATCCCGCTGCTGGCGGTGCCGGTGTCGGTGGTCGGTACCTTTGCCGTGATGCTGGCCTTCGGCTTCTCGATCAACACGCTGTCCCTGTTCGGGCTGGTGCTGGCGATTGGTATCGTGGTCGACGACGCCATCGTGGTGGTGGAGAACGTCGAGCGCAACATCGAGAACGGCTTGTCGCCGCACGATGCGACCGTGCAGGCCATGAAAGAGGTGTCCGGTCCGATCATCGCGATCGCCCTGGTGCTGTGCGCCGTGTTCGTGCCGATCGCCTTCGTGTCCGGCCTGACCGGCCAGTTCTACCGCCAGTTCGCCCTGACCATCGCGATTTCGACCGTGATCTCGGCTTTCAGCTCGCTGACCCTGGCGCCGGCCCTGTCGGCCGTGCTGCTGCAGCCGCATGGCGCCAAGAAGGATGCGCTGACCCGCGCCATGGACGCCGTGTTCGGCCGCTTCTTCAAAGGCTTCAACCGCTTCTTCCACCGCTCCTCGCACGCCTATGAAGGCGGCGTGCAGGGCGTCCTGAAGCGCAAGAGCGCGGCGCTGGGCGTGTACGTCCTGCTCGGCATCGCCGGCGTGTTCATGTTCAAGGCGGTGCCGCCGGGCTTCGTGCCGGCCCAGGACAAGGCTTACCTGATCGGCTTCGCGCAGCTGCCGGACGCCGCTTCGCTGGACCGCACCGATGAAGTGATCCGCAAGATGTCGGACGTGGCCAAGCAGATCCCGGGCGTGGAATCCTCGGTCGCTTTCCCGGGCCTGTCGATCAACGGCTTCACCAACGCGCCGAACGCCGGCATCGTGTTCACCACCCTGAAGCCCTTCGACGAGCGCAAGGGCAAGACGCAGAGCGCCGAAGCCATCGCCGCCGAGATCAACAAGCGCATGGGCGCCATCGAAGACGCCTTCGTGATGGTGCTGCCGCCGCCGCCGGTGAACGGCCTCGGCACCACGGGCGGCTTCAAGATGATGATCGAAGACCGCGGCAACCTCGGCTACGATGAGCTGAACAAGGCGGTGCAGGCCTTCATGGCGAAAGCCGCGACCGACAAGCGTTTGGCCGGCGTGTTCTCGGGCTACCAGATCAACGTGCCGCAGCTGTTCGCCGACGTCGACCGCGTGAAGGCCAAGCAGCTGGGCGTGTCGCTGGCCGAGATCAACCAGACCTTGCAGATCAATCTCGGCTCGCTGTACGTGAACGACTTCAACCAGTTCGGCCGCACCTACCAGGTGCGCGTGCAGGCTGACGCCCCGTTCCGTTCGCAGCGCGAGCAGATCGCCCAGCTGCAGGTCCGCAGCGGCACCGGCGAGATGATCCCGCTGTCCTCGATCATGAAGGTGAAGGACACCTATGGCCCGGACCGCGTCCAGCGCTACAACAACTACGTCGCCGCCGAGATGAACGGCGGCCCGGCCCCGGGCGTGTCCTCGGGCCAGGCCCAGGCCGCGATGGAGGAGATCGCCCGCGAAGTGCTGCCGAAGGGGATTGCCTACGAATGGACCGACCTGACCTACCAGGACATCCTGGCCGGTAACACCATGATCTACGTGTTCCCGCTGTGCGTGCTGCTGGTGTTCCTGGTGCTGGCCGCGCAGTACGAAAGCTGGACGCTGCCGCTGGCCGTGATCCTGATCGTGCCGATGTCGATCCTGTGCGCGTTGATTGGCGTGAAGCTGACCGGCGGCGACAACAACGTGTTCACCCAGATCGCCCTGTTCGTGCTGGTCGGCCTGGCGTCGAAGAACGCGATCCTGATCGTGGAATTCGCGGTCGAGCTGGAGCACCATGGCCGCAGCATCGTCGCCGCCGCGCTGGAGGCTTGCCGCCTGCGCCTGCGTCCGATCCTGATGACCTCGATCGCATTCATCATGGGCGTGCTGCCGCTGGTGTTCTCGCACGGCGCCGGCGCCGAGATGCGCCACGCCATGGGTGTGGCGGTGTTTGCCGGCATGCTGGGCGTGACCTTCTTCGGCCTGTTCCTGACGCCGGTGTTCTACGTCCTGCTGCGCACCCTGGCGGCACGCTTCGGCAAGCCTTCGCATCGCCTCGTGCATGAAGAGGCGCACGGCCCTGAACTCGAAGGAGCATTGAAATGACTGTAACGATGAATCAAGCGCGGGACCAAGCCCTCGACGAGGCCTTCGCCCGCCCCCTGCGCCGCTCGGCAGTACAGCCGGTGGTGAAGACCGTCGCGAAATTCGCACCGCGCTTCGCCACCGTGCTGGCGGCCCTGCTGCTGAGCGCCTGCGCGGCGCCCGCCTTCCACCAGCCCGCGGTATCGACGCCGGCGGCATTCAAGGAGGCGCAAATGGCGCCGGCCGCAGCGCCGGACGCGGTGCGCAACGCCGCCGACGGCACCACCTGGAAGCTGGCTCGGCAATCCGAGAACCAGCCGCGCGGCGAATGGTGGAAGGCCTTCGCCGACACCCGCCTCGACGGCCTGATCGCCCAGGCCACGGCCAGCAACCAGAACCTGATGGTGGCGGCGGCGCGCGTGAAGCAGGTGCGCGCCATCGCCGGCATCGCGGAAAGCGACCGCATCCCGCAGATTGGCGTCGGCATCGGCGCCCAGCGTGCTCAGGCCGCGCCGCTGGAAGCGGGCGTGACGCCGGGCTCGCGGATCTCGCCGGTGACCAGCTACCGGGCCAACCTGAGCGCCAGCTACGAAGTCGACCTGTTCGGCCGCGTGTCGAGCAACGTGGCGGCGGCGCGCGGCGATGCGCTTGCCACCGAGGCGACCTACCGCTCGGTGCTGCTGTCGCTGCAGGCCGACGTCGCCCAGACCTACTTCCGCCTGCGTTCCCTGGACGCCGAAATCGCGACGGTGAACCAGACCGTGCGCCTGCGCGAAGAAAGCGTGCGCGTGACCGGCCGCCGCTTCGAACTGGGCGACATCGGCGAGTTCGACCTGTCGCGCGCCAAGACCGAGCTGTCGACGGCGCGCGCCGAGGCCATCGGCCTGCAGCGCCAGCGCGCCAACGCCGAGCATGCATTGGCGGTGCTGCTGGGCCAGCCGGCCTCGAACTTCGGCGCGGCGGCGGACCCGCTGGAAATCGGCGCGACCCTGCCGCTGATCCCGGCCGGCCTGCCATCCAGCCTGTTGGAACGCCGGCCCGACATCGCCAGCGCGCAGCGCACGATGGAAGCGGCGAATGCCCGCATCGGCGTGGCCCGTTCCGCCATGTTCCCGGCGCTGAGCATCGGCGCGAACGGCGGCGGCGTGGCCGGCACCTTCGCCGACGTGTTCAAGTGGAGCAGCCGTTCCTGGCTGCTGGGCGCGGCGCTGTCGATGCCGCTGATCGACGGCGGCCGCAACCGCAGCAACGTGGTGCGCAGCGAGGCCGCGCTGGAAGAGGCGGTGGGCAGCTACCGCCAGAGCGTGCTGACGGCCTTCGCCGAGGTCGAGGACAACCTGGCCGGCCTGCGCGTGCTGGCGGGGCAGGGCGACGAGATCGAGCAGGCGGTGGTCTCCGCGCGGCGCTCGAGCGACCTGGCGCAGAAGCTCTACGACGCCGGCCGCGGCAGCTATCTGGAATTGCTGGACGCCCGGCGCAACCTGGCGACGGTCGAACGCAGCGCGGTCCAGCTGCGCGGCGACCGCGCCATCACCACGGTGGCGCTGATCCGCGCGCTGGGCGGCGGCTGGGATGCCGCGCCGGCGGCGCCGGCCAGCGTGGCGCTGGCGAGCAAATGATGTGAGGTGAGTGGGTAGATTGTTGTAAGCCCTTTGCGGCGGCATGTGCGAGCGTGCCGCCGTTTTTTTGTTCCCACGTCGTCCCCGCGCTTCCCAGTCATTCCCGCGCTTCCCCGTCGTTCCCGCGCTTCCCCGTCGTTCCCGCGCAGGCGGGAACCCAAGTATTTGGGCAAGCGGCTACAATCCGCCCATGCCAAGCACCGACCTGGAATCCACCTCCCTCCTCACCGGCCTCGCCCCGGTCATCGCGCCCGACACCCGCATCCTGGTCCTGGGCAGCTTCCCCGGCGCCGCTTCGCTTGCGGCCCAGCAGTACTATGCGCTCCACATTATGCGTGACGAGGTTTGTGCGGTGTTTTTGCGTAAACGGTGTAGAGCCCGCATGGCTTCTGACGTCGACGCCCTTTCATAGCTAGCCTTGGAGACGAAGCCTTCATTTCGCGTGTTGCTGCGTTAACTTACTACAAGCAGATTCTTCCTATGCTAGTTGGCTTGTCCCCCGTTCTTGATCACCAAACCCGCATTGTCATTCTTGGGAGCTTTCCTGGTGAGGCTTCGCTAGCGGCAAAGCGGTACTATGCCCATCCAAGAAATCAGTTCTGGCGGCTTCTGTCTGCGGTTACCGGCGAGCCTCTTTCAGACATGGATTACGACGAGCGATTGACGCGCTTGCTCGCTCACCAGATCGGCTTGTGGGACACCATCGCTGCATGCAAACGGGAAGGAAGCCTGGACGCTGCCATTCGTCAGGCGCAGGCCAACGAATTCGGTGTCTTGCTACGGCGCAGCCCTCATCTTTTCCGCGTCTGCTTCAACGGTAAGACGTCCGGCAAATCCGAGCAACGCTTTAGCGCGGCAGGCTTCGAAACCCTCGTATTGCCGTCGTCATCGCCGGCTTATGCGCATATGTCTTTCGACGGTAAGCTGGCCCTGTGGAAGAAGATCGTTGAACCAAAGCGGTAGCGGCGAGATTCAGGTCTGGATGAGCTATCCACACGCAGGACGGCAGCGCGACCTGACGCAGCGCGCCGGCTGCGGGGCACAGCTCGCCGTGACAAGGCAGCGGCCCGGTTTTACGGACTAGTTGGGTAGGTGAGTGGGGGACGTCCACGCCATTCGACGCCGACATTAATGAGAATACACGAAGGCCGCGTTCGCATGCTCCCGCTCCCGACCCATCAACAGGCGCGCCTGGTGCGGCTGCGTCGACTTCAGGTACTGCACCCGCGAGGCTGGAGGCATAGGACTGGTGGATGCGGCGGATGGCGCGCGCGATCTTGCCGAAGCGTCCCTGCATGGCCGGCTCCGGGCCCAGCACCGTGGCCTGTAGCGGATCGCCCATCGCCTCCAGAAAACGCAGCACTGGGCCGGCCATCCTGTGGTTCATCGGGGTCGACGCCGCCGTGCTGCGCCAACTGCTGCATGAGGTCGGCCGCCAGTCCTGATGAGCGGTCTGGACAGGGAAGCTTGCAGACACGGACCGATATTCCGGGCCGGGCCTGTCTTGCTGTCGAGAGAGATGTCAAGGTAGAGTAGGGAAAACCACGGCTCGCCCGATCCCATGACTTATAGGCTCCTCCCTCCGCTGAATCCCGTCCGCGCCTTTGAAGCCACTGGCCGCCTGCTCAGTATCAGCAAGGCGGCCGAGGAATTGGCGGTGACCCCGGCGGCCGTGAGCCGCCAGGTGAAGACGCTGGAGTTGTATCTCGGCGTCGAACTATTCGACCGCGTGCGCGGCCGCCTCGAGCTCACCTCGGCCGGTGCGCGCTACCTGTCCGAATTGATGCCCGTCTTCACGACGCTGCGCGACGCCACCGAACACGTGCGCACTTCCGGACGCCGCAACCGTATCCTTAAAATCCGCTCGCCAGCCACATTCGCAGTGCGCTGGCTTATTCCAAGGCTGGCCGGCTTCCACAGGCAGCACGAGCGCATTGACGTTCAGTTGACCACCTCATCGGCACCCCTGAACTTTGACCGCGAAGATATCGATGCGGGCATCCAGCTGGGCAACGGCAATTGGCCTGGCACTTGCGCTCAGGCCCTGATCCCCAACGAACTGGTGCCGGTTGCCGCGCCTTCGCTGCATATCGAGGCAGCGTCGAAGCTCGAAGGCGAGACCATTCTCCACTCGCTGGCCCGGCCGGAAGACTGGAATCTTTGGCTCAAGGCGGCCGGGCTGCCACTCCGCAAAGACAGGCGCGAGATGCGCTATGAAACCTCGCTGCTGGCTTACCAGGCCGCACTCGAAGGGCATGGCATCGCCATCGCCCAGCGCGCGCTGGTCGCGAGCGAACTGGCCGAGGGCACGCTGGTCGAGCCTTTCCCCTTCGTCCTCGACCGCAAGGAGCACACCTATTACTTCGTCTGGCCGGCCAACAGGGAAAGCGAAGCGCTCGCCGGCTTCCGCGGCTGGCTGCAGAACTTGCTGTAGAACGCTGCCGAGCTTTTACAAAATGTAAAAGAGTCGCTTCCCTTTAGTCGATTGTTGGCATCGCGCCCCCTTCCTATACTCGGTGAACAAGGTTCACTTAACGATAAGCAGTTCAGAAGGGGACACAGAATGCTTGGTAACTGTCTCGAAGGCGTACGCGTGCTCGACTTTTCGCACGTCGTGGCCGGACCTGTATGCTCGATGACCTTGGCCGATCTCGGCGCCGATGTCACCAAGATCGAGCCGCCCGGCGGCGAGATCGGCCGCGGTATCGGCCCGCCCTGGATCGAGGGCCAGAGCGCCACATTCATGAGCGTCAACCGCAACAAGCGCAGCCTGGCGATCGACCTCAAAACGGACGCGGGCCGGCAGGCGCTGCGCCATATGCTGCGCGAAGCCGACGTCGTGGTCGAGAATTTCCGCCCCGGGATCATGGCCGGTTTGGGCCTCGACTATCCGGCGGTCCGCGAGCTGAACCCGGATATCGTGTACTGCGCGATCTCGGCCTTCGGCCAGTCCGGCGCGGCGAGCCGGCGCCCCGGCGTCGACGGCGCGGTGCAGGCCGTGAGCGGCTTGATGAGCATCCTCGGCGAAGCGGACGGTGATCCGGTCAAGGTGCCAGTGCCGGCCGCCGATATGGTGACCGGCTATCTGGCGGCGATTGCGGTCCTCGGCGCCTTGCACAAGGTCCGCAAGGGCCAGGGTGGACAATACCTCGACGTCAGCCTCTACAACTGCACCCTGATGCTGCAGCAGGTCGGCTTCGCGTCCTATTTCGCCGAGCGCGCCAATCCGCAAAAGACCGGCAGCGCGGCGCCCTATGCCGCGCCGAACGAAGCCTTCCCCACCGCGGATGGTTGGATGATGGTGGCGGCCTACCACCCACATCGCTGGAGCGCGCTGTGCCGTATGATCGAACGCCCGGACCTCGAGCATGATCCGCGCTTCGCCACCAACGAGAAGCGCGTGCATCACCGTGCTGACCTGCACGCGCTGCTCGCTGACAGATTCCGCGGGGCCACCACCGCGGTCTGGGAAAGGCGCATGGCGGACTGCGACATCATCTGCGCACCGGTACGCAGCTACCAGGACGTGGTCGCGTCGGAAGAATATGCCGACAGTGGGATCGCCGCCTGGATTGAGCATCCGGTGGCCGGCCACATGGCGGCCCATGGCTTCGTGCTCGGACCATCCCAGCCCGCCCCCGCAAAGATCCGGCCGGCGCCGCTCGCGGGCCAGCACTCACTGGAAGTACTGCGCAGCTTCGAAATCCCCCGCGACGAAATTGCATACTTGCTCGCGTGCGGGGCAGTCAGGCAGGAGGCCGCATGAGCCGCCAGATCGTCCATGTCGAGATAGAGGACCGCGTGGCGGTGGTGCGGCTGGCCTCCGAGAATCCCTTGAACCCGCTGACCGACGAGCTGGTCGATCAGCTGGTTGCTGCCCTGCAGCGCAACGAGGCCGACCCTGGCGTGCACGTATCGGTCTTGATCGGCTCTGCGCGCGCCTTTGCCGCCGGCGCCGACATCGACGCGATGTCGCGCCTGGACTACCGGACCGCGTTCGCCCTCGATTACATCGGCCGCAACTGGGATCCGATCCGGGCCCTGCGCAAGCCGCTGATCGCGGCGGTCGGGGGCTATGCGCTGGGCGGCGGCTGCGAGCTGGCCATGATGTGCGACATCGTGGTTGCGGCGGAGGATGCCAGCTTCGGACAGCCCGAAGTCAGGCTCGGCATTGTCCCGGGCGCCGGCGGCACCCAGCGCTTGCCGCGTGCGGTAGGCAAGTCGGCCGCGATGACGATGTGCCTCACGGGCGCGCCGATCAGCGCGCAGGAGGCCTTTGATTTGCGCTTGGTCTCCAAACTCACCACCAGGGAAGCGCTGTTGGACGAAGCCCGGGCACTCGCGCAGTCCATCGCCCGCCATTCGATCCCCGTGGTGATGGCCATCAAGGAGTCGGTCAACCGCGCCTACGAGTCTTCGCTGTCCGAAGGCCTGCTGTTCGAGCGGCGTTCCTTCCATTCGGGCTTCGCGCTTGAAGACCAGAAGGAAGGCATGCGCGCCTTTCTGGAACGGCGCGCGGCGCGTTTCCGCGACGCTTGAACGGCGACGCCAACATGCAAACGAAAGAGAAAATTATGGATACGATTGAACACCCGTTGGTGACGCGCGAAGTGGACGATGGCGTGCTGGTGCTGACGATGAACAGGCAGGCCGACGGCAATGCTTTGGACCTGGAGATGACTGCGGCGCTCGCCGAGGCCATCGAGTCGGCGAATGCGATGTCGGACGTGCATTGCGTGTTGCTGCGCTCCTCCGGCCGGCATTTCTGTACAGGCGGGAACGTCAAGGACATGGAGCAGGGCCGCGACCTGATGGCGGGCAGCGTCAGTGATGTGCGCGATCGGCTGAAGAAGGGCTTGCACCGTTTGACCCGCGCCCTGACCTCCCTCGAGGTGCCGTCGGTGTGCGCGGTGAACGGCGCCGCGGTCGGTGCCGGTTGCGATCTCGCCCTGATGTGCGACATCCGGCTTGCCGGCCCGCGCGCCAGCTTCGCCGAAAGCTTCCTGCGACTGGGCTTGGTCTCGGGTATTGGTGGCGCCTGGTTCCTGTCGCGCATCGTCGGCCCGGCCAAGGCGTTGGAGCTGACCCTCACCAGCGAATTCATCGATGCCGAGCAGGCGGCCCACCTCGGTCTGGTCTCGAAGCTGGTCGACGACGACCATCTCGGCCTCGAAGCGCTGCGCCTCGCAAGGCGGATCGCGCGCAACCCGCCGCAGGCCATGCGCATGGCCAAGCAACTAGTGCGCGAGTCGAGCGAATCCAGTCTCGGCGCCGCCCTCGAAATGGCGGCGTCGATGCAGGCAATCCTTCTATGCGGCGAGGAGCACCGCCAGACGGTCCTCCGCTTCCTGGAGCAGCAGGCGGAGGACAAGCGCCGGCGCACCGCCTGAACCAACAACTTTCCTTTCTCAAGTCCGCCGCACGAGCGGACCCCCGCATACTGGAGACATCATGCGCCATGCAAAAGAACACGGACAGCCCCGCGCGGGCATGGTCAAAATCATCGGCACCTCGTGCCTGGGCACCCTTCTGGAATACTACGATTTCTTCGTCTACGTAGCGCTGACCAGCGTACTGACCCGCCTGTTCCTGCCGTCGACGAGCGCGCTGAACGCCAGCCTGCTCGGGGCGGCCACATTCGGCATTGCCTATGTTGCGCGCCCGGTCGGCACTCTTATTTTCAGTCCCCTGTCCGACCGTGTGGGACGAAAGAAGACCTTCGTCATCACCCTCGCCATCATGGGCGTGGCGACCTTCGCCATCGGTTGCCTGCCGACCTATGCCGCGGCCGGGGTGGCGGCGCCGCTTGCGCTACTGACTCTGCGCATCGTGCAGGGCATCGCGCTGGGCGGCGAATACGGCTCAGCCGTGGTGTACGTCATGGAGCATGCGCCGAGCGGGCGCAAGGGCGCCTACACCAGCACGCTGCAAAGCACCGCGAGCCTGGGCCTGCTGCTGGCGCTCGGTATCGTTGCGGTCTTGCGGGTCTCGCTGGATGCAGCCAGTTTCGACGCCTGGGGTTGGCGTGTGCCCTTCCTGGTCTCCGCGCCGATCGTGCTGGTGGCCACCTGGATCCGCCTCGGCATGCAGGAGACCGAGGTCTTCCTCGAAATGCAGCGCAAGGGAGCGCTGTCGGCGTCGCCGCTGGCGGATGCGATGGGAAACCGCCAATCGTGGAAGGCGATCCTGCTGGCGGTGTTCGGCGCCCAAGGCAGCACCTCGGTCTCCCTGTACACCTCGATCGTCTACATGCTGTACTTCCTGCAGCAAGTGCTGAAGGTGGAGCAGGGCACCGCCAACCTCTGTCTGGCGGGCGCGATCCTAGTGGCGGCGCCGGCCTATCCGCTGGCAGGTCGCCTGTCCGACGCGATCGGCAGGGCGCGTGTGATGCTGATCGGGATCGTGCTTTGGATCTGCGCAGCCTACCCGGTGTTCTCGGCGATCCGCAACAGCGCCATGCAGGAGTCGTGGGTGGTGGTATCGGCCCTGATCGCGATCCTCGCCGTGCTGACCGCGATGATCATGGCGCCGTTGCCGGCGTTTATCGCCGAGTGTTTTCCGCCACAGAGCCGCACTACGGGATTCGGCTTGTCCCAGCAGATCGGCAACATCCTGTTCGGCGGCTTCCTGCCCCTGATCAGCCTCGCCCTGGTCGAGCGCACCGGCAACCAGCTCGCCGGCGTCGCCTACTCGATCGCCTCGCTGCTGCCTTGTCTGATCGTGACCTGGCTGTGGGGCTTAAAGAAGGACGCGGCAGCGCGCCGCGGATCGTCCTCGCAGCCTGCGCTGGCGCCGATGCCCGGCTCGCCAGCCCCCCATGAGCACTGAGCGGCCCCGCAGACCGGAGACTACCATGACATCGAAATGGAATGCGGCCTGCCTGCTGGCGGTCGCAGGCACCGCTGCGCATGCCGAAGGCTCGCAGATATATGGATCGATCGACCTTGGCATCGCCACTGTCACGCGGGTCGCGGGCAAGGGACGCCTGACTGCCATGCAGAACGGCGGCATGAGCAACTCGCGCCTCGGCTTCAAGGGAAGCGAAGATATTGGTGGCGGCAACGCGGTGCGCTATCTGCTCGAGAGCGACGTACTGGCCGACGTCGGATCGAGCGGTAACGGCCCCTTGTTCGCGCGTTCGTCCTGGATCGGCCTGGCTGGCGCCTGGGGCGAGCTGCGGCTGGGCCGGAACTATACTGACTCCTACGAACTCTCTGCCAAATACGACCCGATGAGCGCCGGGAATTTCGGCGGCCTGCTGGCGGTGGTCGATAGTGCCCGCAGCGCGCTCGATGCGAAGTCCGGCAACCTTTTCACATCGTATGGATCGACGCGGGTGGACAACAGCATCCACTACCGCTCGCCCGCGTGGCGCGGCTTCAGCGCGCGCCTCACCTATGGCGCGGGTGAGGTGCCGGGCAGCGCGAAGACGAATTCCCTTGCCACCGGCGCGATCGAATATGCGCAGGGGCCCGTGGAGGGTGCGCTGGTGCTAGGCGAGATGCATTCGCCCTCTTCGCCGGCGCTGGTGTTCCGCCACAAGGCTTTTTATGCGCGCTATGCCACGTCCATCGGACGCCTCGTGGCCGGCAGGACCGAGTCGATCGGCCTGGGCCCGGGCGGCGGAAGCTTTGTCACCGAATTCATCGGCGCCAATCTGCCGTCCGGTCCGGCCTGGATCGTCAACGTCTTCGCCGGGCGGGTGCAGAACCACGTGCTCCACAGCCGGCCAGCCACCTGGTCGCTGCGCGCGGATTATTACCTGTCGAAGCGCAGTATGCTGTATGGAGGCTATGCGGCCTCGCGCCAGGACCACGACAGCCGCCTGAACATCGTCAACATGGCGAAGTTCTCGTCGGCGGCCGGCGCCGGCAACCAGCCGGATGCCGGCGATAGCCAGACCGGGTACATGGTCGGCCTGCGGCACGTTTTCTAAGCGATCACGGACGTAAGGATTGCGTGTGCGGGTTCAGGCCGGGCCTTGGCGCCGACATGGTATCGATGAGACGTCGTGTCTCGAAAGGACCGAATTCGCCGCCGAGCAGGTGCGCACCGCCGCCGGCGCGGCGATGCGTGGCGCCGGCTGGCCTGAACTATTTTGTGCGCCGCACAAAGATGCGTGTTACACTGCGTTCGCGGTCAGGTCTCGATGGTCCTGCCGCTCCTCATGAAGGACGCGCAAGCGCATGTGTAATGCGGCGCGCGAACCAGCCTGACGGGGATGTCATTCCACATACTTTGGTCGGTTTACACGATGGAGGCACCTGGCAGATAGCCCGGGCGTCCGGGCTCCGCACCTTGCAGATAGCAGGGGCTGGAGCGGCGATTAACGCATTGGCGTCACATTGAAACGAAGCCCGCAGCAGCGGGCTTTTTTTTCTTCCATCCTAGCGAACAGGAGTATGCAGATGGCAAAAGAAGAATTGATCGAAATGAATGGCATCGTTGCCGAGGTGCTGCCCGATTCGCGCTTTCGCGTGGATTGCGAGAATGGCCACAAGCTGATCGCCTATACCTCCGGCAAGATGAAGAAGAACCATATCCGCATCCTGGCCGGCGACCAGGTCAGCCTGGAGCTGTCGCCGTACGACCTCAGCAAGGGGCGCATCACGTTCCGCCACATCGAAAAGCGCGGTGCGCCGGCCCATTCCGGATTCCGCCGCCGCTGACCCTTTTTTTTCGGCGCAACGTCCCCATATCGGATCCATCCCCCAGTTTCCACAACGGCTCGACACTGCAGCCGGAGCCGCTTTTCCCGACTTCGACCCTGTCAACCGCCACCAGGCGCTGCTGCCGCATTGCCTGGAACTGGGCATTGCATCATTCACATAAAGGACACGAGATGAAAGAAGAGCTGATCGAAATGCATGGCAAAGTCACCGAAGTGCTGCCCGAAATGCGCTTTCGCGTGGACCTCGAGAATGGCCACCAGCTGGTTGCCTATACCTCGGGCCGGATGAAGAGGAATCACATCCGCATCATCGCCGGCGACCGCGTGACGCTGGAGATGTCGCCGTATGACTTGAACAAGGGACGGATCACCTTCCGTCACCTCGACCGGCAGGGCATGCCGCGGCAGGCGCCGCGTCCGCGCCGGCACTAAGCTTTGACGCCCGCACCGGCTCAGCGCATGCCGAGCTGGCGCAGGTGGGCCAGCTTGGCCGAATAGCGCTTGCGCGTGTCGCCCTGGGTGCTGCTGTCCACCGCCAGCGCCAGTTCGTCGCGGGCCTCGTCCAGCTTGCCCAGTTTCAGGTAGCTGGCGGCCAGCCAGAAGTGGAATTCGTCGTTGTAGGGCGCGCGCTTGACCTCGCGCCGGAACAGGTCGCGCGCCTTGTCGTACTGGCCGCCCTTGAAGGCAGCCACGCCCTGGTGGAAATACTCGAACGGTGCGACCGGCTCCAGGCTGGCCAGGCGTTTGGCAATCGCCAGCGCTTCGTTCGTCTTGCCGAGCGCGATCAGGACGGTCTCCAGGTTGCGCAGCGTGTTCGGATTTTCCGGCTCACGCTCCAGGGCCGCGCGGTAAGCCCGCTCGGCCAGCGGCTTCTGGCCGTGGCGGTCGTAGATCACCGCGAGGGTATTCAGGGAGATCGCGGATGACGGGCTGCGCACGATCGCTGCGCGCGCCCACCAGTAGGCGTCGTCGAGCCGGCCTTCCACCAGGGCTTCGGCGGCGCGGTTGTTCTGGAACATGGCGACGATCTGGTCTTCGCTGAGCAGGTGCGCGCCGTGGGCATCCGACGGCGGCGCCGGCGCGAAATCGACCAGCAGCACCTGCTCCGGCAGCGCCTCGTTCATGCCGGTGCGGGTACCCAGGATGATGTTGACGTGGCCGTTCATCAGGTAGAAATCGCCGCTGCGGCTCCAGCTCTCCATGTCGACGCTCTGGAAGCGCACGGTCATGTCGAGTTCCTTGGCGAAGGCCGCCGTCATGATCACCAATGACATGCAATTGCCGAGACGGTCGTGGAAGGTCTCGGCCGCGTTGCGCGTGTAGGTGGAGTCGTAGTCGAGCTTGAGCTTGCCCTTGGTATAGAGGGCGTCGAGCAATCCCTGTTCCTTGCCCATCGAACGCACCGTCGTGCTGAAGTCGACACTGTGCAGGTAGTCGCGCATTTCGGGACTGAGCGTGAACAGGTCGGCGGCATCGACCTTGACGGATGGCGGGCCGAAGGAGGCATCGGCGAACAGATCCGCCGACGGTGCGACGGCGGCCGGGCGCGTGCTCGCGCAGCCGCCGAGGACGCCGCTGAGCAGGACCAGCAGAATGACCACGAAGCGTCTCATTGTCTCCTCCTTGCGCGGCGTACTTTTTTCAGAGTATCTGCCTGCTCGAAAGAGATGTAAAGACGCTTTCGTTGGGATTTATTGCTCGTCGTGGAAGGCTTCGTGCAGTTCGTCGAGCAGTTCGGCGGTCTCGTCTTCCGACAGGCCGAGATAGGCGCAGGCGCGGGCGCCGCCCTTGTGCCATTCCAGCGATTCGGTCAGGCCCTGGTATTTGCAGATCGCGCTTTCCGCCAGCAGCGACAGCGCCACCAGCGAACCCACCAGGCCGGCCGTGTTGCCGTCGTCCAGCACGGCGTAATCGTGGTGATGCAGGATGGCCCAGCCGACGTGATCGGACAGGCCCCAGTTGCGCGCCAGCAGGCAGCCGATCGCAGCGTGGCTGGTCGCGTGGCGTTCTTCTTCCAGCGCCGTGAACGGCCGTTCGGCTTCCAGCGAGGCGGCGGCGAAGGTCGATTCGTAGTCGCCGAAGCGGTCCATCAGCAGCGGCACGCCCATGTCGCAGAACAGGCCGAAGGTATGTGCAACGTCCGGCTCGCCGATGCGCAGGCGGCGCGACAGGAACACCATCGCCTGGGCGCGGCGGGTCGAGACGTCCCAGAAACTGGCCAGGGCCGCGCTGTTGGCGGGGATCGCCTGGCGCGCCAGCAGGCCCGCCATCAGGGCCGCCACCTGGTTAATGCCGAGGAACAGGATCGCCTGCTCGATCGACTTGGCCTTGCGGTGTCCGCCGTAGATGGCCGAGTTGGCCAGCTTCAGCAGGGCCCCCGACATGCCGACGTCGCTGGCGACGATGCGGCCGATGGTTTCCGGGCTCGGATCCGCTGAGGCAAGTTCGCGCTGGAGGTCTGCCAGCAGGCTGGGACGCGGCGGGATGCGGATCGACTTGATCAGGGTGTCGACGGGATCCTCGGCGGCGCTCGGACGCGCCAGGACGGTTGCAGTACTCATGGCAGGAGGGAGAATGATGCTGCACGGAAATCCGTGCCAAGCTCGTCACTATAAACCAGTGCGGGTGAAGTTGCACTAAAGTATTGATTCTGTGTAGCAAATCAGACAGTTGTGCTTGTCACAATGCCGGCGCTGTCCGTGCGACTTGCCGGGCGCGACCGTTATAAGATTGTCACATGTCCTCTACCATGCTTGCCGGGATCGATTTCTCCGCGCCGTCCCATCTGGTGGCGCGCCAGCTGATCGGCGTGACCGTGCTGGTCGACGGCGTCGGCGGCCGCATCGTCGAAACCGAAGCCTATGACGGCGAGGACCCGGCCTCGCACAGTTATTCCGGTCCCACCGAACGCAACTTCGCCATGTTCGGACCGCCGGCCCACGCCTACGTCTACCGTTCCTACGGTATCCACTGGTGCCTGAATTTCGTCTGCAGGGAAGAGGGGCATGGCGCCGGGGTGCTGATCCGCGCCCTGGAGCCGGTCGAAGGGCTCGACCTGATGCATGAACGGCGGGCGACCGACGACAAGTGGCTGCTGTGCTCCGGGCCGGGCAAGCTGTGCCAGGCGCTGGGCGTGACGCGGGCGCTGAACGGCGCTTCGCTGGCGCAGCCGCCGTTCGAACTGGCGGCCGCGCCGAAGGGCATCGAGGTAGTGACCGGCCCGCGCATCGGTATCTCGAAGGCCGTCGACGTGCCGTGGCGTTTCGGGCTGGCGCATTCGCGTTACGTGAGCAAGCCCTTCCGCTGAGTTATTTCTTGTAGATCCCGGCCTCGAGGGTCACGTCGCCGACCTTGTAGATGTACGAGGTCTTCGCTTCGACCTTGCCGCTGGCCGGATTCTTGAACTTGTAGTCGACCCAGCCCTTGCCCTTGGTCTTGGCCACGTCGAGGATCTCGCGGCGGAACAGCTTGCCGTCCACGTCGGGCACGTCGAGCAGGTCCTTGCCGATCATCGCCGGATTGACGGGATTGGCCAGCACCACGCCCTTGTTGTCGCGCATGACCAGGTACAGCGGGCCCTGCACATATTCCGGATCCTTGGAATTGATCTGCTTGATCATTTCGTCCTTGCCCTTGGCCTTCATGAAGGCCGCGCCTTTCTCGACCAGGGCGATGGCGTCCTTCTCGCTGGGTTCGTTGGCAAAGGCCAGGCTGCAGACGCCGGCGGCGACGGCGAACAGGACGGCGTGCTGAAAGCGCTTCATAGTTTCCTCCCGAAAAATATTGATCAGAAGTACTGTAAGCGCCGTGTGCGAGCCAGCCTTTGTGCAAGCACAAGACCGCGCTGTATCCGCGTGTTAACTGCGACGCCGCAAGTAACAATTGGTGAGTATTGCTCGGTGGCCTTAAAAATTGTGTGATCGCAATTTTAGGAATTTTCCTGCAAATACTATTGGTTTGTTTCCTAACGGGAATTCCCGCGAAAACATCCGCCTCTCTCCTGCGGGCACGCCGCCCGCGCTTCCACTCACGTGAACACGAGGTAACCAATGTACAAGATTGCAATTATCGGACTGGGCCCGCGCGGCCTGTCCGTGTTCGATCGCATCATTGCTTATGCCAGGAATGATGCGAGCGCCACCCCGCTCGAACTGTACGTCTTCGACGGCAAGGAGTTCGGCCCCGGCTGCCACACGACCGACCAGGGCGCCTGCCTGCTGGTGAACACGGTGGCCTGCCAAATGACCCAGTTTTCCGACGACACGGTGCGCGGCGGCGGTCCCCTGCTGTACGGTCCCTCGTTTGCCGATTGGCTCAGCAGCAAGAGCGGCAGTGCGCCTGGCGCGCAGGCCGGCCATGTCGACATCGACCGCAACGGCTACTACTCGCGCGCCCTGTTCGGCGACTATCTGCGCTGGTGCTTCGAATACGTGAAGAAGCTGGCGCCGCCGCACGTGACGATCTACCTGCACAACTTCTCCACGGTCGAGGACCTGGAGTGGAAGGGCGACGGCTGGCAGGTGTCGTATGACGGCCAGGCCTATCCGGCCGACTTCGTCTACCTGACCACCGGCCACGCCCGCAAGATCCCGAGCGAATCCGAACGCGAGCTGATGCGCAAAGTGGAAGCCGGCCGCGAACGCAATCCGCGCCTGCAGCTGGTGCTGGAGCCTTACCCGATCCGCAACGCGGTGTCGGGCGTGACCGAAAGGGACACCGTCGCGATCGAAGGCATGGGCCTGACCACCTGCGACCTGGTGGCCCAGCTCACCACCGCGCGCGGCGGCGTGTTCGAACCCTGCGGGAAGATGGAACCGGCCGGGCGCCTGCGCTACCGGCCGTCGGGCAAGGAACCGCAGATCCTGCTGTACGCGCGTTCCGGCCTGCCGCTGACGGCGCGCGCGGTCAACCAGAAAGGCGTCTTTGGCCAATACAAGGCCAAGTTCCTGACCCTGGCCAAGGTCGAGGAACTGCGTGCCAATACCCCGGAAGGGCAGCTCGATTTCCAGCAGCAGATCATGCCGCTGCTGTGGTGCGACATGCAGTTCTCCTATTACTTCTCCTACCTGCACCAGCACCGCGACCGCCTCACCGCGCTGGTCTTCAGCAACGAGTTCCTGGCCGCCGAGAACGCGCAGGTGCGCCAGGCCCTGATCGACAAGCACGTGCCGCGCCGAGACCAGCTTTCGTGGGACGCCATGGTGGCCCCGATTCCGGGCCGTGCGCTGCAAAGCCGCCGCCAGTACGACGACTGGCTGCGCGGTTTCATGTGGCGCGATTTCGAGCAGGCCCTGCTCGGCAACCTGAACAGCCCCGTGAAGTCGGCCTGCGACGTGCTGCGCGACGTGCGCGACGTGATCCGCAGCGCGATCGATTTCGCCGGCCTGACCGAGCAGTCGCACCGCTGGGTGCTGAGCGAATTCCTGCCGGTGATGAACCGACTCGCGGTCGGCCCGCCGAAGGAGCGCATCGCCCAGTGGCTGGCGCTGATGGACGCCGGCATCGTGCGCGCCGATTTCGGCCCCGGCGCGCGCAGCGAGTACGACGAAGACGCCGGCTGCTTCGTGGTGCACAGCCACTGGCGCGGCGAAAGCGTCCAGGCCAACGTGCTGGTGCGCGCCCGCGCCTCGCTGCCCGGCCCCCTCGAGGACAAGTCGCCGCTGATGCGCAAGATGGTCAAGCGCGGCATCGTCAAGCCTTTCATGAACGGCAGCTTCCATCCCGGCGGCATCGCCGTCGACCGCAACATGAACGTGGTCGGCGCCGGTGGCGTGCAGGCGTCGCTGTGGGCGCTCGGCACGTTGGTCGAAGGCTGCAAGTTCTACACCTTCGTGCTGCCGCGGCCGGGCGCGAATTCGACCACCATGGTCGATGCCGGCCGCGCCGTCGGCGGCATGATGGAGGCGATCGCACGGCGCAACGCGCAGGCGCCGCAGTTGCAGCCGCAGCCGCAGCCGCAGCCGATCGCCGAAGCGCTGCCGGCGAGCGCCGTCGACAGCGTGGCGCCGGCCTGCGCGCTCGAGGAGTGGCCGCAGCCGCCGCAGCAGGACCTGGCGCGCCTACCGGCCAATGACCTGGCCGCGGCCTGAGCCCATGAAGGCATGGCGCACGCGTGCCGCCGGGGCCGTACCCGGCCTGTGCGGCATGGCGGCCACGTTGACCGGTGTCGGCGTCGCCCGCTTCGCCTACGTGGCGATCCTGCCGGTGCTGGTGCAGCAGGGCTGGTTCGGCCGCGAAGCCGCCGGCCACCTGGGCGCCGCCAATCTCACCGGCTACCTGCTCGGCATCGGCGTGGCGGCCCTGCTGGCCGGCCGTTTCCAGCCGGGCTGGCTGGTGCGCTGGTCGATGCTGCTGTGCGCGCTCAGCCTGTTCGCCTGCGCCTGGCGCGGCGGCGGCCTGCCGTGGTTCCTGTTCTGGCGCGTGGTGGCCGGCGCCTGCGGCGCGGTCCTGATGGTGCAGGCACCGGTGCTGATCCTGCCGCGCGTGGCGGCGGAGCGGCGCGGCCGGGTGGCCGGGCTGATCTTCTCGGGCGTCGGGCTCGGCATCGTCGCCGCGGCCACCGTGGTGCCCAGCCTGGCCGTCCACGGCCTGGTGCCGGCCTGGCTGGGCCTGGGCGGCATCTGTGCGCTGCTCACCGCCGCGTCCTGGCGCTACTGGCGGGCTGCGCCGTCCGTCACGCCGTCCGTCACGCCGGCGCTTGCCCCGGCCAGCACGAACGCCGGCAAGCCGCGTGCCTGGCTGGGCTTTTCCGGCCCCATCATGCTGCTGTGCCTGGCCTATACGCTGAACGCCATCGGCTACCTGCCGCACACGCTGTTCTGGGCCGACTACATCACGCGCGAGCTGCACCGCCCTCTGGCCGCGGCCGGGTTCTTCTGGGGCTGCTTCGGCGCCGGCGCCGCCTGCGGTCCCTACCTGACCGGGGTGCTGGCCGACCGCTTCGGCCTGGCCCGCACGCTGGGCATCGGCTTTGCCCTGAAGGCGCTCGGCGTGGCCCTGCCGCTGGTGGCGACCGGCACGCCGGCCCTGCTGGTGTCGTCGGTGTTGGTCGGCTTCTTTTCGCCGGGGATCGTCGGTGCGGCCTCCAGCTATGCCCTCGAGATCGGCGGCGCCGCCCGGCACCGGCGCAACTGGACCGCGATGAACCTGTGCTTCTCGCTGGCCCAGGCCGGCGGCGCGAGCGCGATGGTGGCGGTCATGGACGGACGGACTTCCTACGCCATCCTGTTCTGGATCAGCAGCGTGGCGCTGGCGGTGTCCGCATTGTGCGTGGCGGCGATCGCGCTGCTGCACCATCGTCAGGCCGCGCAGACTTCATCCTTCATCGACCCGGCGCCGGCGCGCCAGCCGTCATAGAAAAGGGGCCCGCGCAGGGCCCCTTCTTCATTGCAAACGCCAGGCGATTCAAGCGCGGGCGCTGCGCGGCCGGCTGCGCTGGGCCTGTTCGCGGCCCGGCTTGCGGCTCTGGTCGGGCAGGGCGCGGCGCTGGTTGCGCATCGGGCTGCCCGTGGCGCGGCGCTCGGCGGGGACGGCAAAGTCCGCGTCTTCTTCCGGCGTCGCCAGCGCCGAATCCGCATCGGTATCGGCTTCCTCAGTCACTTCCGCACCTTCGATCTTGAAGATCGAGATCGCGCGCGCCAGGTTGACCGTCTGTTCGTGCAGGCTGGATGCCGCGGCGGCCGCCTGTTCGACCAGGGCGGCGTTCTGCTGCGTCATGTCGTCCATCTGCCCGACCGCGCGATTCACTTCGCCGATGCCGTCGGCCTGCTCGTCGCTGGCGGTGCTGATGCGGTTGATGATGTCGTTGACCTGCTGGACCGACGCCACCACGCTGCCCATGCTGGCGCCGGCCTCGTTGACCGATTCGCTGCCGTTGTCGATGATCGCCACCGAGTCGGCGATCAGCGCCTTGATCTCCCTGGCCGCCGAAGCCGAACGCTGGGCCAATGTCCGCACCTCGGCCGCGACCACCGCGAAGCCGCGTCCCTGTTCGCCTGCGCGCGCGGCTTCCACCGCCGCGTTCAGCGCCAGCAGGTTGGTCTGGAAGGAGATGCCGTCGATGACGCCGATGATCTCGACGATCTTGCGCGAACTGGCGCGGATCGATTCCATCGTGTTGACTGCGCGGTCCACCGCCGCGCCGCCGCTCGAGGCCAGCTTGCTGGCTTCGGCCGCCAGTCCCGCCGCCTGGCGCGCGTTCTCGGCGTTCTTCTTGACCGCCTGGGTCAGGGTCTCCACCGCGCTGGCCGTCTCTTCGAGCGAGCTGGCCTGCATTTCGGTGCGCGCCGACAGGTCCAGGTTACCGCTGGCGATCTCCTTGGACGCGGTGTCGATCGAGCGCACCGAGCCCGTGATGCTGCGCAGGGTCGCGTTCAGGGTGGCGATGGTGTGGTCGAGCGCGCGCGAGGCTTCGGCGATCTCGTCGCGGCCGTCGTTGGCGGACACGCTGGTCAGCCGGCCTTCGGCCAGTTCGCCGACCGCCGTCGAGATGTCGTGGATATCCTTCAGCATCGCGCGCCGCACCAGCATGGTCACCACCAGCGACAGCGAGATCGACAGCAGCACCAGCCCGGCCATGGTCGCGCCCAGCCTGCGGAATTCGGATTTGGCGGCGGCATAGGCTTGTCCGCTCAGGTCGCGCTCCAGCGTCGCCAGCTGGGCCAGGTTGGCATTCAGGACCAGGAAGCGTTTCTCCGCGGTCTGCATCGCGCCGGTGGCGGTCGACTGGTCGAGCTGGGCCAGGTCGATGCAATCGGTGACGCTCTTGTGGTAGGCCGCCAGCGCCGCGGCCGAGGCGTCGATCAGGGTTCGCTCGGCGGGCTCGGCCACCTTCGACAGCTCGCCCAGCCGGGCCTGGATCGCCTCGTGCTTCTTGCCGATGTCGGTCATCATGGCCTTGATGCGGTCCTGGGCAAAGCTGCCCGCCATCGACGCCAGCAACTGGTAGATGCCGGCATGCGCATACTTGGCGTCGCCGGCGATGTCGGCTGCCGCCTGCAGGCGCGCGGTGCGGACCTGCACCATGTTCTCCAGCGAAGCATTCTGGCGCACCATGCCGTAGTAGGCCGCGCCGGACAACAGCAGCAGCAACAGCAGCACCAGGGCCGGCGCCAGCAGCAGTTTGGGACCGATCCGCAATTTTTTCAGCATGGCTTCTCCAGGAAAGAATAGGTGATGCAAAGTTTCTAAAGTGCATTGATTACAGTACGACCGGCCTCGTGGCCCGGGCTTGCGCTGTCACAAGAAGCGGTAAAATGGACGATTCCCATGCATCCACAGGAACACGAATATGAGGTTAGTGCGTTACGGCCGTCCCGGTAAGGAAAAGCCCGGTTTGTTCGACGAAGAAGGGCGCCTGCGCTCGCTGGCCGGCGTCATCGACGATATCGATGCGTCGGTGCTGTCCGAAAAGGCGCTGCGCAAGCTGGCCAAGATCGACTGGAAGACCTTGCCGGTCGTGCGCGGCGAACCGCGCATCGGCGTGCCGGTCAAGGGCGTCGGCAAATTCATCGGCATCGGCATGAACTACTCGGACCACGCGGCCGAAGTGGGCGCGCCGATCCCGAAGGAGCCGATCCTGTTCATGAAGGCGATCAGCTGCCTGTCCGGCCCGGACGACCCGGTCCGCCTGCCGCAGGGCTCGAAGAAAACCGACTGGGAAGTCGAGCTGGGCGTGGTGATCGGCGAGCGCGCGCAGTACGTCAGCGAAGCCGACGCCCTGAAGTACGTGGCCGGCTATTGCGTGGTCAACGACCTGTCGGAGCGCGCCTTCCAGTTCGAGATGGGTTCGCAGTGGGACAAGGGCAAGGGCTGCGACACCTTCGGCCCGGTCGGCCCTTTCCTGGTCACGAAGGACGAGATCTTCGACGTGCAGGACCTGGACCTCTACCTGGAACTGAACGGCAAGCGCATGCAGACCGGGAATACCTCGAACATGATCTTCACGGTGGCGCAAATCGTCAGCTACCTGTCGCGCTTCATGACCCTGGAGCCGGGCGACATCATCAGCACCGGCACCCCGCCGGGCGTGGGCCTGGGCCGCACGCCGCAGCGCTTCCTGAAAAAGGGCGACAAGCTGCGCCTGGGGATTGCGGGACTGGGCGAGCAGCAGCAGGACGTGGTGGCGTTCGCAAAACCCTGACCCCACCCTACACGACTTCCTTCACCGCCGCGTTCACCGCCTCCTCCAGCCGCGCCACGATCTCCGACAACTGCGCCGCGCTGATGATGAAGGGCGGCGCCAGCAGCACGTGGTCGCCGCGCCAGCCGTCGGCCGTCCCGCCCACCGCAACCACCAGCAAGCCGCGCTGCATGGCCTGCCGCTGGACCGCCGCGTGCAGTTTCAGCGCCGGA
Source organism: uncultured Massilia sp. (assembly GCA_913778765.1). Taxonomy (GTDB): domain Bacteria; phylum Pseudomonadota; class Gammaproteobacteria; order Burkholderiales; family Burkholderiaceae_D; genus Telluria. The sequence continues at coordinate 42,917 of CAJYXO010000264.1, read as the reverse complement.
TCGAAGGGCGCTTTCGTGGCGCGGTCGCGCACCAGTTCCAGCGCCATCAGCAGTCCGCGGCCGCGGATGTCGCCGACCTGCGGATGGGCGGCGAACACGTCGCCCAGCATGCGCCGCAGCGTGGCGCCGCGCTTCTGCACTTGCACCAGCAGGTCGTTGCGGTCGATGGCCTGCAGCACCGCCAGCGCCGCCGCCGCCGCGACCGCGTGGCCGCCGTACGCATGCCCGTGCACGAAGGGGCCGTCGGCGCCGCGCAGGCGCTCGAGGAGGGCGCCGTTGGCCAGCACCGCGCCGATCGGCTGGTAGCCCGCGCCCAGGCCTTTCGCCACCGCGATCAGGTCCGGCGCCACGCCCTCCTGGTCGCTCGCGAACATGCTGCCGGTCCGTCCCATGCCGCAGGTGACTTCGTCGGCGATGAACAGGATGCCGTACTTGTCGCACAGCGCGCGCACCCCGCGCAGGTAGCCGGGCGTCGGCGGAATGGCGCCGCCGTCCACGCCCGCCACCGGCTCGGCGCAGAAGCCGATCACCCGTTCCGGCCCGGCCTGCAGGATGGCCGTTTCCAGCTCGTCCAGCAGCATGCCGGTGTACTGGGCCGTGGTCTGGCCTTCCAGGCGGTCGCGGTATTCGTAGCAGGGCGCCACCCGCGGCACGTCGATCAGCAGCGGCTCGAAGGGCTGGCGGCGCCACGCGCTGCCGCTCACCGCCAGCGCACCCAGGGTGTTCCCGTGGCAGCTCTGGCGCCGCGCGATGAACACGCTGCGCTGCGCCTCGCCGCCTTCGACGAAGTACTGGCGCGCCAGCTTGAGCGCGGTCTCCATCGCTTCCGATCCGCCGGAGACCAGGAAAACCCCGCCGATGCCGGCCGGCGCCTGCCCCACCAGGCAGTCGGCCAGGCGCTCCGCCACGTCGGTGGTGAAGAAGCCCGTGTGCGCATAGGCGCAGCGGCCGATCTGCGCCTGCATGGCGGCGATCACGTCGGGATGGCCATGGCCGAGCGAGGACACGGCCGCACCGCCGCACGCGTCGATATAGGTCTTGCCGTGGCTGTCCAGCAGGTAGATGCCGTCGCCGCCCACCGCCACGGGCGGGGTCTGGCGCAGGCTGCGATGAAGGATGCGGCTCATCGGAATCCCCTTCAAAAAGTTGACGATTGAAAATAAGCGCGAACCGCCGGGATTCCTTTGATTTTTGCCGGGCGCCGTGCGAATATTTTCTTTCTAGACACTATTTGAGCTGCCATGAACGACCGCCTGCCCCCGATACCCCAAGCAGCATGGACCGACGCCCAGCGCCAGGCGGCGCGAGATATCGTCAATGGCCCGCGCGGCGCCCTGTACGGCCCCTTCGTGCCGCTGCTGCGCAGCCCGGAACTGATGGGCCACGCGCAGCGCCTCGGCGAATACCTGCGCTACCGCAGCGCCATCGGCACCCGCCTGTCCGAGCTGGCGATCCTGGTCACCGCGCGCGAATGGGACCAGCAGGTCGAGTGGGCGATCCACGCGCCGGTCGCGCTGCAGGCCGGCATCGCCGCCGAGGTGGTCGAGGCCATCGCCCAGCGCCGCCGTCCGCCGGCGATGGCGCCCGATGAAGAGGCGGTGTACGCGTTCTGCATCGAGCTGCAGCGCCACAAGCGGGTATCGGACTCCACCTATGACAAAGCGCTGGCGCTGTTCGGCGAGCCTGGCGTGGTCGACCTGATGGGCGTGAACGGCTACTACACCTTCCTGGCGATGCTGATGAATGGGGCGCAGACAGCGGCGCCGGCGTCTTCCGCCGAGCCGCTGCCGGACTAGCGATCAGTGTGACGAGACAAATTCGACGCCAGCGAATGCCGGTGGTATCGCGAAGCTCGCGCGCATTCGTCTTGCCTCAGCCGACGGCGGCGTGCCGAACAGCCGTCGGAACTCGCGGCTGAACTGCGACGAACTCGTGTAGCCCACTGCATGGCTTGCCGCGTCCGCGGTCAGGTCGTTGCGCACCATGAGCAGGCGGGCCTGGTGGAGCCGCGTCGATTTCAGGTACTGCATCGGCGACGTCCGTGTAATCGCTTTGAAATGGCTGTGGAAGGCGGGAATGCTCATCCCCGCTTCGCGCGCCAGCTGCGCGAGGTCGAGCGACTTCGCGTAATCGGTATGAATCCGGCGCAAGGCCCGGCCGATTTTCCCGTACTGGCCTTTCAGCGCGAGCGCCTCGCGTATCGAGCGGCCCTGCGCACCGGTCAACACCCGAAAATAAAGCTCACGCAGCAGGCCCGGTCCGAGTACCGCCGCTTCCAGCGGCCGGCTCAACGCTTGCAGGAAGCGCAGTACCGAATCGCGCATGTCGGCATCGATGGGCGTCGACACCATGCTTTGCGGAGCAACTGCGGCGTCCGGCGCGGCCTGGCCGTCGATCTGCAGCATCAGGTCGGCGGCGACGGTGAAATCGAGGTGCATGTACAAGGCCAGCAGCGGCTGTTCCGGCGTCGCATCGGTCTCCATCTCGAAGGGGACCGGAACCGACACGGCCAGGTAATGCTGCGCATCGTAGACGTAGAGTTGGTCGCCGAAGTAGCCGCGCTTGCGGCCCTGGCAAACGATGACGATGCCGGGATCGTAGAGCACCGGGGTGCGTGTCAGGGCGCGGTCGGAACGCAGGATCCTGACGCTGGGGATGGGCGTCAGGTTGTAGCCTTCGTCAGGTGCGAGCATCCGCAACAGTCGAATCATGCGCCGCTGCTGGGGGGCGATCTGCTGGGGCATAGTTTTAGGCAAGAAAAACAGCCGATATGGGCTTATATGACCGAGCCTTGAAGAATAACATGCGGATTCATTCAACTCGGGAAAGCAGACATGACATCCAATCGACTCTTGCTGATCACCGGCGTCAGCAGCGGCTTCGGCCGCGCCCTGGCAGAACAAGCCCTGGCCGATGGACATCGCGTGGTGGGCACGGTCAGGAACGTGCAGGCTGCGGAAGCCTTCGAATCCTTGGGGCCGGGGCGTGCACACGCACGCTTGCTCGACGTGACGCAGTTCGATGCGATCGACCGCGTCGTGGCCGACATCGAAGCGACCGTTGGCGCCATCGATGTCCTCGTCAACAACGCCGGTTACGGCCACGAGGGCATCCTGGAGGAATCGCCGCTGTCCGACATGCGCCGCCAGTTCGACGTCAACGTCTTCGGACCGGTCGCCATGATGAAGGCCGTCCTGCCGTTCATGCGCGCCCGTCGGCGGGGCCATATCCTGAATATCACCTCGATGGGCGGCTACATCACGATGCCCGGCATCGCCTACTATTGCGGCAGCAAATTCGCGCTGGAAGGGATCTCGGAAACGCTCGCCAGGGAAGTCGAGTCGTTCGGTATTGCCGTCACCGCGGTCGCGCCGGGCTCCTTCCGCACCGATTGGGCCGGCCGCTCGATGCAGCGAACGGCGCGCTCGATTCCGGACTACGACATGCTGTTCGATCCGGTCCGCAAGGCGCGTGTGGAAAAGAGCGGCAAGCAGCTGGGCGATCCAGCCAAGGCGGCGCGCGCGATGCTGGCGGTGATCGGGGTGGCGGCGCCGCCACGGCATCTGCTGCTGGGCAGCGATGCGCTGCAACTGGTGCGCGACAAGCTCGCTGGCCTGGGGCGCGAGCTCGACGAATGGGAAGCGCTGACGCTGTCGACCGACACCTGAGCGCGGCCTGAGCGCCGCCCAGTCAGGCCAGCGCTTCCTTGGCCGCCTGCTCCGGCGTCAACGCATCGTAGAACATGTCGGTGAACCACTCGACGTTCTCTTCGATGTAGTCCTGCGCCTGCTTCGGCTTGGCGCCGCCGGCCACCAGGTGTTTTTCAACCTCGATGCACCAGTTAATCAGCGCCATCGTCTCTTCGTCGAGTTCTTCCTTCTTTGCCATCGCTCTTATCCCAGCACGCGCTTGAAGAACGCCGACAGATGCTGCACCTCTTCCAGGCACACCGAATGCTGCATGCCGTACTCGTGCCACTCGACCTGGTAGCCCAGCGAGACCAGCAGGTCGCGCGACATCTCGGCGCGGTTGAAGGGCACCACGTTGTCGTGGCGGCCGTGGGCCATGAAAATGGGCGTCGCCAGGCTTTCCTGGGTGCGCTCGAGCGCCAGCTTGGCGGACAGCGGCACATAGCCCGACAGGCAGATCATGCCGGCCAGCGGTTCCGGGTGGCGCAGGCCGGTCTGGATGGTCATCGCGCAGCCTTGCGAGAAGCCGGCCAGGACGATGCGCGAGGCCGGGATGCCGCGCGCCTTTTCGCGCTCGATGAAGGCTTCGATTTCCTTCTGCGAGGCGCGCAGGCCGTTCTCGTCTTCGCGGCGGGTCAGTTCGGCGCCGGTGATGTCGTACCAGGCGCGCATCACGTAGCCGCCGTTGACGGTCACCGGCATGGTGCGCGCATGCGGGAAGATGAAGCGGATGCCGGGCAGGCCGGCCAGGTCCAGCTCGCGCACGATGGGCACGAAGTCGTTGCCGTCCGCGCCCAGGCCATGCAGCCAGATGACGGAGACTTCCGGGTTGTCGCTGGTGTCGATCGTGACGTGTTCGAGCAGTTCGCTCATTGGCTCATCCTTATTTTTTCTTGGGCCGCCAGGCCGCGCAGATGGCCGGGTCGGTGTCGCTGAACGGGCCGCCGATCAAATCGATGCAGTAGGGGACCGCGGCAAACACGCCACCCACGACGGTCTTGCCGTCCGCATCCTTCAGGCCTTCCAGGGTTTCCTTGATCGATTTCGGCTGGCCCGGCAGGTTCAGGACCAGGGCCGCGTGGTCCGGGTCGGTCTCGCTCTCGCGGATCACCGCCACCTGGCGCGACAGGATCGCGGTCGGCACGAAGTGCAGGCTGACCTGGCGCATCTGCTCGCCGAAGCCCGGCATCTCCTTGGTGCCGATGGCGAGGGTCGCCTCGGGGGTGACGTCGCGCCGCGCCGGGCCGGTGCCGCCGGTGGTCAGCACCAGGTCGCAGCGCGCCTCGTCGACCAGTTCGATCAGGGTGCTTTCGATCTCGTCGCGGTCGTCGGGGATCAGGCGGGTCTCGACGCGGAAGGGCGTGGTCAGGGCCTTCTGCAGCCACTCCTGCAGGGCCGGGATGCCCTTGTCCTCGTAGACGCCGCCGCTGGCGCGGTCCGAGACAGAGACCAGGCCGACGACCAGCTCCTGTACCTTATTCTCCAGACTCATCGTCTTCGTCCTCGGCTTCGTCTTCTTCGGAAGGTGCCGCCTTGGCCGGCTTGGCCAGGTCCTTCAGGATCTGGAAGATCTCGCGGTAGGCCTTCGGCGGTTTGTTCTCGGCCTGTTCCTTGCGCGCGTTGCGGATCAGGGTGCGCAGGTGCTGCACGTCCAGTTGCGGATGCTCTTCCAGCAGCTGGGTCAGGGCCTTGTCGTCGGCCAGCAGCTTCTCGCGGCGGCGCTCCAGCGCGTGCAGGGCGGCGGCTTCGGCCTTCGAGGTGCCCTTCCAGCTCTCGATGGTGCGGCGGATGACGTCGACTTCGGCCTCGTCGAGGCTGCGCATCATCTTGCCCACGTACTGCAGCTGGCGGCGGCGGCCTTCGTGGTTGGTGATGGTCTGGGCCGTCAGGATCGCGTCCTTGACCTCGTCCGGCATCGGCACGCGCTTGACGCGGTCGCGCGGCGCCTCGATGAGCGTTTCGCCGAGCTTCTGCAGCTCGTTGCTCTGGCGCTTGAGCTCGGATTTGGAAGGACGGTCGTATTCGGGCTCGAACTCGTCGGAGCGGAAGCCGACAGCGCCGCGGTTTGCATTTGGCATGATGATCTGGATTCGCCAAGCGCACGGCTTGACGGTAAAAACGGTAAACGGCTGCTATGATAACTGTTTTAGGGCTCGCTACGAAAAACGCACATGAACGACTCCGTCTTCACCCATACCCAGGATCAGCTCAAGCAACTCGCGCAGGACGTGCTGGCGATCGCCAGGGAAACCGGCGCCAGCGACGCGGCGGTCGAGATCAGCGAGGGTAGCGGGCTGGCGGTGACGGTGCGCAAGGGCCAGGTCGAGACCATCGAGCAGAACAAGGACAAGGGCATCGGCGTGACGGTCTACTGCGGCAAGCGCCGCGGCCATTCCAGCACCTCCGATTTCTCCAGCGCCTCGCTGCGCGCCGCCGTCGAAGCGGCCTACAACATCGCCCGCTTCACCGCCGAAGACCCGGCCGCCGGCCTGCCGGACGCCGAGCTGCTGGAAACGAACCCGCGCGACCTGCGCCTGTGCTACCCATGGGACATCGGCGCCGAGGAAGCCGTCGGCATCGCCCAGCGCTGCGAAGCGGCCGCCTTCGGCGTCGACAAGCGCATCACCAACAGCGAAGGCGCCAGCGTCTACGTCCAGCAGTCGCACTTCGTGGCCGCCAACAGCCTCGGTTTCTGCGCCGGCTACCCGTTCTCGCGCCACACCCTGTCGGTGGCGCCGATCGCCGGCAAGGGCAACAGGATGCAGCGCGACGACTGGTACACCTCGGCGCGCGACCCGAAAAAACTGGCCGACCCCGAAAAGGTCGGCCGCTACGCCGCCGAGCGCGCACTGGCCCGCCTGAACGCGCGCAAGCTCGACACCCGCACCTGCCCGGTACTGTTCGAAGCCCCGCTGGCCGCCGGCCTGCTCGGCGCCTTCGTCCAGGCCACCTCCGGTGGCGCCCTTTACCGCAAGTCGAGTTTCCTGCTGGATTCGCTCGGCCAGTCCATCTTCCCCTCGCACATCCAGATCGTCGAAGACCCGCACATCGTCGGCGCGGTCGGCTCCTCGCCTTTCGACGAAGAGGGCGTGCGCACCCAGACCCGCAAGGTCGTCAGCGATGGCGTGCTGCAGGGTTATTTCCTGTCGTCGTATTCGGCACGCAAGCTGGGCATGCAAACCACCGGCAACGCCGGCGGCTCGCACAACCTGGAAATGCTGTCGAAGGAAACGAAAATCGCCGACGACTTCGAAGGCATGCTGCGCAAGATGGGCACCGGCCTGCTGGTGACCGAGCTGATGGGGCAGGGCACCAACTACGTCACCGGCGACTACTCGCGCGGCGCGTCCGGCTACTGGGTCGAGAACGGCGTGATCCAGTACCCGGTCGAGGAAATCACCATCGCCGGCAACATGAAGGACATGTTCCAGTCCATCGTCGGCATCGGTAACGACGTGCTGACGCGCGGCAACAAGTCGACCGGCTCGATCCTGCTCGAGAAGATGGTGGTCGCGGGCAGCTGATTCAGAACCGGTGGTTGATGCCGACCTGCAGGCTGCGCATGTCGCAGTCGAAGCCGGGGTCGTCCCGCGACAGGCTGACCAGCTGATGGTGCTTGGCCTTGGCATACCCGGCCACCGTGTACAGCGCGGTGCGTTTGCTCAAGTTGTAGCTGGCGCGGGCCACGTACATGATCGGATCGGCCTGGGTGCTGACCGGCAGGTTGCGCACGTCCTGGTAATAGACGGCGCCGGTCAGCGTCACCGGTGAAGTCAGCTGGTAATTGAGGCCCAGCCAATACAGGCGGGCACGCACGTCCGGCGTCAGCGGCTTGGCCGATTCGAGCCGGTAATCGCGCGCCCCGCTCTGCAGCTTCAGCTTGCCGCTGGTGACCATCGCGCCCACGTGCCAGGCGGTGGTCTCGTCGCGCACGCCCGCCGCCGTCTTGGTGCCGTTGATCCGCTCGTAAGTGCCCACCACCGAGAACGGTCCCATCGCGTAGTTCAGCGCCACCGCCGCCTTGGCGCCGTCGCCGATCGTCGCCGACTGCTCGCCGGCGCCGTAGGTCAGGCCCACCGACAGATTGTCGAACTTGCCGGCGTATTTGACGAGGTTGTCGAAACCGGTCGTCATGCCGTATTTGCTGGCGCCGCTCGCATTGCCGGTCGGGACCCAGGAATAGAAGGGCGCATAGCCCATCGGATCGTAGGGCAGCACGAAGTCGTACACCGAGGTGAAGGAGCGGCCCAGCACGACGCGGCCCCAGCGGCCCTCGAGGCCGACGTTGGCCTGGCGCTTGAACAGCGGGTTGTCGGCGTTGCCGCTGTCGAGCGTGAGGCCCATTTCGAGCTGGTAGATCGCCTTCAACCCGTCGCCGAGGTCTTCCGCCCCCTTGAAACCGAGACGCGACACGTTCATGCCGCTGGAGCTGACACGCCAGACGGTGCCCTTGTCCTTGGTGAGGTTGGTGGTCGGTCCGACCAGCACGTCGAGGATGCCGTAGGTGTCGACGTTCGACTGTGCCAGCGCGCCGCTTGACGCGAGCAGGCCGGTGATCAAGGCGGTATTTCGAATGGCTGCGGTCCCAATCAGTTTCATCATCCCATCCTTTACTCATGATTTCGATAGAAAATGCCCAGAAGCATCTTCATGAATATCATTTTGTGCTTTCAGGAAATTTGCGATGACGCATTGCCGGGCCGATCGATGGCGGGGCGTGACCGGGGACTGTGGTACGCGCGCTACCGTTTGGCGGCCTGAGGCTGCCTCGCACGCGATTTTTTGGTTCCTGTAATAATGGACGGCTACCCATCGCACATGAAAGGAAGCACATGAACGTCCTCGACGCCGCCCAGCAACGCTATACCACCAAGGCCTACGACCCGGCCCGCCGCGTTCCCGAAGAATTGATGCAGCAGATCTATGGCGTGCTGCGTAACAGCCCGTCGTCGGTGAACTCGCAGCCCTGGCACTTCATCGTCGCCGCCACGCCGGAAGCGAAGGCACGCATGGCCAAGGGCGCGCAGGGCGAGTTCTCGTACAACGAAGCGAAGATCACGCATGCCTCGCACGTGATCCTGTTCTGCGTACGCGCCGACGCCGACCAGGCCCACCTCGACAGCATCCTGGAGCAGGAGCAGCGCGACGGCCGCTTCAAGGACGAGGCCGCGAAAGCGGGCCAGGCCAAGGGCCGCCTGGGCTATGTGAACCTGCACCGCTATACCCAGAAGGACTTGCCGCAGTGGCTGGAAAAGCAGGTCTACATCGCTCTGGGGAGCGCCATGCTGGGCGCCGCCAACCTGGGCATCGACACCACGCCGATGGAAGGCATCGACGTGGCCGCACTGGATGCGGAATTCGGCCTGCATGAGCGCGGCCTGACGAGCCTGGTGATGCTGAGCTTCGGCTACCACGCCGAGACCGACTTCAATGCCGGCCTGCCGAAGTCGCGCCTGGCTGAAGAACAGGTGTTTACCTTCCTGTAATTGTCAGGTCACGATGCCGAAGGGAGCGAGCATGGGGAACCAGGCCCGCTCCAGCATTTTGGCGAAGCCCTCGCAGGTCGGATAGACCTCGTTTTCCCAGTCCTGCCGGTAATGCTCGGCATCGCAGGCGAGGATGCCGCGGCTGTCGACGTGGAACACGCGTTCGAGGGGCGAGTGGAATTCGGCCAGCACTTCGTCGTTGACGAAATCGATCATCAAGCGCATGACCTCGGTGCGGAAGGCGAGGTCGGGGTCGACGCCGGCATCGTCCATCACGGTGCTGATCCAGCCGCCGTGGCTGTCGACGAAGCCGCGGCCGTCGGGCACGGGATAGTCGTAGCCGTTCAGGAAGACCGGCTGCTGCCAGGGCGTCTTGCGGTAGGCCCAGCGGATGGCGCGGATGATGCCGTTCAGGCCTTCGCTGATGTGGTACAGCATCAGTTCGCGGCGGGCGCTCGAAAAGCAGGCGGCGGGATCGCTGGCGGCCGAGCAGTCGTCGCGCAGCGCCAGCCGGTGTTCGAGCGCGTCGTTGGCGAAGCCGCCCAGGTAGAACTCGCTGAAGCGGCATTCCGGCGCCAGGTGCATGTGGATCACGTTGGCATAGGCGCCGTCCCCGATGTACTGGTTCAGGCGCGCGCCGTTGAAGCCGAGCAGGCGCACGGACGCATGCTCGGGCGCGACCCGCGGATGCTCGACCAGCGCCTGCAGCAGCGTCTGCTCTGCGTGCCAGAACCAGGAGTCGCCCAGCGCCAGTCCGGCGGGAGGCGGCGCTCCCGGATTCGGATGTTCTCCTGGCCGATATACGATTCCCATCCTCCGTCTCCGTTCCTGGCCGCACCCTGCTTTTGACAGGGGCGGCGCAGGCCGGTTCCGAAGCATCCGGCGCCAGGAAATGCTTATTTGATCCGGCGAATCGCCTGCAATACCGGCTGCAGCACGGCGGCGCCGAGGCGGGCGCTGCGTGCGCCGTCCCAGCCGACCTGCGGATCGGGGTCGTTGGCGTTGTCCTTGAACGGCAGCTCCAGGGTCAGCGACAGGCAGCCGAAGGCGTGGGTGATGTGCGGCGAACCCATGGTCAGGGTTTCTTCGCTGTAGGGCGTTTCGCCATAGCCGTGCACGTCCTGGAAGTCCGGGCTGGCGATCTTGAAGTCGGCGATGAAGCGCTTCTGGGCGGCGTCCTGCTCGGCCGTGAAGTTCGGCAGGGATTCGCTGCCGGCCACGAACACGTAGGGCAGGCCTTCGTCGCCGTGCACGTCCAGGCACATGTCGACGCCGGTTTCATGCATCTTCTGACGCACCAGGAAGACTTCCGGGCTGCGCTCCATGGTCGGGTTCAGCCACTCGCGGTTCAGGTTGGCGCCGGCCGCGTTGGTGCGCAGGTTGCCGCGCACCGAGCCGTCCGGGTTCATGTTCGGCACCACGTAGAACACCGACTCTTTCAATAACTGGCGCCCGAACGGGTGGGCCGGATCCAGCAGGGCGTCGAGCATGCCTTCGACGAACCATTCGGCCATCGTCTCGCCCGGGTGCTGGCGTGCGATCACCCACACCTTCTTTTTATTCGCGTCCGGCTCGCCGATGATGAGCATGTTCAGGTCGCGGCCGTCGACGGTCGAACCCAGGTCGACCATGCGCACGTGCTCGGACTGCTGGGCGCGGTCGAGCAGCTCCAGGTGGCGTTCCCACGAATAGGGCTCGAAGTAGGCGTAATAGACGCTGTCCATGGCCGGGGTGTGCTCGATGCTCAGCACCTGGCCGTCGAAGCTGGTCGGCACGCGGAACCAGTTGATGCGGTCGTAGCTCGCCATCGCGTTGTAGTCTTCCCAGCCCTTCGGGTAGGCCGACTGGCCGGCGTTGAGCAGGCGGATCGTGCAGGGTTCGCCCTGCGCGCCCTGCAGGCGGAAGTAGAACCATTGGGTGATGTCGGCGTGCGAATCCTTGCGGATGTTCAGGTCGATGGCGTTCGCGCTCGTGGCGTTCACGATATCGATGGCGCCAGCGTCGAACTGGCTGCTGATCTTGAGAGACATGGTATGTCGGGGCGGCGCCCGTGATTTGAGTGGGTAGACCAATATGATACCCATGACTCGTTTCGACGCGCAAATCCGCTCATCTGTTGCCGCGCAAATGGACGCGTTCCGGCTTTTGCTAAGGTTCTCGTTTGGGAGGAAAAGAATGAAGAACGAGATCCGCGTGGCACGGGCAGAAATCACCACCATCGACCGGCAGGGCTTCTGGCTGCGCTGCCGCCGTGAGGAGCTGTACCTGCCGTTCGCTATGTTTCCGTGGTTCGAGCACGTGACCGTGGCGCAGCTGTGCCGGGTCGAATGCTTCGGCGATGCCTGTCTATATTGGCCCGGGCTCGACCTCGAGCTGAGCGTCGACAGCATCCGGCTGTCGATGGCCACGCCTCAGCGCAATCCGCCGAACCTGTCGTAAAAGCCGGCGTCCGCTTCCGGCGCCTCCGTGTCTTCCCTGCGCAGCACGTCCATCAGGTGGGCCTCGGCCCGTTCCCAGGTGAGGCGGTAGATCGCCTGCGCCAGCGCGTACGCTTCCGAGCCCGGCCAGGGTTGCGGCAGCAGGTCCAGGGGCAGCATCGGATCGTGCAGCTGGACCCGGCGGTAGGCGTGGATCAGCAGGCTGCGCACGACGAAGGCGGCTTCGTTGGCGAGCTGCGGTTCGGCGCGCAGCAGCGCGGGCAGCGGCGTGAATTCGTCGATGAAGCGGCGGTAGTCGGCCACCACGCCGGACAAGTCCCAGCCTTCGCGCACCAGCTCGCCCAGCGGCCGCGAATTCGAGGCCGGCAGCTCGGCGGCGCTGCACACGAAGATCTTGCCGGCGCCGCCGACGCGCTCGAGGATCTCGGCCAGCGGCGCCGGATCGGCCGCCGGATGCGTCAGCAGGCCCGGCGCCAGCATCGCATAGCCTTCCCACTCGAGCTCCTTGCGCACGGCAGCGCGCAAGGATGCGTCGATGCTGCCGTTGGGCGCCATGACGATGGTCCAGCGCCCGTCCCAGTCGAGACCGGGCGGCGCGTAGATGCGGCGGTTGGCGCGTTCGAAGCGCGGGCGCGCCTCCGGCAGCAGGGCATAGCTGCTGCGGCGTCCCTCGCGGCTGGCGACCAGCCAGCCTTCCTGGACCAGGCGGAACACGCTGGTGCGCACCAGGCGGTCGGTCACGCCCATCGGGGCCACCAGCTCGATCAGGCTGCCCAGCCACAGGCGCGCGCCGTGCGGGGCGATGGCGTCGCCGAAGATCGTCATCACCAGCGACTTCGAGCGCGGCGGGTCGGTGGCGAGGAAGCGGGCAATCCAGTCGTTGCTGGTGAGCATTTTCATAGCATTACTTTACCGCAATCATGATGCATGAGGACAGCTTGTTGCATCTCGATATGATTCAAAATTTTTGTGTACATCTGATTTTTTGTATCGTATTATGGATTCAGTCAGAACACAATTGGAGACGACCATGTACGCCCAGATGGTAGAAACCGGCCTCAAGAAAGTGCAGACCCGCGACGACATGAGCGCGGAAGAGCAGGCCTTCCAGGCCCGCATCGACGCCGGCGTCAAGATCGAGCCGAAGGACTGGATGCCCGAGGCCTACCGCAAGACCCTGGTGCGCCAGATTTCCCAGCACGCGCACTCCGAGATCGTCGGCCAGCTGCCGGAAGGGAACTGGGTCACGCGCGCGCCCACGCTCAAGCGCAAATCGATCCTGCTGGCCAAGATCCAGGACGAAGCCGGCCATGGCCTCTACCTGTACAGCGCCGCCGAAACCCTGGGTGTGTCGCGCGACGAGCTGCTGGAAGCCCTGCATGCGGGCAAGGCCAAGTACTCGAGCATCTTCAACTACCCGACCCTGACCTGGGCCGACATCGGCGCGATCGGCTGGCTGGTGGACGGCTCGGCCATCATCAACCAGATCCCGCTCTGCCGCTGCTCCTACGGCCCGTATGCGCGCGCCATGATCCGCGTGTGCAAGGAAGAGTCCTTCCACGCGCGCCAGGGCTACGACATCATGATGCAGCTGGCCAAGGGCACGCCCGAACAGAAGGCGATGGCCCAGGATGCGCTGAACCGCTGGTGGTGGCCGTCGCTGATGATGTTCGGCCCGTCCGATGCCGAGTCGGTCAACAGCGCGCAATCGACCCAGTGGCGGATCAAGCTGTTCTCGAACGACGAACTGCGCCAGCGCATGGTCGACCAGACCGTGCCGCAGGCCGAATTCCTCGGCCTCACGGTCCCCGACCCGGATCTGAAATGGAACGAAGAGCGCGGCAGCTACGACTTCGGCGAGATCGACTGGGACGAATTCCACAACGTCCTGAAGGGCAACGGCCCCTGCAACAAGGAGCGCCTGCGCACCCGCGTGAAGGCCTGGGAAGACGGGGCCTGGTTCCGCGAGGCGCTGGTGGCGCATGCGGACAAGCAGGGCGAGAAGCAGGACGCCGCGTAAACATAGTTACCGTCGTTCCCGCGAAGGCGGGAACCCAAGTTGCTTGCGCAGTCGAGATGCAAGCAGAACTTGGATTCTCGCCTTCGCGGGAATGACGAGGGTTCTGACGGAGACAAAGAAATGAGCAAAGAATGGCCCCTCTGGGAAGTCTTCATCCGCAGCCAGCACGGCCTCGCCCACAAGCACGTCGGCAGCCTGCACGCACCGGATGCCGAGATGGCGATCAACAACGCGCGCGACGTCTACACGCGCCGTAACGAAGGCGTCTCGATCTGGGTCGTGAAGGCGGCCGACATCGTCGCCTCCAGCCCGAGCGACAAGGACGCGCTGTTCGAACCCTCGAACAGCAAGGTCTATCGCCACCCGACCTTCTTCCCGATGCCGGAAGAAGTCAAGAACCTGTGAGCGCAGCCGTGGATTCCAGAAAGTTCGAATACCTCCTGCGCCAGGGCGACAACGCCCTGATCCTGTCGCAGCAGCTGTCGCAGCTGTGCGGCAAGGGCCCGGCGCTGGAAGAAGACATGGCGTTCACCAACGTCGCCCTCGACCTGCTGGGCCAGACCCGCATGTGGCTGACCTATGCCGGCGAACTCGAAGGCCAGGGCCGCGACGAAGACCGCCTGGCCTACCTGCGCGACAGCCGCGAGTTCCGCAACGTCCTGCTGGCCGAACAGCCGAACGGCGACTACGCACAGGTCATGGTGCGCCAGTTCTTCTTCGATACCTGGCATTACTTCCTGATGCGCGGGCTCCTGAACTCGACGGATGGTCGCATCGCCGAGATCGCGGAAAAGTCGATCAAGGAAGTGACTTATCACCTGCGCCGCAGCGGCGACCTGGTGGTGCGCCTGGGCGACGGCACCGACGTCAGCCACGCGAAGATGCAGGCCGCCATCGACGAACTGTGGACGTATACGGGCGAAGTCTTCATCTACGACGACATCGACCGGGCCATGGTGGAGCAGGGCGTCGCCCCGGCCGCGGAAACCCTGCGCGCCGCCTTCCTGCAGCACGTATCGGAAGTGTTCGAAGAAGCGACCTTGACGATGCCCTCGCCCGACGCATACATGCAGCGCGGCGGCAAGCAGGGCCGGCACACCGAGCGCCTCGGCTACATCCTGGCCGAGATGCAGTTCCTGCAGCGCGCCTATCCGGGCGCCGACTGGTAATGACCGATACGGCACAAGTCTGGGCCTGGCTCGGCGAGGTGCCCGATCCCGAGATCCCGGTGATCTCGGTGGTGGACCTGGGCATCGTGCGCGACGTCGCCGTCGACGATGCGACCGGCGAGTGCGTGGTCACCATCACCCCGACCTATTCCGGCTGCCCGGCGATGCAGGTGATCGCGGAGGACGTGGAGCAGGCCCTGCGCGCCCATGGCGTGGACAAGCTGCGCATCGCCACCCGCCTGTCGCCGGCCTGGACCACCGACTGGATGAGCGAAGCCGGCAAGGCCGCGCTGAAGGGCTACGGCATCGCACCGCCGGTACAGCAGGTGATCGACATCAGCGGCTTGCAGCATGGCGTCAAACGCCATGCGATCCGGCAGCCGGAAGTCGCCTGCCCGCACTGCGGTTCGATGCATACCCGCCTGACCAGCCAGTTCGGTTCGACGCCCTGCAAGGCCCTGTACCAATGCCTCGACTGCCGCGAGCCATTCGACTATTTCAAATGCCACTAAGTGCCAGCAATACGATGAGCAAATTCCACTCCCTCACGGTCGCGAACGTGAAGCACGAAACCCGCGACGCCATCGCCGTCACCTTCGCCGTGCCGCCCGAGTTGCAGGACGCCTTCCAGTACCAGCAGGGCCAGCACCTGACCCTGCGCGCGACCATCGGCGGCGAGGAAGTGCGCCGCTCCTATTCGATCTGCTCGGCGGTGCAGGACAATCGCCTGCGCGTGGCCATCAAGCGCGTGGGCGGCGGCCTGTTCTCGACCTGGGCCAACGAAGCCCTCCGACCGGGCGTCGCCATCGACGTGATGCCGCCGGAAGGCCGCTTCAACCTGCCGCTCGAACCGGAGAGCCGCCGCCACTACCTGGCCTTCGCCGCCGGCAGCGGCATCACGCCGATCCTGTCGATCATCAAAACGACGCTGCTGGCCGAGCCGCACAGCCGCTTTACGCTCCTTTACGGGAACCGGGCCTCGTCGTCGGTGATCTTCCGCGACGAGCTGACCGACCTGAAGGACCAGTACCTGGAGCGCCTGAACCTGGTCTACATCATGAGCCGCGAGCCGCAGGACGTGGAGCTGTTCCACGGCCGCATCAACGAAGACAAATGCCGCCAGCTGTTCCAGCACTGGCTGCGCGTGGAAGACGTCGACTACGCCTTCATCTGCGGCCCCGAGGACATGATGCACGGCGTATCGAGTGCGCTGCAGGACGCCGGCATGCCGAAGGAGCGCATCCGCATCGAGCTGTTCGCGGCCGGCGGCGCGAAGCTCGATCGCAAGCCGCGCCCCGTCAGCGTCGAAGCGCCGCACGAGACCGAAGTCACGGTGATCATGGACGGCGTGCACGCCAGCTTCACGATGGACAAGGACAAGGAGTCGCTGCTCGACGCCGGCCTGCGCGCGGGCATCGACATGCGCTATTCCTGCAAGGGCGGCGTGTGCTCGACCTGCCGCTGCAAGGTGCTGGACGGGCAGGTCGAGATGGACGTCAACTACGCGCTCGAGGACTACGAAGTGGCGCGCGGCTTCGTGCTGAGCTGCCAGAGTTTTCCGGTGACGGACAAGGTGGTGGTCGATTTTGACGTGCACGAATAAGCAACACCACGTCATTCCCGCGAAGGCGGGAATCCAAGTTCGTGGCGGTTCGAAAAACCTGGATTCCCGCCTGCGCGGGAATGACGGATCAAAGGATAACAACAAGAGGAGACGCCCATGACTTACGAGTCGATTAACTTCACCATCACCCACGGCATCGCCGTCCTCACCCTGAACCGCCCGGACCGCCTGAACAGCTTCACCCAGGCCATGCACGGCGAAGTCCGCGACGCCCTGGACAGGCTGCAGGCGGATAACAGCGCCCGCGTGCTGGTGCTGACCGGCGCCGGCCGCGGCTTCTGCGCCGGCCAGGACCTGAACGACCGCGCGGTGGAGCCGGGCGGCAAAGGCGTCGATCTCGGCGAATCGGTCGAAAAATACTACGCGCCGCTGGTCACGACCCTGCGCACCCTGCCGATGCCGGTGATCTGCGCGGTCAACGGCGTGGCCGCTGGCGCCGGCGCCAACCTGGCGCTGGCCTGCGACATCGTGCTGGCCGCAAAGTCCGCCAGCTTCATCGAAGCCTTCTGCAAGCTGGGCCTGATCCCGGACACCGGCGGCACCTGGGTGCTGCCGCGTTTGATCGGCCCGGCCCGCGCGATGGGCCTGGCCCTGCTGGGCGACAAGCTGCCGGCCGAGAAGGCCGAGCAATGGGGCCTGATCTGGCGCGCCGTCGCCGACGAAGACCTCATGCGGGAAGCGATGGCGATGGCCGAGCACTTCGCCAAGGCGCCGACCAAAGGTTTGGCCTTCACCAAAAAGGCGATGCTGGCCAGCTGGACCAACACGCTCGAAGAACAGTTGCAGCTGGAAGCCGGCATGATGCGCGAGCTGGGCTACAGCCACGACTACCGCGAGGGCGTGGCCGCCTTCATCGAGAAGCGCCAGCCCGACTTCAAGGGAGAATAAGAACATGGCACACGCATTGGACAAGGGCGGCGTGATCGCCGTCGTCGGCAGCGGCGCCATGGGTTCCGGCATCGCCCAGGTGGCGGCCAGCGCCGGCCACAAGGTGCTGGTCCACGACACCCGGCCGGAAGCCGTGGCGAAAGCCATCGCCGGCATCGGCAAGGCCTACGACAAGCTGGTCGAGAAGGGCCGCATGGGCGCGCCGGAAGCCGACCTCGCGCGCGCGCGCCTGCTGCCGGCAGCTTCGCTGGCGGAACTGAAGGACGCGGCGCTGGTGGTCGAAGCCATCGTCGAAGACCTGGATGTCAAGCGCAAGCTGTTCGCCGAGCTGGAAGGCATCGTCGGCCCGGACTGCATCCTGGCCACGAATACCTCGTCGATCTCGGTCACGGCCATCGCCGCAGGGCTGCAGCGCCCGGAGCGCCTGGTCGGCATGCACTTCTTCAATCCGGTGCCGCTGATGGCGCTGGTCGAGGTGATCAGCGGCGTCGCCACCGACAAGGCCATCGCGGATACCGTCCATGCCACCGCCCAAGCCTGGGGCAAGAACCCGGTGCACGCGAAGTCGACGCCCGGCTTCATCGTCAACCGCGTGGCGCGTCCCTATTACGCGGAAGGCCTGCGCCTGCTGCAGGAACAGGCCGCCGATGCCGCCACCCTGGACGCGGTGATGCGCGATTGCGGCGGCTTCCGCATGGGCCCCTTCGAGCTGATGGACCTGATCGGCCATGACGTCAACTTCTCGGTCACGCAATCGGTCTTCAAGGCTTATTTCAACGACCCGCGCTTCACGCCCTCGGTGCTGCAGCAGGAGCTGGTGAACGCCGGCTTCCTCGGCCGCAAATCGGGCCGCGGCTTCTACCGCTACGGCGAAGGCATCGCCGCGCCGGCGGTGCAGGCCGAAGAGACGTTTGAACCGCCGAAGACCGTGCGCGTGGTCCGCAGCGGCAAGGGGGCCGAGCCGCAGTTCGACGCGCTGTACGAACGCCTGGCCGGCGCCGGCATCGCTTTCACCCAGCCGGGTGCGCTGGAAGGCGGCGAGCCGGCCGCCGCATCGGGCTTTTATGTCCAGGGCGCCGCGGTGTTCCTGAGCGACGGCCGCAGCGCCACCCAGCGCGCAGCCGACGACAACTACCCGGACACCGTGCTGTTCGACCTGATGCTGGACCCGGCCAAGGCCACCCGCATCGCGCTGGCGAAAGCCGACCAGTGCAGCGAGGAAGCCTGGCGCGGCGCGGTCGGCATGTTCCAGGCCGCCGGCTTCACGGTCTCGCGCCTGGACGACGTGCCCGGCATGGCCGTGATGCGCACCGTCGCCATGCTGGCCAACGAAGCGGCCGATGCCGTCAACCAGGGCGTGTGCAGCGCGCGCGCCGTCGACATCGCCATGCAGAAGGGCGTGAACTACCCGCGCGGCCCGCTGGCCTGGGCCGATGCGGTCGGCCTCGGCCACGTCGCCGCGGTGCTGCACAACCTGGCGGCCACGTATGGCGAAGACCGCTACCGCGTGTCGCCGCTGCTGCGCCGCAAGCTGGCCGCACAGGTGGGCCCGCATTCGGCGGGAGGAGCCCGGTTCCATGCAATTTGATGCGCAGCAGCTGGCCGAACTGGCCGGCAAGACCATGTACGAACGCGATCCGGCCAGCCGGAAGCTGGGCATGACGCTGGACGAGATCAGCCCCGGCTACGCGCTGATGCGCATGCGCGTGCGCGAGGACATGCTGAACGGTCACGGGACCTGCCACGGCGGCTACATCTTCATGCTGGCCGACAGCGCCTTCGCCTTCGCCTGCAACTCGCACAACTTCAATACCGTGGGCGCCGGCTGCAGCATCGATTACCTGTCACCGGGCCGCGAAGGCGACCTGCTGACGGCCGAAGCGGTCGAGCAGGTCCTGTCCGGCAAGACCGGCGTCTACGACATCGTGGTCACCAATCAGGAAGGGCGCAAGGTCGCGCTCTTCCGCGGCAAGTCCCACCGTGTGAACGGCATGGTGGCGGAAGTGGGTAACACTGAGTAAAAGGAGGTTCGGATGGTGCAGCGCATTCCTCAACCCGGCGAGCTCGAAGCGATCGAGCGCGCCAGCCGCGACGAGCTGCAGGCCGTGCAGCTGGAGCGCCTGAAGCAGACGCTCAGGCACGCCTACGAGAACGTGGCCCATTACCGCCGCAGCTTTGACGAGGCAGGCGTACACCCGGACGACCTGAAAACGCTCAGCGACCTGGCGAAGTTCCCCTTCACCACCAAGAAGACCCTGCGCGACAACTATCCGTTCGGCCTGTTTGCGGTGCCGCGCGAGCAGGTGGTGCGCGTGCACGCATCGAGCGGCACCACCGGCAAGCCGACCGTGGTCGGCTACACCAGGCGCGACATCGACACCTGGGCCGACCTGGTCGCCCGCTCGATCCGCGCGGCCGGCGGCCGTCCCGGCGACATGGTCCATATCGCCTATGGCTACGGCCTGTTCACCGGCGGCCTGGGCGCCCACTACGGCGCCGAGCGCCTGGGCTGCACCGTGGTGCCGATGTCCGGCGGGCAGACCGAGAAGCAGGTCCAGCTGATCCAGGATTTCCAGCCCTCGATCATCATGGTCACGCCCTCGTACATGCTGAACATCGTCGAGGAATTCAAGCGCCAGGGGATCGACCCGGCCACGTCGTCGCTGAAGGTCGGCATCTTCGGCGCCGAGCCCTGGACCGACGCCATGCGCCGCGAGATCGAGGAGGGCGCCGGCATCGACGCGGTCGACATCTACGGCCTGTCCGAAGTGATGGGCCCGGGCGTGGCCAGCGAGTGCATCGAGAGCAAGGACGGCCCGGTGATCTGGGAAGATCACTTCTACCCCGAGATCATCGACCCGGACACCGGCGAAGTCCTGCCCGACGGCGAAGAGGGCGAACTGGTGTTCACCTCGCTGTCGAAAGAGGCGCTGCCCATCGTCCGCTACCGCACGCGCGACCTCACGCGCCTGCTGCCGCCGACTTCACGCTCGATGCGCAGGATGGGAAGAATCACGGGCCGCTCGGACGACATGCTGATCATCCGCGGCGTGAACGTTTTTCCGAGCCAGGTCGAGGAACAGGTGCTGCAAATGCCGGCGCTGGCCCCGCACTACCAGCTGGTGGTCAGCAAGGATGGCCACCTCGACAAGCTCGAGGTGCGCTGCGAGCTGCGCGAGGGCGAATTCGCAAGCGACCGGGTCGAAGCGCTGGCCCAGGAACTGAAGCACCGCATCAAGACCTATATCGGCGTGACGACCAGCGTGAACCTGCTGCCCAGCCAGGGCATCGAGCGTTCGCTGACGGGCAAGGCCCGGCGCGTGGTCGACCGGCGCAACCAATAAAACACAGGAGAACTCCATGACTGACGCATTCATCGTCGACGCCATCCGCACCCCCTTCGGCCGCTTCGGCGGCTCGCTCGCCGGCGTGCGCGCCGACGACCTGGCCGCGCTGCCGATCGCCGCGCTGATGGCCCGCAACCCCGGCGTGGACTGGGCCAAGGTCGACGACGTCTATTACGGCTGCGCCAACCAGGCCGGCGAGGACAACCGCAACGTGGCGCGCATGGCGGCCCTGCTGGCCGGCCTGCCGCCCAGCGTCCCGGGCAGCACCATCAACCGCCTGTGCGGTTCCAGCCTGGACGCGGTCGGCATGGCCGCGCGCGCGATCAAGACCGGCGAGGCCGACCTGATCGTCGCCGGCGGCGTCGAGAGCATGACCCGCGCGCCTTTCGTGATGGCCAAGGCCGACAGCGCCTTCTCGCGCACGGCGAAGATCGAGGACACCACCATCGGCTGGCGCTTCGTGAACCCGAAGATGAAGGCGGAATACGGCATCGACTCGATGCCGGAGACGGCCGAGAATGTGGCGCGCGACTTCAGCATCGGCCGTGAAGACCAGGACAAGTTCGCGCTGCGCAGCCAGCAGAAATGGGCCGCCGCGCATGCCGCCGGCGTGTTCAAGGAAGAGATCGTGCCGGTCACCCTGCATGCGAAGAAAGGCGAGTCGCGCGTGTTCGACACCGACGAGCATCCGCGTCCAGAGGTCAGCATGGAGGGCCTGGCCAAGCTGAAAGGCGTGGTGACGCCGGACGGCTCGGTCACCGCCGGTAACGCCTCCGGCGTGAACGACGGCGCCTGCGCGCTGCTGCTGGCATCGAGCGCCGCCGTCGACCAGTACAAGCTGACCCCGCGCGCCCGCGTGGTCGGCATGACGGTGGTCGGCCTGGAGCCGCGCATCATGGGCTTCGGCCCGGCGCCGGCAACGAAAAAGCTGCTGCAGATGACCGGACTGACCATCGAACAGATGGACGTGATCGAACTGAACGAAGCCTTCGCCTCGCAGGGCCTGGCGGTGCTGCGCGACCTGGGCCTGGACGACGACGACCCGCGCGTGAACCCGAACGGCGGCGCCATCGCGCTAGGCCATCCGCTGGGCGCATCGGGCGCGCGCCTCGTCACCGCGGCCGTGAACCAGCTGCACCGTCTAGGGGGCCGCTATGCGCTGTGCACGATGTGCATCGGCGTTGGGCAAGGGATCGCGTTGATCGTCGAGCGGGTCTGAGATGCCCATCTACGAAATCGACGGCATCCGTCCGGTCGTCCACCCGACCGCCTACGTGCACCCGACCGCGGTGCTGATCGGCGACGTGATCGTCGGCCCGCGCTGCTACGTCGGTCCGCTGGCTTCGCTGCGCGGCGACTTCGGCCGCCTGGTCCTGGAAGAGGGCGCGAACCTGCAGGACACCTGCGTGATGCACGGCTTTCCCGAGGATGACACGGTGGTCGAACTGGACGGCCACATCGGCCACGGCGCCGTGCTGCATGGCTGCCGCGTCGGCAGGAACAGCATGGTCGGGATGAATGCGGTGGTGATGGACAAGGCGGTCGTCGGCGCCGAATCCATCGTCGGCGCGGCCGCCTTCGTGAAGGCCGGGATGGCGATCCCGCCGCGCAGCCTGGTGCTCGGCGCCCCGGCCAGGATCGTGCGCCCGGTGAGCGACGAAGAGATCGCGTGGAAGAGTTATGGGACGCGGCAGTACCACGACCTGGCCGTGCGCTCGATGCAGTCCTTGCGCGAAGTCGAGGCTTTCACCGAGGTGGAGCCGGGGCGCGGGCGGATGGTGTTCGATGAGCCGCATCGTCCTAAAAAATAGCCGCGTGACATACGTGCAACTTGGATTCCCGCCTGCGCGGGAATGACGTGCCGAAGTACGTGGCCTCAAGACCGTCATTCCCGCGGAGGCGGGAATCCAAGGTAGGCATCCGAATTCGAAAACACTGACGTTAGACCAAACTGACCGAAGGAGACAGACAACATGACCCCGACCACCCTGCAAAGCTACATCGCCGGCCGCTGGCAAGGCCAGCAAGCCCACCAGGCCCTGCACAGCGCCCTGGACAACCAGCTGATCTACCACACCCATGCCGAGAAGATCGACTTCGACGAAGCCCTGACCTACGCCCGCAAGCAGGGCGTGCCGCAACTGATGGCCTTGGACTTCCAGAAGCGCGCCCAGCGCCTGAAAGCCCTGGCGCTGTACCTCATGGAGCGCAAGGAAGAGCTGTACGAGATCTCCCACCTGACCGGCGCCACCCGCCCGGACAGCTGGGTCGACGTCGAAGGCGGCATCGGCACCCTGTTCGCCTATGCCAGCATGGGCTCGCGCGAGCTGCCGTCCTCGAACGTGCTGCACGAAGGCCCGGCCATGGCGCTGGGCAAGCGCGGCGGCTTTGCCGGCACCCACATCCTGGTGCCGCGCGGCGGCGTGGCGGTGCACATCAATGCCTTCAACTTCCCGATCTGGGGCATGCTGGAAAAATTCGCGCCAACTTTTCTCGCCGCCATGCCCTGCATCGTCAAGCCGGCCACCGCCACCAGCTACCTGACCCACGCCACCGTCAAGATGATGATGGACTCGGGCCTGGTGCCGGAGGGTAGCCTGCAGCTGGTGATCGGCAGCACCGGCGACCTGCTGGACCGCCTGGGCGGCTTCGACGCCGTCACCTTCACCGGCTCGGCCGACACCGCCGCCAAGCTGCGCGCCAACCAGAACCTGATCCGCGAAGCCGTGCCCTTCACGGCGGAAGCCGACTCGCTGAACGCCGCCATCCTGGCGCCGGACGTGACGCCCGATGACGAAGAGTTCGACCTGTTCGTCAAGGAAGTCGCGCGCGAGATGACGGGCAAGGCCGGCCAGAAGTGCACGGCGATCCGCCGCGTGATCGTCCCCGAGCAGTACGCCGATGCGGTCGGCGAGCGCCTGCGTGCGCGGCTGTCGAAGATCGTGGTCGGCAATCCGAAGGTCGAGGGCGTGCGCATGGGCGCGCTGGCGTCGATGGACCAGCACCGCGACGTGTCGGCGCGCGTGGAGATGCTCGCGCGCGGCAACGAAGTCCTGTTCAGCGCGCGCGACGGTTTCAATCCGGTCGGCGACAACTGCGGCAGCGGCGCCTTCTTCTCGCCGACCCTGATCCTGTGCCGCAACGGCATGGTCAACGATGCCGTGCACGACATCGAAGCCTTCGGTCCGGTCAGCACCATGATGACCTACCGCGGCATCGACGAAGCCCTGGCCCTTGCGGCGCGCGGCAAGGGCAGCCTGGTGACCACGCTGGTGACCAAGGACCCGGCCATCGCCGCGCATGCGGTGCCGGTGGCGGCGGCCTCGCACGGCCGCGTGCACATCCTGGATCGCGTGTCGGCAGTGGATTCGACCGGCCACGGCTCGCCGCTGCCGCAGCTGAAGCACGGCGGTCCGGGCCGCGCCGGCGGCGGCGAAGAGCTGGGCGGCATCCGCGCCGTCAAGCACTTCCTGCAGCGCGCCGCGGTGCAGGGCTCGCCGACCATGCTGGCGGCCGTCACCGGCGAATACGTGCGCGGCGCCGAGGTCAAGGAAAGCGACGTCCACCCGTTCCGCCGCTGGTTCGAAGACCTGGAGATCGGCCACTCGCTGCTGACCCACCGCCGCACCGTGAGCGAGGCGGACATCGTCAACTTCGGCGGCGTGTCGGGCGACTACTTCTACATGCACTTCGACGAGATCGCGGCCAAGGACACCCAGTTCGGCAAGCGCATCGCGCACGGCTACTTCGTGTTGTCGGCGGCGGCCGGCCTGTTCGTCTCGCCGGCCCCGGGTCCGGTGCTGGCCAACTACGGCCTCGACAACCTGCGCTTCGTGGCGCCGGTGGCGATCGGCGACACCATCCGCGCGCGCCTCACCTGCAAGCGCAAGGTGGACCGCAACCGTACCGACGAGCAGGGTCGCGGACAGGGCGTGGTGGCATGGGATGTGCAGGTGACCAACCAGAACGATGAGCTGGTGGCGAGTTATGACATTCTGACGCTGGTGCAGAAGCGCGGGGAAGCGCAGTGACCGTAGACCCGTAACGTTTGCACGTCATTCCCGACCTGGCCGGCCGCCTTGGCGGGAATCCAAGTTTGCATGCGAATCGTTAGCGCATCCAGAACTTGGATCCCCGCCTCCGCGGGGATGACGTTCACGAGCTAACGATTACAGTTACGGGCTAGCTATTCAAGTAAGCCAGCCGCCTCTCCGCCGCCTCATCAATCGGCTCGAACAGCACCAACTCCTTCATCACCCGCGTCAATCCCACATACAGGTGCCGCTTCTCATTGGCGCCGTCGCCGCTGCGCACGAACTCCCGCTGCTCCAGGAAAGGCACCAGCACGTAAGGCCACTCGCGACCCTTGGCCGCCTGGATGGTCGTCACGCGCACCAGGCTGCGGCGGGTGCCGATGCTGTTGGCGCTCTTCGACTTGCGCACCATCGCCACGTCGTTCTCCATCTGCGTGAGCCGGGCCAGGAATTCGGCGGCCGGCGCCTGGCCGTGGGTCGATGCGAAGCGCAGGAAGGCATCGATCGAACGCCGCGCCGAAGCCACGCGGTCGCGGCTGACGAAGGCGCGGCTGGTGGCGTCGTGCAGGTCGACCTGCTCGCGCAGCATAAGCAGCAGCTCGTGGGCCGTCGCCGTGGACGACAGAGAGGCCATCCGGGCGATCACCGGCCGCACCAGGTTCTTCGACTGGCGCGCCTGCGGGCTGTCGAACTCCGTCTCGCGCAGCAGGGCGCCGTCGAAGAAGCTCTTCAGCACTTCCGGGTTGCGCTTCACTTCGTCCTGCGCATAGCCCAGCACCGAGCGGCGTTCGGCCCATTCCAGTTTCCAGTGCTGCGGATCGCGGGTCAGGTAGAAATAGCGCGACAGGGCCAGCACCATCTGCACGCAGGTCTCGGGTCGGCCCTTCAACGCGGAGTAATCGTTGCTGACGTAATGCAGGATCCCGCGCAGCAGCAGGATCTCCGGCAGCAGCAGGAAGGTCTCGAAGCCGTCGCATTTGTAGGGGATCTTCGCTTCCATCAGCGCGGTCTCGATCTCGATGCTCTGGTCGACGTCGCGCAGCACCACCGCGAAATCGCGGTTGGTCGGTTTGGGGCGGCCCTTTTGCAAGGCCTCGCGGATGGCGCCGGCCACCAGGCGCGCGCAGTCGCCCGGCTGGGCCGGATCGTAGTGCACGTGGCGGACCAGCGTGTTGCGGTCCGGGCGGCCTTCGCAGTTGTTGCGGGTCAGCCGGTCGGCCAGCACCGCGGCGTCCGGGCCGAAGCGGTAGGACATCCCGAGCGGGAAGCGCTTGCCGTCCGCGCGGTAGGTCTCCATGAAGCGCTGGCCGGAGAAGACCGGGTCGGCGCCGCGGTCGCGGTTGATGGTCTGGTCGCGGTCGCCGGCCACCACCAGGCGCGCGCCGCGCCGCAGCCGCGCCAGCAGCTCGAATTCGGCCGCGTTCACGTCGTGCCATTCGTCGACCAGGTACAGCGACCAGCGCCGCAAGTCGTTCGCCAGCGCGGGCCGGCGCTGCAGCAGGTAGACGAGGTCGGCCACCGCGTCGTTCGGGCCCTGCCAGCGGAATTCGTCGGGGTAGGGATGGCGCTGGGCTTCGTACTCGCGGATGATGTCGGCGATCGGGTCGGCCTGGCCGGCCAGCTCGCCGTCGCCGCTTTCGTCGTAGTCGGCGGCATCGTCGTTTTCGTCGGCGAAGTTCTCGTTATCCTTCGGCGCGAACTCGGCGGTGGCCAGCTTCGCTTTCAGCTGGGCCAGGCGGCGCGCGATGTCGTCGAGGTGCTGGTTGTTGTCGTCGAGGCCGAAATTGAAGTCGCTGCGGATGCCCTGTTCCTGGTAGCGCTGCCAGACGCGCGCGGCGGCGGCCACCAGCTCGCCGCGGATGCCTTCGACGTCCTGGTGGGCGGCGGGGCGGCCGATGCGGCCCTTTTCGGCGAGGTCCTCGATCATCTGGCGCGCGAAATCCTCGACCGTCATCACGAACACGCTGCTGTCTTCGCCCGCTTCCTCCTTCAGCTTTTCATGGAAGCGCAGGCGTGCGCCGCGCGAAAAGCACAGGGCCAGGATGCCGCGCTCGGACAGGCCCTCGTCGCGCGCATGGCGGGCAGCCATCGCCAGCGTGGTGGTCTTGCCGGCGCCGGCGACGGCGTCGATCAGCTTGACCTTGTCGGGAGACTGCAGGATGGCGGTTTGCTGCGGGTTTGCTTGCGTGGACATGCGTGTTGGTTCCGGCTTTTTGGCTACTATACACTGTCACTTGTCCAAACCTGAATGAGGAGCGTCCATGGCCCGGCTAGACCTGAGCAGTATCCCTGTGCTGAACGGCACCGGTTATCCCGATCCCTTTGCCGAAGCCGTCAGCGGACGCAGCCGGCAGGCCCTGGGAGACGCCGGCGGCATCACGCAGTTCGGCGTCAACCTGACGGAACTGCAGCCCGGCGCGGCGTCGTCGCAGCGCCACTGGCATTCGCACGAGGACGAATTCGTGATGGTCGTGTCCGGCGAACTGACCCTGATCACCGACGAGGGCGAGACCCTGATGCGCGCCGGCGACTGCGCCGCCTTCCCGGCCGGCCGCCCGAACGGGCATCACCTGGTCAACCGCGGCTGGGGCACGGCGCTGTTCCTGGCCGTCGGCTCGCGCTTCAAGGAAGACAAGGCGACCTATCCCGACATCGACATGCTGTACGACGGCAGCACCGACAGCTATACCCACCGCGACGGAACTCCCTACCCGAAGCGCGACAGGAACAAGCCGGCCGGCAGCCTGCCGATCGAAGCCGAGACCCTCGCGCCGCGCGTCTACATCGCCGACCATGGCGAGCAGGACGGCCTCAATCCGGGCGAGCCTCGATAGCGAACAGTTCCTCCACCGTCACGCCCAGTACCTTCGCCAGCTTGAGCGCGAGGATGGTGGACGGCACCATGTGGCCGGCCTCGATGGCGTTCACCGACTTGCGGGTGACGCCGGCGCGCTCGGCCAGCTCGGCCTGGGTGAGGTCGAGGCGGGCGCGCTGGACCTTCATGGTGGTGGTGAGGATCTCGGACATCAGCGGTCGTAGCACTGCAGCGTGGTGAGCGCGACGCCGGCGCCGATGGTGACGGTAACGGCCGCCATCAGCGCGACGCCGTACGCGGCGCCGTTCCAGGTCAGGACCAGGGCGAGCACCGGCTGCAGGCCCAGCACGGCAAGGAAAGCGTTGCGCCAGGCTCGCGACAGGCTGGCCTGGCGCAGTTCGTCGTTGCGCATGGCCTTGCGCGCGCGGGTCTCGACGCGCTTGTACATCCGGTTCAGCGATGCCGCGGTGACCGTGATGACGACCGGCAGCACCGTCCACAGGATCTTGCCGACATCGCCGCCGGCGCTGGTCAGACTCAGCACGGCGGCCACGCCCAGCATGCCGACGATCATCAGCGCCGCCATCAGATGGCGGTGCGACATACGCACGGCAGCATCGATCGAGGTCACATGTTCAGCCATTTCCCTGCTCCTTGATGAGTTGTAGAAATCGCAGTGTAACCCGCAATACTCAAAAAGTCACCTATAGGTGACACGAAGCCGCTGTTCGGCTGTGGTGACGGCGCGCAAGTCCTCATAATCGAGCACGGCGGTGACATCGGTCTCCAACGGATGCGCATGCGTCGTGGTCACGACGATGCTCGCCATGCCTGCGGCCTTTGCAGACTGCAGCCCGGCCAGCGTATCTTCGAACACGAGGCAGTCGGCCGGCGCCACGCCCAGCTTGCGCGCGCCCAGCAGGAAGGGATCGGGCGCGGGCTTGCCGCGTTCGACATCTTCGGCGGCCACCAGCACGGCCGGCATCGGCAGGCCGGCGGCGGCGATGCGCGCCTCGGCCAGCAGGCGCGGCGCCGAGGTGACGATGGCCCAACGCTCGGGCGGCAGGCTGGCCAGGAAATCGGCGCTGCCGACGATGGCTTCGATGCCGGCCACGTCGTCGATCTCGGCGCGTGTGATGAAGGCGGCCTCGCGCACCGGATCGACGCCCGGCAGTGCGAGTGCACGGACGGTTTCTTCGGTGCGCTTGCCGTGGATGGTCGGCAGGAAAGCCTCGACGTCCAGGCCGTGGCCGCTGGCCCACTGGCCCCAGACCCGTTCGGCGGCCTTGATCGAGGTGAGAATGGTGCCGTCCATGTCGAACAGGAAGGCGGAGAAGGCTTGGTCGGGGAGGGGTTGGCGGGTCACTGAGGTCTTTCGTGGCGTTCGTAGCGGTCGTGCACGTGCTGGCTGATGAAGGTGGACAGGCCGCGGCCGGCTTTCGCCAGCGCCTGCATCTTCGCGATGTTGGCGGCGCCGGCGCTGTCTTCGGTGTAGAGATAGCGCTCGCCGTTCCGGAACTGGACTACGATCCGGCCGGCGTCGATGTCGTAGGCGACCACGCCGGATTCGCCGGCCAGGTTCTTGTAGCGGCGCATTGCCGTCGCTCTACATTACTCCGCGAGCTGACCGCGCACGCGTTCGATGGCCTTGCGCACCTGGTTCGGCGCAGTCCCGCCCACGTGGTCGCGCGCGGCCACGGAACCTTCCAGCGTCAACACCGCGAACACGTCCTGTTCGATCAGCCTGGAAAATTCCTGCAGACGTTCCAGCGGCATTTCCGACAGGTCGCAGCCGGCCACGTCGCAGGCGCGCACGGCATGCGCCACGGCTTCGTGGGCGTCGCGGAAGGGCAAGCCCTTCTTGACCAGGTAGTCGGCCAGGTCGGTGGCGGTGGCATAGCCCTGCAGGGCGGCGGCGCGCATGTTCTCGGCCTTCACGGTGATGCCGGCGGCCATGTCGGTGAAGATGCGCAGGGTGTCCAGCACGGTGTCGACGGTGTCGAACAGCGGTTCCTTGTCTTCCTGGTTGTCCTTGTTGTAGGCCAGCGGCTGGCCTTTCATCAGGGTCAGCAGGCCCATCAGGTGGCCGTAGACGCGGCCGGTCTTGCCGCGCGCCAGCTCCGGCACGTCCGGGTTCTTTTTCTGCGGCATGATCGACGAGCCGGTGCAGAAGCGGTCGGCGATGTCGATGAAGCCGACACGCGGGCTCATCCACGTAACCAGCTCTTCCGACATGCGCGAAATGTGCATCATCAAGACCGATGCGGCTGCCGTGAACTCGATCGCGAAGTCGCGATCAGACACAGCATCGAGCGAGTTGTGGCAGACGTCGTCGAAGCCCAGCGTTTTTGCCACGCGCAGGCGGTCGATCGGGAAGGTGGTGCCCGCCAGGGCGGCGGCACCCAGCGGCAGGCGGTTCACGCGGCGGCGCGTGTCCGCCATGCGCTCGGCGTCACGGCCGAACATCTCGACATAGGCCAGCAGGTGGTGGCCGAAGGTCACCGGCTGCGCCACCTGCAAATGGGTAAAGCCCGGCATGATGGTGTCCGCGTTGCGTTCCGCCAAATCGGTGAGGGCGCCGCGCAGGTTCTTCAGCAGGGCGAGGATGTCGTCGATGGCGGCGCGCATGTACAGGCGGATGTCGGTCGCAACCTGGTCGTTGCGCGAACGGCCGGTGTGCAAACGCTTGCCGGCATCGCCGACCAGCTCGGTCAGGCGCTTTTCGATGTTCAGGTGCACGTCCTCCAGGTCGAGCAGCCACTCGAACTGGCCGGCTTCGATCTCGCTGCGGATCTGGGCCATGCCGCGTTCGATCTCGGCGCGGTCCTGGTCGCTGATGATGCCCTGGGCGGCCAGCATCTCGGCATGGGCCAGCGAGCCCTGGATGTCGAACAGGGCCAGGCGCTTGTCGAAGAAGACGGAGGCGGTGTAGCGCTTGACGAGGTCGGAGACGGGTTCGGAGAAGCGGGCCGACCAGGCCTCCGCTTTTTTGGCGAATTGTTCGGTCATGATGGAGGCGGTGTGGGAAGTTCCTTGGATCCCTGATTATAAACTGTGCACGCATTGCGCTCCCCAATGCTGGGGCAGTGACTCCTGGCAAGAAATGCGGGAAGATGTGCCTGTTTAAAATAATGACAAGGAGACAGGGATGAAGCGTTCCACCTTGCTGGCGGTGGCATTGGCCGTGGCGGGCGCCACCGGCGTTTATCACGCGAAGGCGCAAACGGCGGCTGCGCCGGCCGCGTCCGCTGCACCCGCGGCCCCGGCCAGCGCCTACCAGGCGCGCGCCGCCGACGTCGAGAGCGTCGACGGCATCGTCGCCGCGCTGTACGACGTGATTTCCGGCGCCGCCGGCAAGCCGCGCGACTGGGACCGCATGCGTTCGCTGTTCGCGCCCGAAGGCCGGCTGATGGCGGTGGGCGCGCGCCCCGAAGGCAACTATGTGCTGCGCGCCATGAGCGTGGAGGATTACATCGGCCGCAACAGCAAGGCCTTCGCCACCATGGGTTTCTTCGAGAAGGAAGCGGCGCGCACCAGCGAGACCTTCGGCCAGATCGTGCACGTGTTCAGCACCTATGAATCGCGCCATGCCCCCGAGGACGCCAAGCCCTTCCAGCGCGGCATCAACAGCATCCAGCTCTACCATGACGGCAAGCGCTGGTGGATCGTGAATGTGCTGTGGCGTGCCGAAGACGCGCGCCTGAGCTTGCCGGAGCGTTACCTGAAGTCTCACTGAAGAAAGAGGGCGGCGCACGATTGGCGCAAACGACCCTGGCGCCGCGAACGGCGCTAGAATTGGTTTTTTTACCAGATGTGACGATTCGCGCCGCCCATGAAGCACACTACCAACGACTCCAGTTTCCAGGTCAGTACCGATCGCACGCGTCTGGACGTGCCGATGATTTATCGCTTCCTCAGCGAAAACTCGACCTGGGCCGTGGGCATTTCGCGTACCGTGGTCGAGCGCTCGATCGAGAATTCGCTGTGCTTCGGCGGCTATCTCGACGGCCGCCAGGTCGCCTTCGCGCGCGTGGTGACCGACTACTCGACCTTCGCCAACATGTGCGATGTGTTCGTGATCCCGGAATACCGCGGCCGCGGGTATGCCAAGCAACTGATCCGCGTAATCATGGAGCATCCGAGCCTGCAGGGCCTGCGCCGCTTCACCCTCAACACCACCGATTCGCATACCTTGTACGAACGCTTCGGATTCACGGCGCCGCAACGTCCGGACACCGTGATGGAGCGCTACTCCCCGAACATTTATCTGACCTGACTCGGCGCAACACGGCGCCGGTCCTCTGCAATCAGGCTTAGGATTGTTCCATTGGTCAAGATTGGGAAGGGAGCCATGTTCCGGATCGCCTTGCGCCTCATCCTCGCATTGCTGGCGCTCGCCAGTGTCCAGTTTGCCTCGGGCGCGGATGCCAACGCCGCCGCTTCAGGGGCCGCCGCGGCGCAGCCCAAGGGCTCGCTGGTCATCATCGGCGGCAACCTGCGTCCGGGGAATGCACCGGTCTGGGAACGGATCCTGCAACTGGCCGGCGGCAAGGACGCGCGCATCGCCGTGTTCGCCTCGGCCTCGGGCTATCCCGAGAAATCCGGCAAGTTCCTGGTCGACCGCCTCAACAGCTATGGCGCGAAGGCCTTCTTTGTGCCGGTGGCCGTCAAGCTGGCCGGCAGCGATTACCACATCGCCGCCGACGATCCCAAGCTGGCCGAGCTGGTGCGCACCGCCGGCGGCGCCTTCTTCGCCGGCGGCGACCAGAGCCGCATCACCAGCGCCCTGCGCCACGAGGACGGCAGCAACACCCGCGTGCTCGATGCGCTGTGGGACATGTACCGGCGCGGCGGCGTGATCGCCGGCACCAGCGCCGGCGCCGCCATCATGAGCAGCACCATGTTCGGCCGTCCGCGCACGGTGCTGGCCACGCTCAAGCTGGGCGTCGAAGACGGCAAGGAAATCACCAACGGCCTCGGCTTCATCGGCGAGGACGTCTTCGTCGACCAGCACCTGCTGGTGCGCGGCCGTTTCGCGCGCATGCTGCCGGCCATGCTGGCCAAGGGCTACAAGCTGGGCCTGGGCATCGACGAGGACACGGCGATGGTGGTGCTGCCCAACCGCGACGTCGAAGTCATCGGCTACAAGGGCGCGCTGGTGCTCGACCTGGCCGGCGCCAGCGCGCGCGAAGGGGCCTTCAACGTCAGCAACGTGCGCGTCAGCTACCTCGACAACGGCGACCGCTTCAACATCCTCACCCACGAATTCACGCCGTCCGAAGACAAGGCCGACGGCAAGCTGGACCCGTCGCGGCCGTATTACCGCGAGCCGCTGTTCACCGCCGACATCCTCGGCAACAGCACCGTCGTCGACCTGATGAGCAAGCTGATCGACAGCGACCAGCCGGAAGCCATCGGCATCACCCTCGGCAGCCCGAACGGCGTGCAGCCCGACCTCGGCTTCGAGTTCCGCTTTACCCGCGCCGGCGACAGCGTCGGCTACTCGTCTGCCTCGACCGATGCCTATTCGATATTCAACCTGCGCCTCGACATCCGGCCGATCCTGATTCGGCGGCCGATCTACCAGTACACGCAGCCCTGAGCGCCGATCCACCCTGCGGAAAATGACAGGCCGATAGTGGCCAGGATTACAATGCGACGATTCTCAGCCGCAAGGAAGACCATGTCCCTCGTCTCGAAACGCCTGCTGTCCGCACTGCTGGCCGCCACCTGCCTGATCGATGCCGGCGCCGGCGCCGCCGGCATCCAGCAGCCCGCCACCGTCCGCCTCGACTACACCCACAGCGGCAACGCCCTCTCCGAGCAGTACGCCATCGAACGCGTGCTGATCGAACCGCTGCCTTGGCCCGGCGATATGTCCCAGCCTTTCGACGACACCAACCGCGGCAACAACCGCCTGGAAGTGGCGGATGCGAAGACCGGCGACCTGCTGTACTCGCGCGACTTCTCGACCGTGTTCGGCGAGTGGAAGACCACCGAGGAAGCGAACAAGCTGAGCCGCGGTTTCCACGAATCGGTGCGCTTTCCGAAGCCGGACCGGAAGGTCGCCGTGCGCATCCTGAAGCGCGACGAGCGCAACCAGTTCTCGGTGGCCTGGAGCGTCGAGGTCGACACCGATGCCCAGGAAGTCGTGCGCAGCCAGCCGCCGGCCCTTGCCACGCCGATCCCGGTCAAGGTCAGCGGACCGTCGCCGCAGAAGGTCGACCTGCTGATCCTCGGCGACGGCTATACCCGGAAGGACATGGCGAAGTTCGAAGCGGATGCGCGCCGTTTGTCGAAGCATTTGTTCGAGGTGTCGCCGTTCAAGGAGCGCGCCGGCGATTTCAATGTGTGGGCGATGGCGGTGCCGACCCAGGAATCGGGCATCACCCGGCCTTCGACCGGCGTGCACCATGCCTCCGCACTGGGCACCCGCTACGACATCTTCGGCAGCGAGCGTTACGTGCTGACGCTGGACAATCGCGCGCTGCGCGACATCGCCCAGTACGCGCCCTATGAATTCATCGAGATCCTGGTCAACAACGACACCTATGGCGGCGGCGGGATCTTCGGCCAGTTCAGTACGGCCGCGGCCAGCAACGACTGGGCCAATTACCTGTTCGTGCACGAGTTCGGCCACCATTTCGCCGGCCTGGCCGACGAGTACTACACCTCGCCGGTGGCCTACCAGTCGAGCGGCGCGCGCATGGAGCCGTGGGAGCCGAACGCGACCGCGCTGCGCGATCCATCCAGGCTGAAATGGAAGAAGCATGTGCAGGCCGGCACGCCGCTGCCGACGCCGTGGCCGAAGGCCGAGTACGAAGCGTATTCGCGCGACTACCAGAAGCGGCGCGCGGCGCTGCGGGCGGCGAATCGTCCGGAAGCGGAGATGAGCGCGCTGTTCCGCGAAGACCTGGTGCACACGAAAGAGCTGTTCTCCAAGGCTCCCTACCGCACGGCGATCGGCGCCTTCGAGGGCGCGAACTACGAGGCCAGCGGCTACTACCGTCCGGCCATGCAGTGCATCATGTTCGACCGCAGCGAGCAGTTCTGCCCGGTGTGCCAGGACGGGATCACGGAGATCATCGACTTGTACGCGCACCCGTCGAAATAGTGCGTTGCCGAACAGATGGCGGGAGCGCCGGCTCCTATGCTCGATGCTTATTTCAAGCAACGGGAACCATCATGCACAAACTCCTCGCCATTCTCATCGGCGGCCTGCTGGCGGCAACCGCCCAGGCCCAGACCGGCACCCAGTCCCAGGCCAAGCCGCAGCCGCGCGAACAGGCCGGCAGCAGCGCCAACACGGCGCCGATCGGCCAGGCCGTGTCGGGTCATAACGCGACTGCGGCCGGCGTGTCCGGCACCGGCCTGCACACCGACGGCACTGCCACCACCGGCAGCGCGCATGGCGCCACCGGCCTGCAGGCAGCGGGCGTGAATGCGGCCGGCCAGGTGACCGGCAAGAGCACCGCCGTGGTCGGCGTCGATCCGCAAAAGTCGGACAACGTCAATGCCCAGGCCACCAACACCACCGCCCCGAACAGCACGGCGAAGGACGCGAAGGCGACCGGCGGCCGCGGCAAGGCCGGCACCAAGGCCGAGCTGGAAGTGCGCAAGTCGAACACGAAGCGGGTGAAAACGCCGCCGGGCTCGCGCCTGAAGACCGAACAGTCGAAAGAGGCCGGTATCGAAAAATATGCGGAAGCCAAGGAAAAATCGGATCGCAAGGCAGCCAATCGCGCGGCTGGCGGCGACACCGAAAACCGCTGAGCCGCAAAAGCCGCTGAAAAGTTTTGTCACAACTTTAACAAGCCATCCTTGGGCTGCGTGCGCTGGCGAACAGAGTCAATACAGCCCAAGGGCCTATTCTGGCAACTCGACATTAATAAAAAGTGATTGACGCACCCCGCGTCGTTCCACCATATACGGAATAGGAGAACTACCATGAATAAACTGCTCGCTACCCTGATCGCCGGCCTGTTCGCTACCTCGGTGTATGCCCAGACCCAAGCCCAGAGCACCACCTCGACCGGCGTCCCGGCCACCAGCACCGCCACCGGCATGACCCCGGCCACCGGCACCGCCGTCACCCCGGCCGCCGGCACCACCGTGGTCGGCACCGACGCCACCGGCACCTCGGGCATGGCTGGCCAGACCGCCGCCTCGACCGGCAACGCCAGCGCCGACAAGGACATCGCCAAGGCCAACGAGAAGGAAGCCAAGGAAGTCGCCAAGCAGGACGAGAAGATCTCGAAGGCAACTGCAAAGGCCAACGAGAAGAAAGCCAAGGCCCAGCACAAGGCCGACAAGAAGATCGCCGACGCCAACGAAAAAGTGATGAAGGCCGATCCGGAAGACAAGGCCAAGGCATCGGCCAAGGCCGAGAAGAAAATCGCCGAAGCGAATGCCGACGCCCACGAGACCATGATCAAGGCCGACGAAAAGGCCCAGAAGAAGATCGTGGATGCCAATGCCGACAAGGCCAAGGCGCAGAACAAGGCGGCCGAGAAGACTGCCAAGGCTGTGGCCGAGGCGCACAAGGACGCTGCGAAGTAATTCAGGATCGAAATTGGCGTGCCGCTACGGTGGCCGCCATGATCCAGTGCAAACGGACCCTTAGTGGGTCCGTTTGCGTTTCACATTTCCTCAAGTTAAAAGTAGAGATCTGTTGCGATTGCTCATTCATATCGATCAATGTTTCAAAAGACTGTGGTTTTTTTCATTATTTTGTCAAGGAAATGTGAAGTTTTAACAAGCTCGACATTTAAAGCCTATACTGGATTTTTCGGTAGGTATGGCAGCTCAACAGGAGGCGTCTCAATGTCGTGTTCCACAGCTTGGCTTCACCGTTCGCCGCTTTTCACATCCTCCTCCCGCATGCTCCCCGCGCAGGTTCCCTTGCCGCTGCGCTAGCTCCCTCTTCGTCATCACCACGTAGTCATTGATTTCATACCGCTTGCGAGATCGCGCAGGCGGCATGCATGGCATTCGAGCGCCAGGGCGTCCTGCGTCCTGCGTTTGGATAAACCTCCGCGTCTGGATCACAAGTCCTTGCCGGAGATAACGGGAACGTCCCGGTTCGGGACGACATTATTTCAATAACGATCGAAACGGAAAAAAAATGGAACTCAGCCGCAAACTCGGCCTGCTCGCAGCAGGTCTCGCATGTGCTTTCGCCGCCCAGGCGCAAACCGTCAAGGAAACGCCGAACTCCCATTTCAAGCCGACCGGCAAGGGCTGGGGTGAGCTGGACAACGTCGCCACCGAGGCGTCGAAAGGCCAGGCCGGCGGCGCGGGGCGCAGCGCCTCCACCTCGAACCTGACCTACCACGGCGGTCCGGTGATGGTGGCGCCGACCAACATGTACTACATCTGGTACGGCGCGCAGTGGGACACCGCCTCCAAGAACGTGCTGACCAATCTCGGCCAGCACATCGGCGGTTCGCCCTACTTCAACATCAACACGACCTATTACAACGGCTCGAACGTCCACGTGCAGAACAGCGTGACCCTGGCCGGCAGCACCACCGACAGCGGCACCCTGGGCACCCGCCTGACCGATGCCAACATCGCGTCGATCGTTTCCAGCGCCATCACGTCGGGCCGTCTGCCGGCGGATGCGAACGGCGTGTATGTCGTGCTGACCGACAAGGCCACCACCGCGACCTCGGGCTTCTGCACCCAGTACTGCGGCTGGCATGACCACACCACCATCAGCGGCAAGGACATCAAGTACGCCTTCGTCGGCAATGCCGAAACCCAGTGCGCCTCGGCCTGCGGCGCGACCAGCCCGAGCCCGAACGGCACCCCGGGTGCGGACGGCGCCGCCAGCGTGCTGGCCCACGAACTGGAAGAAGCCGTCACCGATCCGAACCTGAATGCCTGGTACTCCAGCTTCGACGGCAAGGAAAACGCCGACAAGTGCGCCTGGACCTGGGGCACGACCTCGACCGCTTCGAACGGCGCCAAGTACAACCAGACCTTCGGCACGATGAAGTACCTGATCCAGCAGAACTGGCTGATCGCCTCCACGCAGAAATGCGTGTCGACGTATCCCTGAGCCTCCGGCTGACGGTATCCTGAGCTAGATGTCAGTGTGGCGGCTTCGGCCGCCACCTTTTCCCATTTCCTGTTCGATGCTTATGAAACGATTCCTGATTTTCCTGGGCCTGTCCGCCCTGTTCGGCAGCGCGCTGGCGGTGGAGCAGGCGGCGAGCGGCCGCGGCGGGCCGGTCCCGACGCGCAACATCCTCATCTTCAGCAAGCTGGAAAACGAATGGCACGACGCGCTGCGCCGCCATGACGCGGCCGCGCTCGGCCGCATCCTCAGCGACGACTTCGAGATCCGCAGCGCCGCCGCGCCCGGCGTGCCGACCGCGCGCGAAGACGCCGTACACGCATGGCTGCAGGCGCCGGCCGTCGAGTCCTCGGTGGGCCAGATGGCGGTGCACGAGTACGGCGACCTGATGCTGGTGAGCTTCCTGTGGCGGCTGAACGGTGAAGGCGGTCGCGCGCCGCAGACCTTCTTCGTGGTCGACACCTGGAAGCGCGCCGGCAACGACTGGAAAGCCACGGTGCGCTATGCCGCGCCGGTGGTCGAGGGCGCGCCGGCGGTGCCCGGCGCGGTCGCGCCCAGCGCCCAGTCGCTGCGCAAGAAGATGTGACGCCATGGCTTTTTTGCTGGATAACCGATTTGGATTCGGCCTGGCCTGCGCCCTTGCGGCGGCGGCCGGCGTGATGGGGGTGGTCTACCTGGGCGGCGGCGCCACCCCGCCCGCGGTGGCGGCCGCGCCGGCTGCGTCAGCGTCGCCCTGGGATGGCCTGGTCGGCCCGGGCAGGCTGGCCGCATCGGCCGCATCGGCCGCCGGCAGCACGGCGCCGGCGCCGGGAGAGCAGCCGCTGGCGGGCGCCGACGGACGCCTGCTGGCCGATCGCAACCTGCATCGCCTGTTCGACGCCTACCTGAACACCGGCCAGCCGCGCGAACAGGCCTTGCGCGCCTACCTGAAGAGCCGGCTGAATCCGCAGGCCCTGTTCCAGGCCGAGGGCCTGGCCGCCGCTTACCTGCGCTACCTGCGGATGGAAGCGGCCCTGCGCGCGCAACAGCGCCTGGCGCCGATCGATCCGGCAGGCCTCAGCGCCGCCCAGGTCGAGCAGATGCTGGCATGGCAGCAGCAGCGTGCGCAGCTGCGCGAGCGCATGCTCGGCATGCCGGTGGCGCAGGCCTGGTTCGGGACCGCGGACGAAGACTGCAGGACGGCGTTCGCCGACTGGCGCACGATGCGCGCGCCGGCCGGCTCGGACGACGTCGACTCCAACGAACTGCGCGCGCGCCGGCTGCATGGCGCGGTGCTCGAACAAAGCCGTAACGAACGGGCCCAGTCCTGCGCCGGCCAGCTGATGGCGGGGCTGGCGGCGGACGGCCCGGCATCATGACACCAGGAGAGCAAACACGATGAAGAGGCTGACGACGACGCTGGCCGCACTGGCCGCACTGGCTGCAAGTGCCGGTGCCATGGCGGCCCCGACGCATGGGGAAACAGCCGACGAGGCACGCGTCCACAAGCTGGTGGAGCCGCGCATGGGCAGCAACGTGAAGGTCGATGCGGTCAGCAAGACCGCCTATGGCGGGCTGTACGAAGTGCGCAGCGGCCCCGATATTTTCTACACCGATGCCAACGCCCGCTACATGTTCGTGGGGAAGGTGGTGGACCTGGGAACGCTGCAGGACCTCACACGCGCACGCGTGGACGAACTGGCGGCGATCCGCTTCGCCGACCTGCCGCTCGAACTGGCGATCAAGACGGTCAAGGGGAATGGGCAGCGCGTGATGGCGGTGTTCGAGGACCCGAATTGCCCGTATTGCCGCAAGCTCCACGAGACGCTGCGCGGGATCGACAACGTGACCGTCTACACCTTCCTGATGAATATCCTGTCGGACGATTCGGCGGTGAAGTCGAAGAACATCTGGTGCGCCGCCGACCGCGCCAAGGCCTGGCAGGACTGGATGCTGGAATCGAAAGCGGCGCCGGGCGCACCGGCGGCCTGTCCGACGCCCAACGAGCAGGTGCTGGCGCTGGGGAGGAAGCTGCACCTGCAGGGCACGCCGACGATTTATTTTGCAGACGGTTCGCGCAGCGGGAGCGGGTTCGATGTGGCGACGCTGGAGGCCAGGTTGCGGGCCGCGCAGCAGTAAAACAGCGTCGTTCCCGCGTATTAAACGTCGTTCCCGCGGAGGCGGGAACCCAAGTTTTGCATGCGTGTCGTTAGCGCGGAAAACTTGGATCCCCGCCTGCGCGGGGATGACAATATTTAGGCAGCCTCGCCCAGCACCCGCATGGCCAGGTCCTTGGCCTTCAGCTTGGCCGACAGCGGCTTGCCCTTGCGCGCCCGCTTGCCGAAGTGCGGCTCCAGGCCGACGCCGAACAGTTCCACGGTGCGCGGCTTGTCGCCGGCCCAGGTGCCGCTGACGTTCACGCCCTTCGGGCTGATCGGCTGGGCGGCCAGCAGGGTTTCCTTCGGCTCCAGCTCCATCAGGGTCACGCCGCGGCCGCCGTTGGTCAGCACCTTCATTTCGTCGATGCCGAACACCAGCACGCGGCCCTTTTCGGACAGGCAGGCCACCGCGCCGGCGCTGTCGCTCACCACGCGCGGGGCCAGCGGCACGGCGCCGTCGTCCAGGGTGATGAAGGACTTGCCGCCCTTCAGTCGGGTCGCCATGTCGCCAGCCTTGGCGATGAAGCCGAAGCCCGCGGAGGTCGACAGCAGCAGGCGCGTCTCGGCGGCGCCGGCGAAGTAGTAGAGGATGCGGCCGCCGCCCGACAGGTCGACCAGGGTCGTGATCGGCACGCCGTCGCCGCGCGCGCCCGGCAGGGCGGCCACCGGCACGGAATACGCTTTACCGTTGTCGCCGATGCACAGCAGGTTGTCGACGGTGCGGCATTCGAAGACGCTGCCGAGCGAGTCGCCGGCCTTGAAGGTGAACTGGCTTGGGTCGTGGCCGATGCCGGTGCGCGCGCGCACCCAGCCCTTCTCGGAGACGATCACGGTGACCGGCTCGTCGATGATCTTCTGCTCGGCCACGGCCTTCTGGGCTTCTTCGATCAGGGTGCGGCGGTCGTCGCCGTACTGCTTGGCGTCCGCTTCGATCTCGCGGATCACCAGGCGCTTCATGCTGGACGTGTTCTCGAGCAGGTCCTCCAGCTTTTCCTTTTCGCCGCGCAGCTCGGCCAGCTCCTGCTGGATCTTGATCGCTTCCAGGCGCGCCAGCTGGCGCAGGCGGATCTCGAGGATGTCCTCGGCCTGGCGGTCCGACAGGCGGAAACGCTCGATCAGCGCCGCCTTCGGCTCGTCCGAATTGCGGATGATGGCGATGACCTCGTCGATGTTCAACAGGACGGTCTCGCGGCCCTCCAGGATGTGGATGCGGTCGTTGACCTTGCCGAGCCTGAACTCGGTGCGGCGGCGGACCGTCACGAAACGGTAGTCGATCCACTCCTGCAGGATCTCGGACAGGCCCTTCTGGCGCGGACGGCCGTCGCCGCCGATCATCACCAGGTTGATCGGGGCCGAGGTCTCGAGCGAGGTGTGGGCGAGCAGCATCAGCATGAACTCGGCCTGGTCCTGGTTCTTCGACTTCGGCTCGAACACCAGGCGCACCGGGGCCTCGCGGCCGGATTCGTCGCGCACCGCGTCGAGGGCGCCGAGGATGGTCTGCTTCAGCGCCAGCTGCTCGGGCAGCAGGGTCTTCTTGCCGACCTTGATCTTCGGGTTGGTCAGTTCCTCGATCTCTTCCAGCACGCGCTGCGAGGAGCAGCCCGGCGGCAGCTCGGTGACCACCGCCTGCCACTGGCCGCGCGCCAGTTCTTCGATCTTCCAGCGCGCGCGCACTTTCATCGAGCCGCGGCCGGTGGCGTAGATGTCGGCGATGTTCGAGGCCGGGGTGATGATCTGGCCGCCGCCCGGATAGTCCGGCCCCTGGATCAGCGTCATCAGCTCGGCGTGCGCGATCTTCGGATTGCGGATCATCGCCACCGCCGCCGCCGCCACTTCGCGCAGGTTGTGCGACGGGACTTCGGTGGCCATGCCGACCGCGATGCCGGAGGCGCCGTTCAGCAGCAGCATCGGCAGGCGCGCCGGCAGGGTGCGCGGTTCCTCGACCGAACCGTCGTAGTTCGGCTGGAAGTCGACCGTGCCCATGTCGATTTCGTCCATCAGCAGGCGCGCCATCGGGGTCAGGCGGGCTTCCGTGTAACGCATCGCCGCGGCGCCGTCGCCGTCGCGCGAGCCGAAGTTGCCCTGGCCGTCGATCAGCGGGTAGCGCAGCGAGAAGTCCTGGGCCATGCGCACCAGCGCGTCGTAGACCGACTGGTCGCCGTGCGGGTGGAGCTTGCCGAGCACGTCGCCGACCACGGCCGCGGATTTGCGCGGCTTGGCGGTCGGGCCCAGGCCCAGTTCGTGCATCGCGTACAGGATGCGGCGCTGCACCGGCTTCTGGCCGTCGGACACGTCCGGCAGCGCGCGGCCCTTCACGACCGAGACCGCGTAGTCCAGGTAGGCGCGCTCGGCGAAGGTGGAGAGGGTGAGGGTTTCGGCATCGTCACCGTTACCGCCATCGCCACCACCGGGTGGATTCATCTGTTCAAAAAGGCTTGCTTGGCTCATGTTCTATCTAATCAAATATCCGCTTCGGTCTCGTTACCGTGTTCTTCCAGCCACGCCCGGCGCGCCGCGGCTTCGCCTTTACCCATCAGCATGTTGAAGCGCGCCGACGATTCGGCCAGGTTGTAGTCGCCGAAGGCCACCGGCAGCAGGCGGCGGGTGTCCGGGTTCATGGTGGTTTCCCACAGCTGCTCGGCGTTCATCTCGCCCAGGCCCTTGAAGCGGGAGATGCTCCACACGCCTTCCTTCAGGCCTTCCTTCTTCAGCTTGTCCTCGATCGCCAGCAGTTCGCCGTCGTCCAGCGCGTACAGCTTCTGGATCGGCTTCTTGCCGCGCGCCGGCACGTCGACGCGGTACAGCGGCGGCCGCGCGATGCACACATGGCCATTCTTGAAGAGGGCCGGGAAGTGCTTGAAGAACAGGGTCAGCAGCAGCACCTGGATGTGCGAGCCGTCGACGTCCGCGTCCGACAGGATGCAGATCTTCCCGTAACGCAGGCCGCTCAGGTCGGGATTGTCGTCGGAACCATGCGGGTCGACGCCGATCGCCACCGCGATGTCGTGGATCTCGTTGTTGGCGAACAGGCGGTCGCGGTCGGTTTCCCAGGTGTTCAGCACCTTGCCGCGCAGCGGCAGGATGGCCTGGAATTCCTTGTCGCGGCCCATCTTGGCGGAGCCGCCCGCCGAGTCGCCCTCGACCAGGAACAGTTCGTTGCGGGTGATGTCGGTCGATTCGCAATCGGT
>CAJYXO010000263.1 GCA_913778765.1 uncultured Massilia sp. | reverse complement strand
GCTTGGCCTTGTCGCGCGACAGGATGGTATCGCCGAAACCGTTTTCCAGCGATTCGATGGCCACGGAAACGAAGTCGCCGATCTGGACTTCCAGTTCGCCCTGGTCATTCTTGAATTCTTCGACCGGGATGAAAGCTTCCGATTTCAGGCCTGCGTTGACGATCACGAAGTTGTGATCCAGACGCACGACTTCGGCCGAGATGACCTCGCCCGAACGCATGTCTTGACGCGACAGCGACTCTTCGAAGAGTGCTGCGAAGCTTTCCATACCGGTATCTTGATTTGCTGCAGTAGCCATGAGATTTTTAAAGGTTAGCCAGCAGAACGGCGATATGCCTTCTGAACTGGGTCAAGTTGAAACACACCCGGAACAAGCCCGGGCACCACTAGCTGTGCGCCCACCACGCGA
This sequence comes from uncultured Massilia sp., assembly GCA_913778765.1. Taxonomy (GTDB): domain Bacteria; phylum Pseudomonadota; class Gammaproteobacteria; order Burkholderiales; family Burkholderiaceae_D; genus Telluria. The sequence continues at coordinate 14,294 of CAJYXO010000263.1, read as the reverse complement.
GCACTTGCGCGACCGCTTCGTCCACGGTCATGTGCGAGGTATCGAGGAGATGCGCACCCTCTGCCGGCACCAGCGGCGCCACGGTGCGCTGCGTATCACGCGCGTCGCGTGACTGCAAATCCGCCAGCAGATCGTCCATATTAGCAGAAAATCCTTTGTCAATCAATTGCTTATAGCGGCGTTGCGCACGTGCCTCAACACTTGCTGTCAGGAACACTTTGCACTTGGCGGTGGGGAAGATGACGGTCCCCATGTCGCGCCCGTCGGCCACCAGGCCCGGGGTCTGGCGAAAGCCCAGCTGCAGCCCGAACAGCGCCTGGCGCACGGTCGGCAGGGCCGCGATCTTCGAGGCCATGTTGCCGACGTCCTCGGCGCGGATCGCATGGCTGACGTCTTCGGTCCCCAGGTAGATGTGGCCGCCGTTGAAGCGGGCCGGCAGGTGCTCGGCCACCTTGGCGACGGCATGCTCGTCCTGCAAGTCGGCGCCGCGGCGGATCGCCGACAGCGCGGTCAGGCGGTACAGGGCGCCGGAATCGAGCAGGTGGAAGCCGAGATGGTCGGCCACGCGGTGGGCCACCGTGCCCTTGCCGGACGCGGTGGGACCGTCGATGGTGATGACGGGGATGTTGGAGTGTGGCATGTGTTCAGAATAAATCGGTTTTGGCGATCCCGGCAAACGTTTCGAAATAATCCGGGAAGGTCTTGGCCACGCACTTCGGGTCGTTGATGCGCATGGCGTTGCCGCGCCGGGCCTTGCCGTCCAGCGAGGCCAGCGAGAAGCACATCGCCATCCGGTGGTCGTCGTAGGTGTCGATGGTGGCCGGCTGCAGTTCCGCCGGCGGGGTCACGCGCAGGTAGTCCTCGCCCTCCTCCACCGTGGCGCCGACCTTGCGCAGCTCGGTCGCCATCGCCGCCAGGCGGTCGGTTTCCTTCACGCGCCAGCTGGCGATGTTGCGCAGGGTGCTGGTGCCGTCGGCGTACAGCGCGGCCACGGCGATGGTCATCGCGGCGTCCGGGATGTGGTTGAAGTCGGCGTCGATCGCCTTCAGGACGCCGTTCGAACGGGCCTCGATCCAGGTGTCGCCCTTCACGATGGTCACGCCCATCCGCTCCAGCGCGTCGGCGAAGCGGACGTCGCCCTGGATGCTGTCGCGGCCCACGCCCTCGACCCGCACCGGGCCGCCGGCAATCGCGCCGGCCGCCAGGAAGTAGGATGCCGACGAGGCATCGCCCTCGACGTGGATGCTGCCCGGCGACCGGTAGCGCTGGCCCGGCCGCACCGTGAAGGCAGCCCAGCCGTCCTGCTCGACCGTCACGCCGAAGCGGCGCATCAGGTTCAGCGTGATCTCGATGTAGGGCTTGGAAATCAGCTCGCCTTCGACCTCGATCGTCACCGCATGGTCCTTCGCCATCAGCGGCGCGGCCATCAGGAGCGCGGTCAGGAACTGGCTCGACACGTTGCCGCGCACCGACATGCGGTCGGCATGGATGTGGCCGCGGCGGATGCGCAGCGGCGGGTAGCCGGCATTGCCGGTGTACTCGATCTGGGCGCCGACCGCGTTCAGGGCGTCGACCAGGTCGCCGATCGGGCGCTCGTGCATGCGCTGCACGCCGTGCAGCGTATAGTCGCCGCCGATCACGGCCAGGGCCGCCGTCAGCGGGCGGATCGCGGTGCCGGCATTGCCCATGAAGAGATCCGCCTCGTGGTTCGGCAGCACGCCGCCGCCGCCGTGCACGACATGGGTGCGCTCGTCGAGCTGCTCCCATTGGATGCCGAGCTGCCGCAGCGCGCCCAGCATGACCAGGGTGTCGTCCGAGGCCAGCAGGTCGTGGATGGTGGTGGCGCCCTCGCTGAGCGCCGCCAGCAGCAGCGTGCGGTTGGAGATGCTCTTCGAGCCCGGCAGGCGCACCGTGCCTTCGACGTGCATCACCGGCTCGAGGTCGAGGTGTTCGGGGTAGTTTTTAACTTGGCTCATTCTGTTCCTGATTCCTGCGTAGGCGGTTTTTCGGCGGCCTCGATCGCTTCGATCCAGGCGCGGCGCGCACGCTGGGCATTGCCGTACACGGCTTCCAGCCCGGGACCGTCGGCGGCGGCCAGGCGCGCGCGCAGACCATGTAATTGTGCCAGATAGGCATCCAGCTCACCGAGCAGCGCCTCGCGGTTGGCGAGGCTGATGTCGCGCCACATCTCGGGCGAGGAGCCGGCGATGCGGGTGAAGTCGCGGAAGCCGCTCGCCGCGTACTGGAACAGCAGGCCGGCATGCGCCTTGTTGGCGATGTCGTCGACCAGCGCGTAGGCCAGCAGGTGCGGCAGATGGCTGACGGCGGCGAACACCTTGTCGTGCTCGCCCGGCGTGAGCTGGTGGACGATGGCGCCGCACAGGCGCCAGGCTTCGGCCACCTTGTCGACGGCGGCCTGCGGGTTTTCCGGCAGCGGGCTCAAGACGACCTTCTTGCCGCGGTAGAGGTCGGGGATCGCCGCATCCGGACCGTTCGACTCGCGCCCGGCGATCGGGTGGCCCGGCACGAACTGGGCGATGCGCGCCTTCAGCACCGAACGCGCGGCCGCGACCACGTCCGCCTTGGTGCTGCCGGCGTCGGTGACGATGGTATGCGGCGCCAGCCAGGGCAGCAGCGATTCGAGGATGCGCCCGGTCTGCGCGACCGGGGCCGCGATCAGCACCAGATCCGCGCCGTGCAGCGCCTCCTCTGGCGTGGCATAGGCATGGTCGACGATGCCGAGCTGCAGCGCGCGCGCCAGCGCCTCGCCCGAGCGCTCGAGCCCGACGATGGTGCCGGCCGCGCCGGCCGCCTTCAGCCCCAGCGCGAACGAGCCGCCGATCAGGCCGACGCCAACGATGACGACCTTGTCGAACATTCAGCCCAGCGCCTTCTTCAGGGCTTCGACGAAACGGGCATTCTCTTCCGGCAGGCCGATCGAGATGCGCAGCCACTGCGGCAGGCCGTAGGCGCCGACCGGACGCACGATCACGCCCTGCTTCAGCAGCGCGAGGTTGACGCGCGCGCCGGCGCCTTCGTCCTCGCCCACCTTCACCAGCACGAAGTTGCCGTGCGAGGGCACGTACTCCAGCTTGAGCGCATCGAAAGCGGCCGTCAGCTGCGCATAGCCGGCGCGGTTGTTCTCGAAGCCCTTGCGCAGGAAGTCCTTGTCGTTCAGCGCGGCGATGGCGGCCGCCTGGGCCAGCGAATTCACGTTGAAGGGCTGGCGGATGCGGTTCATCAGGTCCGTCACCGCCGGCTGGGCGATCGCGAAGCCGACCCGCAGGCCGGCCAGGCCGTAGGCCTTCGAGAAGGTGCGCGAGACGATCAGGTTGGGGAACTTGCGCACCCACCGGGTCGACTCGAACTGGTCCTTCTGCTCCAGGTATTCGTTGTAGGCTTCGTCCAGCACCACCACGACGTGCGCCGGCACCCTGGCCAGGAAGGCTTCGATCTCGGGCGCCGAAATGAAGGTGCCGGTCGGGTTGTTCGGATTGGCGATGAAGACCAGCCTGGTGTCGGCATCGATCGCGGCCGCCATCGCGTCGAGATCGTGGCCGTAGTCCTTGGCCGGAACCACGATGCCGCGCGCGCCCACGCCTTGCGCCGCCAGCGCGTACACGGCGAAGGAGTACTGCGCGTAGACCACGGCCTGGCCCTTCTGCACGAAGGCGTGGGCCGCGATTTCGAGGATGTCGTTCGAGCCGTTGCCGAGGGTAATCCAGTCGGCCGGCACGTCGTAGCGCTTGGCCAGCGCGGCCTTCAGCTCAAAGCCGTTGGCGTCCGGGTAGCGGCCCAGTTCCGCGGCGGCCTGCGCCATGGCCTGCCTGGCCGATTCGGGCACGCCGAAGGGGTTCTCGTTGGAAGCCAGCTTGACGATGCTGGCTTCATCCAGGCCGAACTCGCGGGCGACTTCGGAGATGGGTTTGCCCGCCTGGTAAGGGGCGATGGCGCGGACGTATTCTGGACCGAATTGCGACATGGGACTCTCGATGACTAATTAAAAATGGGTTACAGGCCTAGCGGATAACTGCCCAGGACCTTGAAGAACGCGGCGTTGGCTTTCAGCTCGTCCAGCGCGCGCGCGACCGGCGCATCCTGCTGGTGGCCTTCGACGTCGACGTAGAAGTAATATTCCCAGGTGCCGATGCGCGCCGGTCGCGATTCGAAGCGCGTCATCGACACGCCGTGCTTCGCCAGCGGCGCCAGCAGGTTGTAGACGGCGCCGGCCTTGTTCGGCACCGCCAGCACCAGCGAGGTGCGGTCGGTGCCCGATGGGCCGGCGGCCTGGCGGCCGATCACGGCGAAGCGCGTGCGGTTGTGCGGATCGTCCTGGATGTGGGCCTGCACCACGCCCAGCTTGTACTGTTCGCCCGCCATCTCGCTGGCGATCGCGGCCACGCTCGGGTCCTGGCTGGCCATCACGGCGGCTTCGGCGTTCGAGGCGACGGCGCGGCGCTCGACGTTCGGGTGATGCAGGTTCAGCCAGGCCTGGCACTGGGCCAGCGCCTGCGAATGCGCGCACACGACGGTCACGCCTTCCATGCTGCCGGTGCTGCTCATCAGGCTGTGGTGGACCGGGATCGAGACTTCGCCGCTGATGATGGCGGTGGTGCCGAGCATCAGGTCGAGGGTGCGGTTGATCGCGCCTTCCGACGAGTTCTCGACCGGCACCACGCCATAGTCGGCGGTGCCGGCCTCGGTGGCGCGGAATACCTCGTCGATCGACACGCAGGGCAGCCCTTCGACGGCGCTGCCGAAATGCTGGAACACGGCCTGCTCGCTGAAGGTGCCGGTCGGGCCGAGATAGGCCACCGTGACGCGCTTTTCCAGCGCGCGGCAGGACGACATGATCTCGCGGAAGATGGTCTGGACATCCCTGTCCTTCAGCGGACCGGGATTGTTGTCGGCCACCTTGCGCAGCACCTGGGCTTCACGCTCGGGCCGGAACACCGGCGCATTGGTCTCGGCCTTCACGTGGCCGACTTCCTGCGCCACCTTGCCGCGGCGGGAAAGAAGCTCGAGGATTTGCGCGTCGATGGCGTCGATCTGGGCGCGCAGGGGTTGTAGTTTGTCTGTCATTGCTTGCTCATGATTGTCGTTTGCTGCCGTCATTCCCGCGAAGGCGGGAATCCATGCTGAGGTTCCGGAGTCGCACGCTCAGAATGGGTTCCCGCCTCCGCGGGAACGACGAGTTAGCGCCCCGCAAACTCGTTCAAATAATCGACCAGGGCTTGCACGCCCTCGATCGGCATCGCGTTGTAGATCGATGCCCGCATACCGCCGACGGACTTGTGGCCCTTCAGTTGCAGCAGCCCGCGCGCCTTGGCGCCGGCCAGGAATGGGTCGTTCAGGGATTCGTCGCGCAGGTAGAACGGTACGTTCATGCGCGAACGGGCTTCCGGCGCCACGCGGTTCCGGTAGAAATCGTCGGCGTCCAGCGCGGCGTACAGCAGGCGCGCTTTTTCGATGTTGCGCTGCTCCATCGCGGCCACGCCGCCCTGGCGCTTCAGGTGCGCGAACACCAGGCCGGCAATGTAGATCGCGTAGGTGGGCGGGGTGTTCAGCATGGAATCGGCGTCCGCCACCGCGCGCCAGTTGAACACGCCCGGGCAGATCGGCAGCGCGCTGTCGAGCAGGTCGTCGCGCACGATCACAAGGGTCAGGCCGGCCGGGCCGATGTTCTTCTGGGCGCCGGCGAAAATCACGCCGTACTTCGACACGTCGACGCTGCGCGACAGGATGTGCGAGGACATGTCGGCGACCAGCGGGGTATCCCCCTGCACGGTCGGCACGAAGTTGAATTCGACGCCGTCGATGGTTTCGTTGGTGCAGACGTGCAAATAGGCGGCATCCGCGCTGAGGCGCCAGCTCTCCTGCGGCGGCACGGTGGTGAAGCCGCTCGCCTCGCCCGACGCCGCGACGTTGACGTTCGCGTAGCGGCGCGCTTCCTTGACCGACTTGCTGGACCAGGAGCCGGTCTGCACGAAGTCGATGGTGGCAGGCTGGGGCTTGCGGCCGGCAAGGTTCAGCGGAATCAGGGAATTCTGTCCCAGACCCCCGCCCTGCATGAACAGGATTTTATAGTTGGCGGGAACGCTCAGGAGTTCGCGCAGGTCGGCTTCGGCCTGTTCATAAATCGAGATGAATTCGGGGCCGCGGTGGCTCATCTCCATCACGGACATGCCGCTGCCGTGCCAGTCGAGCATTTCGCTTGCCGCCTGTTGCAGCACCTCTTTCGGCAGGACGGCCGGGCCGGCGGAAAAGTTGAATACCTGGGTCATCGGTCCTCTGGCCTCACTTGCCGGCCGCGGCCTGCTGGCTCTGCGCCATGATCTTCTGGATGCGCGGCATCATCACGCGCTGGCTGATCTGCATGCTGCGGTTCATCAGCTCGGGCATCTTGGCCTGCATTTTCTGGCCCAGCGGCGAGGCGTAGAACGCGGTCAGCTGGCGGATCTCGTCGAGCGTATAGGTTTCGGCATACAGCGGCACCATTTCGGCGATCATGTCGTCGACCAGGGTCGGATCGGAGAACACGGCCTGCATCTGGCCGATCGAGCCCTGAATCGATTCGTCGGCCTTCTGCAGGGCTTCCGCTTTCTGCTCCGGCGTCAGGTCCGTCTTGGCATTGATCGCGGCCGCCGCCGCCATTTTGGCCTGGACCGGCATCTGCCGCGCCGCCTGGGCCATCATGGTGGTCATCATCTCGCGCACCTTCATGGCCGCGAACATGTCCTTGGTCGCCTTGACGACGGCCGGATCGGCGGACGGCATCGGCGCCGCCGCGTGGCTGAAGGCGGACGCGCAGGTCAGGACGAGGGCGGAAGCGATGGCGGCGAGCGGTTTGTGCATGATGGTCCTTAGGGTGGACGGCCCGTGGAGAGAGCCTGGGGAACCTGATTTTCGCACGAAACTTGCAAAAAATCCTCAGGCCAGCCAATTTTTCGCCGCATTGCAGCATGACCAACCAAATAAAAACGGCCCGCGCATCGCTGCACGGGCCGTCTCAGGCTGAAACCAGGGCGAAGATTACTCCGGCGCCGGCTCCAGCTCGACTTCATCGACGTCGCTCTCGACCACGCGCTGCAGGCCGGACAGCTTGGTGCCGTCTTCCACCGCGATCAGGGTCACGCCCTGGGTCGCGCGGCCCATCTCGCGGATCTCGGACACGCGGGTGCGGATCAGCACGCCGCCGGTCGTGATCAGCATGATCTCGTCGGTTTCGTCGACCAGGGTCGCGGCCACGACTTTACCGTTACGCTCGGTGGTCTGGATCGCGATCATGCCCTTGGTGCCGCGGCCGTGGCGGGTGTACTCAAGGATCGGGGTACGCTTGCCGAAGCCGTTCTCGGTGGCGGTGAGCACCGACTGCTGCTCGTTCTCGGCCACCAGCAGGGCGATCACGTTCTGGCCCTCTTCCAGGTTCATGCCGCGCACGCCGCGCGCGGTACGGCCCATCGGGCGCACGTCGTTCTCGTCGAAGCGCACGGCCTTGCCGGCGTCCGAGAACAGCATCACGTCGTGCTTGCCGTCGGTGAGCGCGGCGCCGATCAGGAAGTCGCCGTCGTCCAGGTCGACCGCGATGATGCCGGCCTTGCGCGGGTTGCTGAAGTCCTTCAGCGGGGTCTTCTTGACGGTGCCCAGGCTGGTCGACATGAAGACATAGTGGTCTTCCGGGAAGCTCGAGTTCTCGCCCGACAGCGGCAGGATCACCGTGATCTTCTCGCCATCCTGCAGCGGGAACATGTTGACGATCGGCTTGCCGCGCGAGTTGCGCGAGCCCTGCGGCACTTCCCACACCTTCAGCCAGTACATCCGGCCGCGGTTGCTGAAGCACAGCATGTAGTCGTGGGTGTTGGCGATGAACAGCTGGTCGATCCAGTCCTCGTCCTTGGTCGCCATCGCCTGCTTGCCGCGTCCGCCGCGCTTCTGGGCGCGGTATTCCGAGATCGGCTGCGACTTCATGTAACCGGTGTGCGACAGGGTCACCACCATGTCCTGCGGGGTGATCAGGTCTTCGGTTTCGAGGTCGCTGGCGTTGTGCTCGATGGCCGAGCGGCGCGCGTCCTTGCCGTTCTCGGTGTAGTCGGCCTTGATCTGGCCCATTTCGTCGACGATGATCGCGGTGACGCGCTCCGGGCGGGCCAGGATGTCGAGCAGGTCGGCGATCTGCGCCATCACGTCCTTGTACTCGTTGACGATCTTGTCCTGCTCCAGGCCGGTCAGGCGCTGCAGGCGCATCTGCAGGATTTCCTGGGTCTGCTCGTCGGACAGGCGGTACATGCCGTCCGCCTGCATGCCGTAGTGCTTCGGCAGGTGCTCGGGGCGGAACGCCTCGATGCCGCCGGCGGCGCCGGTTTCGGTGCGGCTCAGCATCTCGCGCACCAGGGACGAATCCCAGGTACGCTGCATCAGCTCGACCTTGGCGACCGGCGGGGTCGGCGCGGCCTTGATGATGGCGATGAATTCGTCGATGTTCGCCAGCGCGACGGCCAGGCCTTCCAGCATGTGGCCGCGCTCGCGCGCCTTGCGCAGTTCGAACACGGTGCGGCGGGTGACCACTTCGCGGCGGTGCGACAGGAAGCTCTCGAGCATCTGCTTGAGGTTGAGCAGCTTCGGCTGGCCATTGACCAGCGCCACCATGTTCATGCCGAAGGTATCCTGCAGCTGGGTCTGCTTGTACAGGTTGTTCAGCACCACTTCCGGCACTTCGCCGCGCTTCAGCTCGATCACCACGCGCATGCCCGACTTGTCGGACTCGTCGCGGATGTCGGAGATGCCTTCCAGCTTCTTGTCGCGCACGTTCTCGGCGATGCGCTCGAGCAGCGACTTCTTGTTCACCTGGTAGGGCAGCTCGTCGACGATGATGGCCACGCGGCCGCCGTCCTTGCCGTACTCTTCGAAGTGGGTCTTGGCGCGCATCACCACGCGGCCGCGGCCGGTGCGGTAACCGTCGCGCACGCCGGACACGCCGTAGATGATGCCGGCGGTCGGGAAGTCAGGCGCCGGGATCAGTTCGATCAGTTCGTCGATCGTGCAGTCCGGGTTCTTCAGCACGTGCAGCGCGCCGTTGATGACTTCGGACAGGTTGTGCGGCGGGATGTTGGTGGCCATGCCGACCGCGATGCCCGAGGAACCGTTCACCAGCAGGTTCGGGATGCGGGTCGGCAGGACCGTCGGTTCCTTTTCCTTGCCGTCATAGTTCGGCTGGAAGTCGACGGTGTCCTTGTCGATGTCGGCCAGCAGTTCCTGCGAGATCTTGTCCAGACGGCACTCGGTGTAACGCATCGCCGCGGCGCTGTCGCCATCGATCGAACCGAAGTTACCCTGCCCGTCGACCAGGGTATAGCGCAGCGAGAAATCCTGCGCCATGCGCACCAGCGTGTCGTAGATCGAGGCGTCGCCGTGCGGGTGGAATTTACCCATGGTCTCGCCGACCACGCGGGCGCACTTCAGGTACGGACGGTTCCACACGTTGTTCATCTCGTGCATCGCGAACAGCACACGGCGGTGCACCGGCTTGAGACCGTCGCGCGCATCCGGCAGAGCACGGCCCACGATCACGCTCATGGCGTAATCGAGGTAGCTCTTGCGCATCTCTTCTTCCAGAGAAATTGGAATTGTTTCTTTTGCGAATTGATCCATTGGCGAGTCGGCTGTTTTCGGGGCCTGTCGGGGCCACCAGTTTTAAGTTTCCAAGCGTTCGATTTTACCACGCGCGCTATATCAGCAGTGCATTTTGAAAGCAAGCCCAGCACGCTTGACAAGTGCACGATTAGCAATTTGACACATGCATGTCATAAACTTTCGTCAAGCTTGCGAACTGTTCACAACACGTTGTTGCGCAGAAACAACGCGACAAATCCCATGCATCCCAATTGCGGCCGCGTGCGGTCGTGCGGATGTGGCGTATGTGGCAAAATGGCCGAGAAGTTAATTGCTTGTTTCACAATGCGAAACCGGCGCGCCCGTGCAGATGTTAGTATTCTGCCTACGCGCCCGCTCAAGAATTACCGAAAGGAAGAAAAAATATGAAAAAAATGGCAACCCTCATGCTCGCGGCCTCGGCGGCGATGGCTGGCAGCGCTTTCGCGCAAAGCGCACCGCCGTATGCACCGCTGACGACCGACATCCAGGCGCCGAAGCCCTACAGTGCCTACGTGCAGGATGCCCGCGGCGTGATCGCTCGTAATCCTTTCGGCCTGTGCTGGCGTACCGGTTACTGGACCCCGGCCGACGCGGTCCCGGGCTGCGACGCACCGCTGTGCGTGCCGCCCGAGAAGCTGGAAAACGGAAAGTGCGTGGCCCCGCCGCCGCCGCCGGTTGCCGCTCCGGCGCCTGAAGTCCCGGCCCCTGCCCCGGCGCCGGCTCCGGTCCCGACCTCGGAAAAAGTGAGCTACTCGGCTGACGCCTTCTTCGACTTCGACAAGGCCGTCCTGAAGCCGGCCGGCAAGGCATCGCTGGACGACCTGGTCTCGAAGCTGAAAGACATCAACCTGGAAGTCATCATCGCCGTCGGCCACACCGACTCGATCGGCACCGATGCCTACAACCAGAAGCTGTCGGTCCGCCGCGCCGAAGCCGTCAAGGCCTACCTGCAGAGCAAGGGCGTGGAATCGAACCGCATCTACACCGAAGGCAAGGGCGAGAAGCAGCCTGTGGCCGACAACAAGACCGCCGCCGGCCGCGCCAAGAACCGCCGCGTGGAAATCGAAGTGGTCGGTACCCGCAGCACCCAGCAGTGATCAGTCACTGAATGGGCTAGCCGCCAGATGAACCCCGCTTCGGCGGGGTTTTTTCTTTGTCTTTCCGGGCACTGGCCGGAAAGACGCCCCGCAAAGGCGGAGATCCAAGTTTTTCTGAATCTAACCGTCGCGCTGCGGCATTTCCGCTATTATTCCGACCTATGACTACGCAAGCATCGACGACGGCCAACGCCGACCCCCTGGAAATTCAGAAGTTCAGCGAACTGGCCCACCGCTGGTGGGACCCGACCTCCGAATTCCGCCCGCTGCACGAGATCAATCCGCTGCGCCTGGAGTGGATCAACGCGCGCGTGCCCCTGAGCGGCAAGAACGTGATCGACATCGGCTGCGGCGGCGGCGTGCTGTCCGAATCGATGGCCCGCAAGGGCGCGAAAGTGACCGGCATCGACCTGTCGAAGAAGGCGCTGAAGGTGGCCGACCTGCACAGCCTGGAATCCGGCGTCGAGGTGCGTTACAAGGAAATCGCCGCCGAGGACATGGCCGCCGAGGAACCGGGCCAGTTCGACGTCGTCACCTGCATGGAAATGCTCGAGCACGTGCCCGATCCGGCCGCCATCGTGCGCGCAGCAAGCACCCTCGTGAAACCGGGCGGCCACGTGTTCTTCTCGACCCTGAACCGCAATCCGAAGTCCTACCTGTTCGCGGTGATCGGCGCGGAGTACGTGCTGCGCATGCTGCCGCGCGGCACCCACGACTACGCCAAGTTCATCACCCCGGCCGAGCTCTCCGGCTTCATCCGCGCCGCCGGCCTGCAGCTCGACGGCATGAAGGGCCTGAGCTACAACCCGCTGACCAAGATCTATTCGCTGAACCAGGACACCGACGTCAACTACATGGTGGCCTGCACCAAGCCGCTCTAAGCGCCAAGCCTTCATTTCATGACCTTTCCATCCCGCCTGCCCGCACCGCGCGCCGTCCTGTTCGACCTCGACGGCACGCTGGCCGACACCGCCCCCGACCTCGCCGCCGCCGTCAACTGGCTGCGCACCGAGCGTGGCCTCGACCCGACGCCCTACGAGGTACTGCGCCCCACCGCCTCGGCCGGCGCGCGCGGCATGATCGGCGCCGCCTTCGGCCTCGCCCCCGGTGACGACGGCTACGAAGATCTGCGCCTGCAATGGTTCGACCGCTACCAGTCGGCAATGGCGGTGGAAAGCCGCCTGTTCGACGGCGTGCCGGCCCTGCTGGAAGGCATCGCCCAGGCCGGCATGACCTGGGGCGTGGTCACCAACAAGCCGATGCGCTTCACCGACCCGCTGATCCCGCAGATCGGGCTGGCGCACGCCGGCTGCGTGGTCTCCGGCGATACCACCGGCTTCGCGAAACCGCATCCGGCGCCGCTGCTGGAAGGCGCCCGCCGCCTGAAGCTGGCGCCGGAACAGTGCTGGTACGTCGGCGACGACCTGCGCGACGTCGAAGCGGGCCGCGCCGCCGGCATGGTGACCGTGGCCTGCGGCTGGGGCTATTGCGGCGAGATCCCGCCGGCCACCTGGGGCGCCGATTACCTGCTCGAGACGCCGCTGCACCTGCTGGAAGTGCTGCGCGACTTGATCAGCGCCGAACGCGCCGCCTGATTTCTCTGATACATATCTTTACGATTGATACAGGGAACTGTGTATCTCTGGACGATTCGCTCCAGTAATCTACTCCCATCGAACAACGCAACACCACCGGGAGCAGAGAACATGGAAGCGATCAAGACCACCACCAACCGTATCCACCCGCTGATGGCAGCCGCCGCCGCATCGGTCATCGTCGTCAGCCTGGTCGGCACCGCCGCCATCACCGGCGTCCTGCCGAGCTCGAACAGCGCACCGTCGCCGCAGGCTGCCGCCCTGATGACTTCGCAGAACGGCTATGCCCCGGCCTACCCCGGCGCGCCGGCGCCGGCTCCGGCAGGGTATGTGCAGCCTGTGCAGGGCCAGCCGGTGGCTTACGGCCAGCCGGTCCAGGCCCAGCAGGTGGCCTACGGCCAGCCGGTCCAGGGCGCCTACCCGCAGCCGGCCGCGGCCATGTACGCCCAGCCCGTGGCCGCCGCCGCTCCGGCCCCGGTGGTCATCAAGGAAACCGTGATCAAGGAAGTGCCGGTCAAGCAGGCTGCGCCGAAACCGCGCACGGTCGTGCACCATACCTATGCCCGCAACGACTACTACGCCCCGGCGCCGCGTCCCGCTCCGCAGCCGAACTACATCGGCATCGGCACCGGCGCCGTGATCGGCGGCCTGATCGGTAACCAGGTCGGCGGCGGCAATGGCAAGAAACTGGCGACCGTGGCCGGCATCATCGGCGGCGGCATGCTCGGCAACCAGATGATCAACAACCCGAACCGTTGATTTTTTGACGGTCGGCAAAAAAAACCGCAGACGCGCGAGCCCTGCGGTTTTTTTACGTCTTGCGGAACACGCTGACGATGATGTCGCTCGGAAACAGGCGCAGCAGCGGAATCACGCACAGCACCGCGCCGTACTGCAGATACAGCGACAGGCCCGAGATGTTGCCGGCGCAGCGGATACGCTCCAGCAGCCCCTTGGCGCGCAGCGAAGGAAGTTCACCCGCATGCACGCGCTCGAAACCATGCGTGGCCACGAGGCGCTCGAGGTTGGCGGGACGGAAGTAATGGACATGCGGCGAAGGCAGGTCCTTCTGCCACAGCCGCTCGAAGGGACTGCGCCAGCCGACCCTGGCGAACAGCTTCGACAGCCGGTAGAAGAACCCCGCACTGTTCGGCAGGTTCAGGATCAGCAGGCCGCCCTCTTCCAGGCGCGCATGGCAGGCATGCAATGCTGCGCGAATGTCCGGGATGTGTTCGATGACGTCGTTGAACACAATGACGTCGAAGCTTTCGCCGGCCTGCAGCGCATCCGGAAAATAGCCCTGGCGTACCGGCAGGCCGCGCACCGCGGTGCGTCCGCCGACCACGGCATCCGGCTCGATGCCCAGCACATCGAAACGCTCGCGCGCTGTCTCCAGGAACCAGCCATGGGCGCAGCCGACGTCGAGCAGGCGGCGCGCGTCCGGTTTGGCGAGGCGCCGTGCGAGGTCGACGATATCGCGGAAATTTTCCTGGCGCAGCGCCTTCAGGCCCAGCTCGCGCTCATCCTCATCCACGGCTGCGCCGGACGTCCGTTCGTTGATCGCCCCCTGCAAGGCTGCACTTTCGTACCCACATTCATGGCAGGACGCATGCCACCCGGTCAAACCGGCGGCTTGCGGGGTGCCGCAGACGATACAGGTCATTCGGACTCCGGTGTTGGTCATTCGGAAATCTCCAGCAACCGAGATGATAGTCCTTGTTTGACAACCGAAATCTATCGAAAGTTAACTTTTTCGACTTTCACAGACCGGCCGCAAGACGCATCACTGCACACCGCTTCCGTTTGCGATACAATGGAAGTTCTTCGTTGGGGGGCGACCTGGTTTCGACGTGGGTTGCAAAGCAGCGCAGGGCATACCGAGGACTGGTTACCTCGTAAATACATCCAGAAATCAATAACTGCAAACGATAACTCGTACGCACTCGCAGCT